>PBBF01000041.1 GCA_002717745.1 Acidobacteriota bacterium
AGTCCGCCAAAATATCCAATGTCCGAGTAAGCTCAATCGTCTCAATACGCTGATCTTTGCGAAGCTTTTGGCTTTGTGGGCCGCCAGTCGGTGTATAGTCTGCGACGGCCGCTGCCAAAATCATTGCGTCCGCTTCCGTCTTACGTTCCGTAACCGACCGGTGCATCTCCGACGCGGACCTTACCTCAACCACTTCGACACCCGCAGGCATTTCTAATGGCACAGGTCCGGTTACCAGAATAACTCGAGCTCCTCTGCGTGCTGCCGCTTGAGCCAGGGCTCGACCCATTCGCCCGGTCGAGCGATTCCCCAAAAATCTTACCGGGTCAAGATCCTCATAAGTTGGACCGGCCGTGATCAAGAAGCATCGACCAAGAAGCGAGCCGCGTGGGCGAAGGCTCTCTTCGACCGCAGTGACGATGCTCGTGGGCTCCGCAAGACGACCAGGACCAGTCCACCCACAGGCCAAGTCACCCTCGGTCGGTTCAACGAAGTGGACACCTCTCCCACGGAGTATCTCCAGGTTCCGCTCAACTGCAACATGACCCCACATATTACTGTTCATTGCTGG
This sequence comes from Acidobacteriota bacterium, assembly GCA_002717745.1. Classification (GTDB taxonomy): domain Bacteria; phylum Acidobacteriota; class Vicinamibacteria; order Vicinamibacterales; family UBA823; genus UBA11600. Next base: position 572 of record PBBF01000041.1, read on the forward strand.
TGCCATGAGGATTGGCGCACGGGTCACCAAGTGCATAGAGGTGAGGAAGTCATCCGCAATCCCGTTTGCGAACTTACCAATGATATTTGCCGTCGCCGGCGCAATGACAAGTGCGTCAATCCCAGACGCCATCGATACATGCTCGACGGAAGCATTTAGACCAGGTGTAAACTGATCTGTAATGACATCTCGACGCGTGATCGCCTCAAAGGTAAGCTGGCCAACAAACCGTTCTGCTGCAGCTGTCATAATGACAGTTACATCGTGCCCATTCTTTTGGAGCCCGCGCGCCACCTCCACCGCTTTGTAGGCGGCAACGCTACCAGTCACTCCTAATGCGATAAAAGCCATGCTCTACTTTAACTCGAATGTCGCCACTATGTTATCCACATCGGGCCTTGCATCCGGCACTCTTGCACAACACCCACTTACAATGTCCTTTAAGCGCCCAAGGGCCGCGTCAAACTCGTCATTGATAACCACGTAGTCATACTCATTAAACGCCTTAACTTCTTCACGCGCCACCTTGAGGCGTTCCTGAATTTCCTGGTTGCTGTTCTGACTACGACCTCGAAGCCGTGACTCAAGTATGCTAGGTGAAGGAGGGAGAATAAAAATACTCGTGGCATTAGCTCCACTCTGGCGAACTTGGCGTGCCCCATTTACATCGATTACCAGCGCCACATCTAAGCCACTTGCCAACTTCTCCTCTGTATCTGCTTTCGAAGTTCCGTAGAGATTCCCAAAGACATCCGCCCATTCAAGAAATTGGTCACGACTAATCATGCTTTCAAAAGTCTCGCGATTCACAAAATTATAATCCACGCCGTTCGTTTCACCCGGTCGAGGACTTCGCGCTGTGTACGAACGAGACTCGACCATGTTTGGCATCAACTCGACGAGGCGCTCAACAAGGCTGGTCTTGCCGGTTCCGGATGGAGCAGACACAACAAATAGTGAACCCTTGCGCACGCTAAACCTTGTCTTGGAGTCTATTCGACATTCTGTACCTGCTCACGAAGCCGTTCAAGGTCCGCCTTCGCTGAAACAATTAACTTAGAAACCTCCAAACCTTCAGCCTTAGAACCGATGGTATTAATCTCGCGGTTCATCTCTTGAAGGAGGAAATCTAGCCGTCGTCCACAGGCTAGACTATCATCCACGATCGTGCGCCAGTGGACTATGTGTCCCTTTAACCGCACAATCTCTTCATCAATATCTGAGCGGGCGACAAATTTTACGATTTCCTGGGCAACCACCCCCTGGTCCAACTCTGATTCGCCAACCAATTGTTTAAGTCGCTCGCCGAGCCGAGCCTCTAGCACCCCTTGAGCGTGAGCCGCCGACGTCTCCAATTTAGCAATGAGTTCACTAACTAGAGCGCATCTCGAATCTAAGTCGGCGAGTAGATACTCTCCCTCAGTCGACCGCATGGTCACCAATTCATCAAGTGCCTGGGCCACGGCTCCGGTTACGACTTCTATCACGTCTGGCTGTGCAGCAACCTCCGAATCCCCAGCAGTCTCCCTAACATCAATTGCGTGGGGTAAATGCAGTAGATCGCCAGCGGTTAAGTCGGCAATTGAAAGACCACTCGCCCTTACACGATTAAGGGCTTCGCTTAACCTCTCGACTAGTGCCTCGTTCACTTCGACTTCGAGGTTAGCTCGCTGGACAAACTGCGCACTCACATTAAGCTCTACTCTGCCTCGAGCAAGTTGCTGCTGAACCTGTGAACGTAACAGGGACTCTAGAGCTAGCAGTGGATTCGGCAGGCGAACGTGCAGGTCCAAATGGCGATGATTTACACTTCGCAGAGTTACACTCAAAACCACCATCGGGTGTTCCACATCGACACTAGCAAAACCCGTCATCGACCTAATCATGGCTCTTGGCTCCAAAGTCGGCGCCTTCGTTAACCATTTCGTCTACACCGGTTATTGGCTTTTGAACATCCTCGCGTCTTGATCGTTGTCGTCTGAGGTTATCAAAGATCTGCATGTCATATAGGTTTCTATAAACACCACCATCACGCTGTAGAAGGTCATCGTGTCGCCCCATCTCAACTACCCGCCCAGCATCTAACACAACAATGACATCAGCTCGTCGAACTGTTGATAGCCTATGAGCAATCACGAACGAGGTACAGTTCGAAAGGAGACGCGCGAACGCCCTCTGAACTAGGTCCTCTGACTCACTGTCAAGCGCCGAGGTTGCTTCGTCAAGAATTAAAATCGGCGCGTTCGTAAGCAGTGCTCTAGCGATCGCAAGTCGTTGCCGTTGCCCCCCTGATAGCCTATGGGCACCTTCCCCTACCTGCGTCTCGTAACCATTCGACAATTCGCCAATAAATTCATGTGCATGTGCAACGCGAGCAGCTTCCTCGATCGCATTCTGTGAGGCGTCACGAACGCCATAGGCGATGTTCTGCGCAACCGTTCCGTCGAACAAAATTGTTTCCTGAGTAACCATCGCGATCTGCCCACGCAACGAACTCAGCGTACCATCACGGATATCGACGCCATCCAGTAGAATGGCCCCCTCAGTAACATCGTAAAAGCGCGCTATAAGATTTGCGAGAGTAGTCTTACCTGATCCACTAAGACCCACAAGCGCGACCATCTGGCCAGGTTGTACCGTCAGGCTGATATTTTGAAGCACGGGTTTACCACCAGGACCTTCATAGGAAAACCCAACGTCTCTGAACGAAATACTGTGCCGTAAGTGAGTCAAGCGTTTCGCAGATGGGCTGTCCACAACTTCAGTATGCACATCGAGTATCTCGAATATCCGCTCAGCACACACAGAAGCCTGCTGGAGCCCAGCCGTGACGCGGCTAAGCTTCTTAACCGGACCATACATCATGAATAGCGCAGCGATGAAAGATGCAAACTCTCCGGAGGTGAGACGAAGTGCAACGATTTCACGACTGCCGTACCAGAGTGCTCCGGCCACGCAAAGCCCGCCTAGGAGCTCCATAAGTGGCGGCAGGGCCGCTATGGCACCCATGACTTTCATATTGGTCCGAAACAAACTTTCAGAGGCAGCTTTAAACTTCTCAACCTCTTGTGATTCAGCGCTAAATGCCTTAACGATACGATGACCACTAAATACCTCTGTTGAAATGTGATGCAAATGTTCTAACTCTTCCTGGCTTCGCCGAGTTGTTAGCCGAACGCGCTGCCCAAGCCGAACCAACGGATAAACGACTACGGGTGCGCCGGTCAGACAGAGCAGAGCCAATCCAGGGTCGATGTAGAAGAGCAGAACTCCATAACCGATCAGCGCTAATGATTCCCGGAGTAGATCCCCCACAGTGACCGAGACAGCTAGCTGAATCTGATTCACATCACTTGTGATCCGAGACACAAGTCGCCCTGTCATTCGAGATGAAAAGAACCCGGCCGACTGATTCACAATGTGGCTAAATAGTTGGTTACGTACATTGCGGACTACTCGCTGGCCCACTCCCGTCATTAGATAGGTTGATACGTATGAGCTCACGCCCTTAAGGAGGTAACAACCAATCAGCGTGCCAATTACAAACCTGAGTTGTTCCCGATTAGGTAGAACGTCGTCGAAGATTGGCTTAATTAGATAGGCCAGGCCCGCGGATGCGGTTCCAAAAACAACCATGGCCAACAGCGCCGCAAGTAAACGAATACGGTAGGGCCATGCGTAGAGCCAGAGGCGTCGAACCGGTGTCACCTCGAATCTCCTGCCGCACCGATGTGCCAACCAGTTTGGTGCCAGCGCCAGGCACTCTCAATGATCCCTTGCAGATTTGAATGTATTGGTGCCCAGCCAAGCTCATTCTGAATTCGATCACTTGCTGCTACGAGAGAACTCGGGTCGCCAGTCCGTCGAGGAGAGATTTTTACCGGGACCCTTCGACCAGTTATCCTCTCAACCATTTCAACAACTTCCCGCACTGAATAAGCATGGCCTGTACCAACATTGTAAACACCTGATTCGCCGCCATCTTCAAGACGCCTAAGAACACGGACGTGTGCATCTGCTAAATCTGTGACGTGGACGAAATCTCTCAAGCAAGTACCATCGGGTGTTGGATAGTCTTCACCAAAGATCTCAAGTGGTCGCCCTCCCGATACTGCCTCGAACGCTCGTGGTATTAGATGGGTTTCCGGGTCATGTGCTTCCCCCAGGCGACCTTTCGGGTCTGCACCACTAGCGTTGAAATACCTCAAATTGCTAGTCTTCAGACCATAGGCGCGCTCGTAGTGAGGAAAGGCACGTTCAATTGCCAACTTGCTCTCTCCGTATGCATTCAATGGCCTAGTTGGATGATCTTCCAGCATAGGCGAATAATCTGGCTTTCCGTACACTGCAGCCGTAGATGAAAACACCATCACGCCAATTCCTACATCTACCATTGCACTTAGAAGCGACAGCGTACCCTCAACATTAGCCCTGTAGTATGCAATTGGATTTGATACCGACTCCGACACTGAGAGAAGGCCTGCAAAATGCATTACAGCTGACACTCTATACTTCTTAAATATCCCCTTAAGCTTCCCACTGTCTTCAATATCCCCATCAATAAAGGCGTTACCGAGAGTTGCCTGCCGATGGCCGGTAGAAAAGTTGTCGTACACAACAACTTCATGCCCAGCCTCACGCAGTGCTAGACATGCATGACTGCCGATATACCCCGCGCCACCGACCACTAGCACATTACTCAAGATTGTCGGCCAATAGAAATATAGGTGAAACCTTGATTCCGCATCTGTTCGGGAGAGAACAGATTCCTGCCATCAAAGATCACTGGACTGCGCATTAGGGAGCGCATCTTCTCGAAATCAGGCTCACGAAACTCATTCCACTCGGTTAATATTACTAGGGCATCTACACCCTTAATCGCGTCGTAACTCCCCTTCACAAAAGACAAGTCTGAACCAAAAATACGCCGTGCAGCTTTCTCTGCCTGAGGATCGTATGCCTGCACCTCCGCGCCCTCAATCAACAATTGTTCAATGATCGGAACGGAAGGCGCCTCCCGCATATCGTCAGTACGTGGTTTAAATGCTAGCCCCCACACACCGAAACATTTGCCATTAAGTGCACCAAAATGCCCTTTAAGCTTCTCGACAAACCGAACCCTTTGGTTATCATTCACAGCCACTACCGCGGCAAGTAACTTAGATTCATATCCAGTCGCTCTGGCCGTACTCTGTAAGGCTTTTACATCCTTAGGGAAACAGCTGCCGCCATAGCCAACACCAGGAAACAGAAACGCTGAGCCAATACGAGGGTCCGTTGCAATCGCCTGACGAACGTAGTCTATATTCGCACCAACCTGCTCAGCTACGTTTGCAATCTCGTTCATGAATGACACGCGGGTCGCCAGCATGGCATTCGCGGCATACTTCGCCAACTCGGCACTTGCATGATCCATAATGAGAATCGGGGCACCGGTGCGTGTCAAAGGCACATAGAGTCTTTTCAGAACCTCAGCGCCTCTAGAATCTTCGGCTCCAACTACAACGCGAGACGGTTTCAAGAAATCATCGACAGCAGCGCCTTGCTTGAGAAACTCTGGATTGTTAACAACGCTAAACGGGTGCTTCGTCTCCCGCTCGATCGCCTCTCGCACTCGCGTAGCGGTACCAACAGGCACCGTACTCTTTATCACCACTACGGTATATCCTGTTATGGCGCGACCGATATCACGTGCGACTGCGTATACCTGGCCAATGTCCGCGTCCCCACTCGCACCTTCGGGAGTGCTAACAGCAATGAAAACAATTTCCGACCGACGAACTGCTTTCGTAAGCTCCAGTGTGAAACTGAGGCGTTTCTCCGATCGATTCCGCTTCACTAGCTCTTCAAGACCAGGCTCGAATATTGGAATCCTTCCTCGTTGAAGAGTGCGCACCTTCTCCGGATCAATGTCGACACACACAACGTCATTACCGTGTTCGGCAAGGCCAGCACCAACTACCAGGCCGACGTAGCCTGTACCAACGACTGTGATCCTCATTCGCAACGCCTCCGTCGTCGGGCTACCAATTGAAATAGTCCGTCATGCACACCAATCTACAAAGAATCAACGGTAACATTGGCCGAATGGCCAGTCAAGCTATTGATTAATAAGGGGTTGCAAACTTCAGGCCTTTTGTCATGCAGGTGTCTCTGTTATCATCAACAAACCGTCTAAGATCGCCCGGGCGTTGGCTCGCCTCTCCAAAGTAAGATTCAGAACCTCAAGCAGTCCATCGTGCGCATCCTCATCGACTATCGCCCTGCACTACACCAGCCTACTGGGGTTGGTGAGCACATTCACAATCTTTCGCAGGCAATCGCTGCTGAGAGTGCAACTCAAGCAGATGTTTCGATCACTATTTTTTCGAGCTCCTTGCGTCATCGCCTACCAATAAACACCGTAGGCAATGCACAGGTCGTCGATCGACGAATTCCAGTTCGCTGTCTTAACTGGCTCTGGCATCACGCAGAGTGGCCACCCATCGAGCTACTCGCAGGAAACTTTGATGTAGCACATTCGCCACATCCACTTCTTATTCCCTCAAAGCAAGCAGCGTGTTTCGTCACCATCCACGACTTATACTTTCTGAATTATCCCAACCACACATTAGGCGAGATACGCACCGATTATCCTGACTTGGCTAAACAACATGCTACTCGAGCTGACGGCGTGATCGTGCCTTCCCGTTACACAGCATCGCTCGTACACAATCAACTAGGTATTTCAAAAGAGCGAATTATTCTTTGCACTAATGGCGCGCCAAGCTGGACGCCGCGAAGTGCACCGGCATACGAGGGACACATTCTCTTCGTGGGCTCGATCGAACCAAGAAAAAACCTGTCCACCTTACTGCGAGCTTACCGCTCGCTAATAAGCCATCGCGCTGATACCCCAGACCTCGTTTTAGCTGGACGAGTAACACCAAGTGGATCAGGTGTGCTCAGAGAACTTGAGGCCTCACCACTTAGTGATAAGGTTCGGGTGTTAGGCTACGTCCCCAGGGATCAGTGCTATGAACTTTATTCTTCTGCGAGCATGGTAGTTCTACCATCCCTGGATGAGGGTTTCGGCCTTCCCGCTCTCGAAGCAATGACCGTAGGAGTCCCTGTGGTGGCCTCAAATCGAGGCGCCTTACCTGAGGTCGTGGGCAATGCCGGCACTCTCGTTGATCCTGAAGACGAAAGTGCCATAGAGGCTTCTATGGCGCGAATTCTCGATGATCGACAATACGCTGACGAGACCGTTGCGCGTGGCCTTATTCAAGCACAGGCATATAATTGGAATAAATCGGCGCGCATCCTTCTTGCTGCGTATGAAAATGCAGTTCGCCAACGTCGAGGATTATGAGGCTAGCCTCAGCCTCAGCTAATGCACATCGGAATCGACGCTCGGGAGTTACTGGGTTACACGACCGGAATCGGACGTTATTTGGGGAACCTCTGCCATCAGTGGGCTGAGTCGAGCCGCGGAAAATCCCACAGGTTTACACTTTATACTCCCGAGGAACCAGTAGCCCAAAACCAGTTCTCTCGGTTTTTATGTAGCAATAGTAATCAATTTAACATCCAAGTCGTTCCGGGCTCCAAAGGAAGCTGGTGGGAGCAAGTGACTCTTCCGCCTATCGTCAACTCGGCTAAACCAGACGTCTTCTTTTCACCAGCATATTCTGCACCACTCCGAGTTAAGTGCCCCATAATAGTGACGATTCCAGACGTGTCGTTTATTGCACATCCAGAATGGTCCAGATGGAGGGAAGGCTTTCGCCAGCGTTACCTCACAAGTCGCGCAGTTTCCCGGGCCAACAGAATCCTGACAATATCGGAATTCTCAAAAACAGAAATCGTTAACTGGTTCAATGTCCAACCGGAACGGATCACCGTGACGCCATTGGCTGCAGATGACCGCCTAACTCCAGCCATCCCTCCCGCTGATCATGAGCCACTAATACTCTTTGTCGGATCAATCTTTACTCGTCGCCACTTACCCTGGCTTCTCTCTGCGTTTGCTCGAGTGCTGACACGAGTACCAGAAGCCAAGCTTGCGGTGATCGGGTGCAACCGAACCTACCCATTCGAACACCTCGACCAACTTAGTAGGTCTCTAGGTATTGACGACAGGGTGTGTATCGATGGTTGGGTTGATGACGAACACCTTAGCAAGTATTACGGACGCGCGCGGGTGTTCGCTTTTCTTTCCGAATACGAGGGCTTCGGCCTTCCACCGCTTGAGGCCTTAGCGGCTGGCATGTCGATAGTCGTCCTTGATACCCAAGTAGCTCGAGAAGTCTACGGTGAAGCCGCAATTTACGCTGCTCCAGGAAACCTCGAAAACATTGCCGACTCTATTATCAGAGGTTTAAATAATCCTCCGCTAACCGCAGACGCTGTTCTAGATCGCTATTCCTGGAGCCACACGGCTGACCTGACGCTCGACGTCATCGAAAGCGCGACCCATGAGCGTACTTGACATCATTATCGTTAGCTTTAACGCCGCTAATGATCTCGAGCGCTGCCTGCTCTCATTGCATGCTCATCCACCTGCAGGCAAACACGAGATCATTGTCGTGGACAATGGCTCAAGTGATAACAATGTAGTTCGGGTCTGCGAGAAATGGCCAAATATTCAAATCGTTCCATTGTCAAAGAATGTCGGCTTCGCCCAAGGCTGTAACATCGGGTTCGCTCACACTCAAGCACCACTCGTATTGCTTTTGAATCCCGATACTGTCGTGCCTGAAGGTGCACTTGACCGCCTAGTTGAGGCTCTTATTAGCGATGACGAGTGCGCCGTCGCTGGGCCTCGACTCGTCGATGGCGCAGGATCCGTCGAGCTGTCATGGGGCCCAATGCTTGGCCCTTTCAATGAAATCACACAGAAGCTATTAACCTGGTTACACACCCGCGGATTCCCGCCTGTGTCCTCTCTGGTTAAGAGACGAGCGAACCAGGTCCATTTTCCTGATTGGGTTAGCGGAGCCTGCCTACTCGTACGCCGAGCTGACGCCGAAGCGGTTGGCTTTTTGGATAAGCGTTTCTTTATGTACGTAGAAGACGTAGACTTTTGTGCAGCAATTCGATCCCGGCAACGACGGATACTCTTTACTCCTGCCGCTGAGGTTCAACATACACGCGGTCAGTCGGTTTCTACAGCACCAGAGGCCACTGCTCTAGCCTACCGGCGTAGCCAGCTGGCTTTCTACGAAAAGCATCATCCGTTTTGGGTGCCTGCTTTAAGGGCTTACCTTCGATTTCGCCGGCGTATCTGAAGACTTCGAGACAACTGGTCTTAGAAGGGCTAGCGGTTTGCTTTGATACACTTGCTTTTAATTAGATTCATAGGTTTTCGAAGGTTGGACGCTTCTACTCACTGAAGGAATTGTCGCTTGCGTATCGCTATTGACGTCAGAAAGCTCCACGACTACGGAATAGGGACCTATATTAGGAACCTAGTAACGCACCTCCATCGGCTTGATTCCACGACTGAATATATATTGTTGTCTAAGCCAGACGACCGGACCTTTGCTTCTGGTCTCGGGGAAAACTTTCGAATAGTTTCACAGCCTGCAGGGTCCTACTCCATCAGCGAACAAATACGAATTCCGATCCAACTTAAGCGAGAAGCCATAGATCTCTTTCACGCACCGCACTATACGCTACCTGCACTAACTCCTTGTCGCTCTATCGTTACAATTCATGACTGCATTCATCTTAGATTTCCTCAGTACTTACCGAACCGGTTCGCTTATGGATACGCTCGAGCTGCACTTTGGACGGCCACCCACCGGTCCGATCGAGTCCTAACAGTTTCAGAAGCTTCCAAGCAGGACATTCTCTCTTTCTTTGATATTCCAGCCGATAAGATCACCGTAATACCAAATGCGATCGACGATTGCTTCTTTGTTCCGCCTCCCGATAAAAACATAGAGCGGATTAGAGAACGTTACCAACTACAGCCGCCATTTCTACTGTATGTAGGTAACGTGCATCCACACAAGAACCTAGAACGGCTCCTCGATGCATTCTATAAGGTTCGCTCTCTCGGGCATGACGACCTATCCCTGCTAATTATCGGCGACGACATCACCCGCTACGCGAAGTTACGACGGGCGGTGCATCGATATCAACTGCATCGCTGTGTTCGTTTTCTCGGTTTCGTGCCCAATGAAACACTCCGAGTCTTATACCACCTCGCACGAGCGTTTGTTTTTCCTTCTCTGTATGAAGGTTTCGGGTTGCCACCCCTCGAGGCCATGGCCAGCGGCACAGCCGTCGTTACTTCTAACGTGTCTTCTCTCCCAGAGGTTACCGGAGGCGCCGCCGTTCTTGTTGACCCGCAAAATCAAGATGCAATCGCGGACGGAATCTGTCGCGTCTTGGAAGACAATGTTTTCAGAGAAGAGCTTGTCGCCAAAGGCCGAGCACGGGCTAAGCAGTTTTCCTGGGATCGATCTATTCAACATATTTTAAAGATCTATCGCGAGAAATCACTTTCTAACCAGCGTCTCTCACCTCCAGCAGGTAAAACCAATGCCTGAGTTTAGCGGCCCCTCACTAAACCGCGGTGAACGAATTGCCCTGGTTCATGACTGGCTAACCGGCATGCGCGGTGGAGAACGTGCACTTGAAGGACTCTGCCAACTTTATCCTGATGCTGAACTCTTTACCTTGCTTCATCATCCAGGAACAGTTTCACCACTTCTCGAAAAACGACAGCCTAACGTGTCATTCGTTCAGCAAATACCATTCAGTAAACGATTTTATCGTCATTATTTGCCAATATTTCCTATTGCCATTGAACAGTTCGACTTCGACCAATTCGACGTCATAATTAGCACCAGCCATTGCGTTGCTAAATCAATCATTAAACCCGGCCGGGCTCGTCACCTTTGCTACTGCTTCACGCCGATGCGTTACGCCTGGGATCAATTCGACGTCTATTTCGGAGTTGAACGGATCGGACCAATCGCAAATGCTCTCGCGCGCCCAGTATTTCGCCAACTCGCTCGATGGGATGCGAGCACAGCCAGCCGAGTTGACCGCTATATCGCCATTTCCCAACACGTTGCAGGGCGAATCGAGCGTTACTATAATCGGTCCGCGGCGGTGGTCTATCCGCCAGTTGATACGAACTTTTTTCATCCGGCTTCCACGGAGCCAAGTCCAGTAGCCTTAATTGTGTCGGCGCTTGTACCGTATAAACGAATAGATCTCGCAATTGAAGCGTGTCGTCTAGCCAAAATTCCACTTCATGTCGTAGGCGTTGGGCCTGAGATGGACCGACTTCGTAAGCTTGCCGGTCCAGAGGTTAGATTCTTTGGAAGCCTGAACGATGAAGCAGTTAGGCAGCAGTACCGTCAGGCGGAGGTATTTCTCCTCCCAGGTGAAGAGGAGTTCGGTATTGCACCCTTGGAGGCCCAAGCCTGTGGATGCCCCGTTATTGCACTGAATCGTGGAGGCGCACAAGAGACCGTTGTCAACGAAGTAACTGGAGTTCTTGTTGACGAGAGCACCCCAGAAGCGTTCGCAAGTGCGCTTCGGCGCGTACAGATTTCGAATTTTGATAAATCAACGATCCGAACACACGCCTTAAGATTTTCAGAGACCCATTTCCTCTCAAATATCCGTCAGTCTGTATCAGACATGCTAGCCTCTCCCGGAGCGAAGGCTCAATGATAGCGCGCCACGCTAGGCTTTTTGTCGCCTTACACGTTGTATCGGATGCGCTATTCGGCATGGCGGCTTTTACGCTGGCCTACGTTATCCGTTTCGAAACGGATCTAATTCCTGTAACACGCGGCTACCCACCGCTTTCGCAATATCTCGCCGTACTCCCCTTAGTGGCATTAATTGTCCCTCTTGCATTCCAGATTCACGGAATGTACAGACTCCGACGTCACCGATCGCGACTCGATGACTTTTTTGGCGTATTCGTAGGGAGTGTGATTGCAGTGGTCTTAGGTATCGTCACTACACTCTATGTGCAGACCTACTTCCTACCCATTGAACTCAAGGAGCGAGGTGCATTCGAAGTCTCACAGATTGTCTGGGGGATATTTCTTTTAGTTAACACCTTCGCCTCTTATAGTGTTCGTGAATTCGTTCGAGCGATATTTGAGCGGCGTTGGCGAGCTGGTATCGGGCTCAAGCGTGTTCTGATCGCAGGCAGCGGAGATCTAAGTCGCCTTATTGCTGACAAGTGCTTACAGCACCGTGAACTTGGACATCAAGTGATCGGCTTCGTCGACGATCGCGCCACTGGAGACCATCTTGGATACCGAGGTCTTCCGCTTCTCGGAACCCTTGATGAGGCGAGTAAATTCCTCACCAGCGAGCAAGTGGACTTGCTCTATATTACTCTTCCCCTTGAGGAGCACGTTAAGATGCTGTCGCTCATCGAGAACGCAAGCCGGGAATGCGTGGAGGTAAAAGTCGTTCCGGATCTATTTCAATTTATCGCCCTCCGTGCTGGCCTAGAGGATTTCGATGGCATTCCAATCATCAGCGTAAACGACGTCCCCTTGCACGGCATTAACACCCTATTCAAGCGAGCAATTGATGTATCTTTATCGGTGACGGCCCTCTTGGCCTTTTTATTTCCCATGGCTCTTATCGCCCTACTTGTCCGCTACGCATCGCCTGGACCGATTATCTATCGACAAGAACGGATGGGACTCGATGGTCGTTCGTTCACGGTGTACAAGTTTCGCTCAATGCAACACCAGGCCGAGGAAGAAACGGGGCCCGTCTGGTCACGGGACAACGATCCGCGCCGTACACCTCTAGGTGCCTGGCTTCGTCGTTTTTATCTTGATGAGCTTCCCCAACTCTGGAATGTACTTCGTGGCGACATGTCTCTAGTCGGCCCGCGTCCCGAGCGTCCGTACTTTGTTGAGCAGTTTAAAGATCGATACCCGCAGTATATGCTTCGTCATAAAGTTAAAGCTGGCATTACTGGATGGGCCCAAGTGAATGGATGGCGAGGAGACACCTCAATCGAGAAGCGAATTGAGTTTGACCTGCACTACATAGAGAACTGGTCGGTAAGTTTAGATTTCAAGATTCTATGGCTAACCATTGTAAGAGGCGTTTTCCATCTACGCGCCTACTAATCACTTCGAATTCCCTCTGATGTCTGCACGTATTGTCGTTACTGGAATCGCTGGTTTCATCGGATCCCATTTAGCTGACCGTCTCCTAAACCAAGGACATATTGTCATTGGCTTAGACAATCTGTTAACTGGAAGTGCCGACAACATTAAGCATTTAGACCACCGAAGGTTTACCTTCATTAACCACGATGTGACGGAGCATATTTCAATTGATGGGCAAGTAGACTTCGTCCTGCACTGGGCCAGCCCCGCTAGTCCAACCGACTATCTCGAATGGCCTATTCCAACATTGAAGGTCGGTGCACTTGGTACGCATAAGGCCTTAGGTCTTGCCAAGGCTAAGGGAGCGACCTTCGTTCTGGCTTCTACTTCAGAAGTCTATGGAGACCCACTTGAGCACCCACAGGCTGAGTCGTATTGGGGTAACGTGAATCCGATCGGTCCTCGAGGAGTCTATGACGAGGCAAAACGGTTTGCAGAGGCGATAACCGTTGCGTACTATCGGTATCACAAGGTTAACGCGAAGATCGCTAGAATATTTAATACCTATGGGCCACGAATGCGCATTAGAGATGGTCGAGCTATACCCACCTTCATTGCACAAGCTCTCGCCGGAGAGAACATCACAGTATTCGGTACTGGCAACCAGACCAGGAGCTTTTGTTACATCAGCGATCTCGTCGACGGTATCATTCGACTAATGGAGTCGAGCTCTAACGAGCCGGTTAATTTGGGTAATCCGAAGGAGATGACAATTAACGCAATTGCCCAGCAGATCGTTGCGATGACCGGTTCACGTAGCCGGATCATTCACCGACCACTTCCGATTGATGATCCTAAGGTGCGCCAGCCTGATATCACACGGGCCAGAGAACTTTTAGGGTGGGTCCCTCACGTTACCATCGATGAGGGTCTTAGGCGAACCATCGATTACGTGAAGCAGAAGATTGGCTGACGGTCACACAGATTAGCCGTAGAGATAGTGGGGTCAGCGTTGATTAACAACTCTGGCAGCGTGTGCAATATAGTGCAAGCCGGAAATGAGAGCGATCACGAGTGAGGAATAAATACAGACGTCAACAAATGATGACTCTTGTTCAAGATAATTGAAACTCATGACAACAACCGTCGTCACGACATAGATAGCTGTCGCAACCTTACCAAACACTGACGGACGGAATGTCCGAGGACCAACGGCCAAGTTAATGATCGCCACAGTAAGCACAATGATCACATCGCGGCTAATTACCACCACTGTCAACCAAATCGGCAATCTATTCGTTAAGTCAAGGTCTGGAAGTGTCAGGACAACGAAGGCAGTCAATAAAAGTAGCTTGTCTGCAGCCGGGTCCAACCATGCACCAACATTTGTTCGTTCATTCGACCAACGGGCAATAACACCATCCAGCATATCCGTTACACCCGCAACGATAAATATCACAAGCGCCCAGCCTAAAAAATGATAGACCGTCAAAATCACGAATGCTGGAATCAGTAGCATTCGCAGTAGCGTAAGTTGGTTCGCTAATGTTATTACGGCCATAATCTACGCTTCTTATGGACTGGCGAGCCTTTCAAGTTGCTCCACCGCTGCCAAAGCCTCCAGCCCAGTAACAGTGTCGGTTAAACCAAAACGATTACCTTCGAGAACAGACAGAACGCCAGCAGCCACGGCCATCGATGCAGCTCTGTACTGTAAATGTTGGGAGTTGATATCGGTAAACTGTTCTCGAACCGCCTGCCATTTTTGACCACTCACTGGATCTCGACTAGCAATCAAAGTCAAGACTTGACTTACAACCTGAGCGAGTCCACCTCGATCCACTATATTCTCAGGTTGAAAAGTATGGTTTGGAAACACCTCCATGATTCCTGACTCAGCTACAACAAGAATCCATTGATAAGCCCAGTGAGCCCTCGTGTCGGTAATAAGCACCGCTTCGTTTTGCCCAGAAGCTTCCAGAAATCGGCCCAGGTTTACCCCTACGATCGAAGCCAGCTCTGCACGAGTTATCTGGAGACTATTCGGAATCGCCCGATATTCCGGAGGTAAACGCATCGCCGCCAGTCGGCCCCGGACGCGGTCAAGATTTGCTTGACGGTTCGGCGTTGGCTCGATTCGTACCGCTCGTGAAAACGCAGTCTCGGCACCCTCAAGATCGCCGAGAGTTTCGTGAATATCTCCTTGAAGCACTAACCCGGCTGCGTCATCTGGCTCAAGGTCATTCGCTCTCATGACATACTCAAGTGCCAGGCCAAGCTCACCAAGCCGGCGTTCGACCAACGCTAACCCTCGGTAAAGCACTCCGCTGTCAGGGGCAATAGTCAGAGCCTCTTCATACGCTCGTCGTGCCTCACCATAGCGCTCGGCTTGTTCCGCGGCTCGAGCCATCTCAAGAGCGACCCGGACACTGCGAAAGCGAAGAACCTGAATCCTTCGGCGAACGTCAGAAAGTAGAGAATCCGCGATTAGTGCCGATTCATAAGCCGACATCGCCTCTGCCTCTCGTCCCGACGCTAGTAGCGCCTCGCCTCGACCAACCCAGGCAGGGGCATATCCGGGCACGTCCTCCAACACAGAATCGAATCGCTCTAACGCATCATCTAGTCGCCTCGCAGCAATATCTACATAGCCGAGACCCGTCTCTGCTGGATAGAACATTCCATTGCCCGAAAGCACTTCCGAAAACCCAGCAGTCGCCGAAGACAAGTCGCCGGCCTGCAGTCTCCGCCATGCCTCGATGTGCTCGCTTACAACAGGAAGGTCAACCATCGACTCTGGGACCCTCGGAAAGAGAAAATTGGGAAATTGGGTTACTCCAGGTGCTATCGGTGTCGGAGGTGGAACACAGCCAACCGTCCAGGTTACGCCTACAACCAGTAGAATAAAGAGTCGGTCACGCCTGCTAAGTTTCTGTATCATCACAGTCTAATCAAGCAATCCTAAGCTGATTTAGGCCGTCCGTCCCGTTTCACAGTAATGAAATCCAGCAGCTGTCCGCTTAAGTGCCTTCTCAATCACACGCAACGCAACAGGCCCACTTGCTGCATCAATGGCCGATAGACACACGGACCCAGGTTCACGTAAACCAATTCGGCGACTCTCCTCTCTAGTAATTAGATCGCTCTTATTCCACACCACTACGCAAGGCACCATGTCAGCTCCAATCTCAGTAAGTACTTCTTGGACCGCCTTCGAATGCTCATCCTTAAATGGACTTGACGAGTCACACACGTGTACCACTAAGTCAGCGTCCGCCACCTCCTCCAACGTAGCCCTAAAGGCCGCAAGTAAAGTATGTGGAAGGCGGTCGAGGAATCCTACGGTATCAGAGCACAACACCGTCCTTCGGTCAGAAAGGCGTAACCTTCGAACCAACGGATCCAGCGTGACGAATAACGCATCCGAAGCCACCGCATGATCTCCCGTTAGCCGATTAAACAATGTCGTTTTACCAGCATTGGTATATCCAACAAGAGCCACCGTGAGCAATTGCCGTTTTGTGCGCCTTGCACGGAGTTGGGCACGACGCCTTCTCACATGTTCAATTTGACGTTGGACTACTGATAAACGGCGGTGAATTCGCCGACGGTCCGTTTCGAGCTTCGTCTCACCAGGACCTCGAGTACCAATCCCTCCTCCGAGACGTGACAGCACCTGCCCGAATCCGATGAGTCTAGGCAGTAAATATCGTAATTGCGCAAGTTCGACCTGAAGTTTGCCTTCACTGCTACGGGCACGCCGAGCGAAAATATCCAGAATTAATTGGGTTCGATCAATAACGCCACATTGGACAATATCTTCAATATTTCCCCGTTGGGCAGGTGAAAGCTCACCATCCGCAATTACAACGCTGATTTTGTGCTCCTTGCAAGCCTTCCCTAACTCCTTGACCTTGCCACGTCCAAGAAAGGTCGCGGCATGGGGTCGACTGCGCTCCTGTAGAATCCGAAGCACCGGAATAGCTCCCGCCGTTTGCACAAGTCTTGCTAACTCTTCCAGGGACGATTCGACTGGATCGTGATGTTCCGCACCCAGTCCGATCAAGGCCGCTCGCTGAGGCGTAAAAGGCGTCGCTAATGAATGGAGGGCATCCGCAGACTCTCGCCGCATCACTGCAGCGATTCTAACACGCGATCCCACGGAACCGCCCCGTTTCGAATTAGAATCGGCGTCGCGTAACGCACGTCAACGATTGTTGAAGGCGCACCACCTACAAGAGATCCTGCATTAACAATCAAATCGACACCATTCCTAATGTCTTCGGTTAAATCTTCAATTCGACTTATCGCAGCATTACCGGAACGATTAGCACTCGTTGCCGTAACCGGATGCCCTACTTGCCTCGCAATTGCCCTCGCGAAGGATTGCTTGGGCACTCGAACCGCGACAGAGCCATCAGTCGCTTTACACTGATTCCCGAGAGCAGCGTTCGCTTCTACAATCAGTGTCAGAGGTCCGGGCCAAAAGGTAGAGGCCAAGCGTGTTCCGAGCTTCGAAAGAGACCCGACCTGTTCGTTTACCTGTTCTAGATCCGCCGCGATAAGCGGTAGCGACTGAGTAATCGACCTACCCTTGATTACATAAATCCGGCTCATCGCAGTCGAGTTCTGCGTATCAGCAACAAGGGCATACAGCGTATCGGTAGGACAAACGATAATTTGGCCACCAGACACGGCATAGGCAACTCGGTCGACGAGGCCAGAGCCTACTTCCTCCTGACAAACAACAACCTCAGTGGACATGCGATAATTCTCAAAGGATCGTCAGATGTCATCAAAACGTATACGACGTAAACCTAAGACGCCGAGAGTTCCGCTCCCGCGCCAACGTGGTGGACCACATGAAAATCGCACTAAACGGCCACCACGCCGACGAAAATACCGCCGACCACCCGGTGACGATGAATAACCATTACGACTTAACTTGCTTCAGATTCCTAATGGCGACTATTTGGTGAAACCTGCGCTTCCCGACGACACCTAGCACAGTCAACAGTGCTACATTAACCAGAAATACACTCCGCAGACTAACACTCCCCAATAGGCCGCTCAGTACTGGGCTAAGCGCCAGCGCCGCCATTGACGCGCTTGACAAAACACCGAAACCAACACCTTTCGCCTCTGAAGGAATCGAGTGTCCCGCTATTGTGTAGGCGGCCGTGGTCCCGGTTCCTATGGCAAGACCTAATAACGGCAGAACTGCTACCAGTAACATTACTTGCGTTGCACTAGACACACTAGCAGTGACGCAGGCCGCCACGAAAATGCTTCCGAGAATAACAGTGCTAGGTGAATAACGTTCAATCAATCGACTGCACAAATGATTGCCGACAGCGCCGGCACCAGCAATTAAGGAAAATAAAATCCCCGACCATAGTGGAACCTGTTCAATAGACACCCCAAGCGACGCCACGAAAAGTGGTAAGACTGGGCCTAGGCTGCGCTCAACATATTGCATTGCAAAGATGACGCTCATCATTAAAGCTAATCCGTCAAATCTGATTACTTGGCGAAAGGACCGTCGCCCAACCTTGTCAGTTGATGACGAGCAACTGCGGGGTGGCTCACGATACAGCGACAGCATTACTACCAAAGCTAGCAAATATAAGAAGGCCGCCACCAGAAACGCTTGCCTTAATCCGACCACGGCTGCCAATAGACCACCTATGACAGGACCTATGGTCGGACCGAGCCTGCGTGCCATTTGCACAAGACCGATTGCGCGAGCCATTCGGTCAGCCGGTGCTGACTCCGCAGCCATAGCTAACGTCAGTGCTCCGTACCCCGCAAACACACCGTGTAAAAAACGAAGAGCAAGAACCTGCCATGGGGCTGTAACGAACGCTAGAGCGGTCATTACGACGATGAAGCTCATCAGGGCTCTAGCGACCATCGGCTTCCGGCCAATTCGGTCACCAAGTTTGCCCCAGAGCGGAGTCATTATGGCGGCAACTGCTGGTGTGATTCCTACACTGACGCCAGTCCACACCGCGATTGCCCCGACGTCGGTGACGCCAAGGACACGAAAATACAATGGTAAAAATGGCATCACCAAAGTGAAACCAGCGGACCCGATGAACGTGGCGACTGTAAGAGCGGTTTGATTTCGCCACCAATCGTGACCCGACTGGTGCTTGCTGGGAGGGAGGTCGTTCAACAATGAGCCGCAGCCTATTCAAATAGGCCTGCCCTCGGCTAGAAACGGACAAATGTTTCGGTAGATTTTCCTCGCACGTGAATAGTGTCAATGAAGCGCACTTGGTGCGGTTGTGTCTGCATAATTAATGAGTGGGTCCGGATCCCGTCACCAAAAAAACGAACGCCTTGCATTAGCGTCCCTTCAGTGACCCCCGTGGCAGCAAAGATGATCGACTCGCTTGATGCCAGGTCGCGGGCACGATAGACACGTGTCAGATCGCTGATGCCCATAGCCCGACAACGCTCCTCATCTTCGGGCTTACTCACCACAAGACGAGCGAGAATCTCACCATTCAAACACCGCGCGGCTGCCGCTGCCAGTACCCCTTCCGGCGCACCACCCGTACCCATCACTGCATGGATTCCACTCCCCGCCACTGCGGCCGAAATACCTGCTGATAGATCACCATCCGTTATCAGTAGAATGCGGGCACCAGCCGCTCTGATATCATCGATGAGTTCCTTGTGACGAGGCCGGTCTAACACCACAACAACAAGGTCATCAACACGTCGACCAAGACACTCAGCAATTGCACCGAGGTTGTCAGACGCAGGAGCGTCGAGGCTCACCGCATCCTTACAACTCGGCCCAACAACTAGTTTTTCCATGTAGAGGTCAGGTGCGTGAAGTAACCCCCCTTTGTCTGCGGCCGCTAGGACAGCGATCGCATTTGGCGAGCCCGTTGCACATAAATTAGTCCCCTCCAGCGGATCAACAGCTATATCAATTGCCGGATAGGGTCCTGGTTCGTGTTGGGCTTTGCCAACCTTTTCGCCGATAAATAGCATCGGGGCTTCGTCCCGCTCCCCTTCCCCAATGACGATTGTTCCATCCATCGGCACGACGTCCATCGAACGCCGCATCGCTTCAACCGCCACGAGGTCTGAGTGGTGGCGGTCACCCTGCCCCATCGTATGCGCACAAGCAATCGCAGCCTGCTCAACCACACTAAGAAAATCGAGCGAGAGATCTGAGTTCATCAGTCAATCCTAGAACGCGGCACTCATTGCTCGGACGCCACATAAGCTGGTAACTGGCATCGAGTCGATCCATCCTGTCTATAGCCAAGAACATAATCCGCTTGCATTAGAGTGTGGATTTCGCGTGTTCCCTCGTAGATTACTGCTCCCTTACAGTTTCGAAAGAATCGGCCAACAGGATACTCGTCAGAATATCCGTTCGCTCCGTGAATCTGGACGGCATCACTAGCTGCCCGCTCCGATGCAACCGTCGCAAACCATTTGGCTAGACTAGTTTCCCGAGTGTTGCGCTGCCCTTCATTCTTCATCCAACCTGATCGCAGCCAAAGCAACCGCGCTGCCTGATAATCTGATTCCATTTGAGCAATCATCGCCTTCACAAGCTGGTGCTGGGCAATCTCAACACCAAACGCTTGTCGTTCCTTCGCGTAGGCTGCGCTCGCATCCCGGCACGCCCGGATCAATCCAGCGGCCCCGGCCGCAACTGTGTAACGACCTTGATCCAAAGCAAACATGGCAATCTTGAATCCCTCACCAGGCCTACCTAAAACATTCTCTGAGGGCACCTCCACCTCGTCCATCTTGAAGTAACCCGTATTGCCGGCCAAAATGCCCCACTTTTCCTTCATCGTGCCGCTTGAAAACCCTTTGAATCCTCGCTCCACTATGAACGCCGTGAGCCCTGATGGGTCTCGCTGACGCTTCTTCTCCATATCGGTCCATGCAAACACTAAAAAATGATCCGCCACATCAGCTAAAGAAATCCACTGCTTTTCACCGCTCAGAAAATAAGTGTCACCCTTTTTCACCGCAATACTTTGTAGTCCCCGCACATCACTACCAGCTGCAGGCTCTGTCAGCCCGTAGGTCGCAATCCGCTCACCCCTTGATTGAGGGACCAGATACTGCTGCTTCTGGGCTTCGGTACCCCAAGCCAAAAGAGAAAGGCAGTTCAGACCAACGTGCACAGAAAGGATCACCCGCAACGAAGTATCCACATACTCAAGCTCCTCGCTCGCCAAGCCGAGGCTAACGTAGTCCATCCCCGCGCCACCATAGACCGCGGGTACGCACACACCGAGCAAACCAAGCTCGGCCATTTTCGGAAGAAGAGTCGGGTCGAACTGATGGGCCCGATCGAGATCGTGAATTTTTGGGGCCATCTCCTTGGCTCCCCACTCGCGAACAGATTGCTCTAGCAGGCGGTGTTCTTCGTTTAGGTCAAAGCCAAGCATGATGCGTGATACTAGGGTCCGTAAGGCAATAATCGATGTGTTATCAAAGTTCTGGATAGCAAAACAGGGAATGGTATCACGCTGACCAATGGCAGCAAAAACACCCTCGGTAACTAGACTTCGGCTCTAATCGTCAATCCCTCGTCACCAATACCGACGAACCGCGACTCAACCCAAGCCTCTCAGCCGCGCTTGACGAGTTCGCTGCCAATTCAAGGTGGTCAGTACTGCCGAAGAGCGCAGCTACCTCGTCGCTTCCAATGTCTTCGTAAGTAGCAACCAAGCGGTCGACACGATGGTCACCAGCCTTAACCTGCACGGCACCAGTATTAGCAAACAGCTCAAAATGATGTCGGTCAATATTAGTCACAGCATTGCCAAATCGATCGACTGTAATGACTTCCCCTTTGATAACCTCAGCTTCGATGTTCGGCACAGGTATCTCGATCGTCGTATAGGCCTCGATTGGACGCCCAAGCGCAGACAATCGAGTCCCCTTTGCCAACCAACCTGCCGCTGGCGCAAAACGATCCCGTCCTTCAAAGGTACGGCTAACTGTTGGACGCCCGTAGCGCCTTTCAGTGATCTCAACAATCCTCTTGGGTGAGACCTCTGAGAACACTCCCGTCAATACCCCATTATCAGGGGCCACGAACCGGTAGTCACCGGTGTCCGCTGCCAGTCCACGACGCTTCGACCCTACCCCGGGGTCAACCACAACGAGAAAAACTGTACCGTGCGGAAAGTATCGATAAGAAGCAACCAGCTGCAGGGCACCACCAAGGATGTCATGTGGCGCGACGTCATGTGAAATATCGACGAGAGTAACATCAGGGCAGATACTGAGAGCCACCCCTTTCATTGTACCGGCGTAGTGATCCCGGCTTCCGAAATCGCTCAGAAGCGCGATTATTGGGCGAGCCATGACTCCCCTCTAAACTGATGCCGCTGCTTCGAGCCAGAATCGCCAACTGCTGATTCGACTCAGAACCCAGTAGCGAGCCGCGGCTTCTGAAACAACATCTCACGAATCTGAACTTTTAGTAAATAAGTCTCACCTACAGTCAGGCCATGAAATAGCCTATACACATCACGACTGCCCCACCACCTTGTCTTACTTCGAGTAGCAGAATGCGTTCGTGACTCCAAATGATCAGTGTCGACAATCGCGTATTTCGCGTAGTCCCGCTCGCTGGACTTACTTTCGCTGAATAATGCAAACACGGCACCTCCAGGCTTCAAAATACGGATGATCTGCTGCGCGAGACTCTCTGCCGCAGCCAAGTCTAGGTAATCAAACACATCCCAACACAACACACCATCGATGCTGCCGGCCTGATGAGAGAGGCGTCCGTTGATGAGCGATAGCAAGCCGCTATTCTCTGGGTCAGTGTGTCCCGCAGCATGCTCAAATTCCATGAATAGGTCCTCAACAATCAACTTGCCTCCGAGACACTCCCCGAAAAAAGCTACATTTGACCCAACCCCAGGTCCTAAGTCAATGATTGTTGGCGACCTTACTTTATCGAGATACTGGACAAACCGTCCCAGGCCCCGCGTTGTGAACATGGTGTCTCTCGAAGGTTCCTGCCCCGGATGACTCTCTATAAACTACCGTGCGGTAGGTGCAACCCGTTTGGCCTCAAGGTGATCATTCGCCGATTCCATCTTAACCGGCTTGCGCTTAGATTCCGTCTGGCCTACAGCACCCTGCTGCGTATCAACCTGCATATCAACACTACCTCGAAAATGGGCACCTTCAGTCATCACTACCCGTGGCGAGACAAGGTCACCATTAACGGAACCGTTGTCACGAATTTCGATTCGCTCCGTGGCTGTTACATTACCAGTCACTTTGCCTAGCACAACTATGGACTTTGCAAGCAAATC
>PBBF01000042.1 GCA_002717745.1 Acidobacteriota bacterium
TCGACGTAACCGGCCAGTGTGTCGACATGCCTTCCGAACAACCGGGTTTCAAGGAGAAGGCAAGGACGGCAGCCTACCCGACAGCGACACGGGGCGGTGTCGTGTGGGTCTACATGGGTCCAGATCAACTCAAGCCAGAGCTACCAGATTTTGAGTGGGCCCGCCTACCAAAATCTCGTTGTGAAATTACTAAACGCTCCCAACAATGCAACTGGGCTCAGGCGGTCGAAGGTGGTATCGATTCAAGCCATATTTCGTTTCTCCACCGAAATCTCGAAGATCTCACTCCCGCCGCGAAGTCTGCAACTGGCCATAAAGGCTATACCTCAAGGGATCGTTCACCGGTTTTTACTGTCAAAGACACCGACTACGGCCTCCTAATCGGCGCCAGCCGGAATGCCACGGAGGAGTCATTCTACTGGCGAATCACACAGTTTCTTGTCCCGTTCTGGACAATGATCCCGCCGATTATGAGAGAGAACACGAACGACTCCAGCCAAAACACTTATTCTGGACATGCGTTTGTGCCTATTGACGACGAAAACACTTGGACTTGGTCTTTCAACTGCCATCCGCACAGGGACTTTACCGAGAAAGAGCAAGCTCTCTTCCACCCTCGCACCGGCTTATGGGGTCCAATCGACGACAGTTATCGGCCTGTGTGGAACAAGGAAAACGATTACGGGCTTGACCGTGACATGCAGAAAAACATCAACTACACGGGCATTAAAGGCATTCCTAATCAAGACGTTGCCGTCCAAGAAAGCATGGGACCAATTGCGGACCGAAGCCGGGAGATGCTCGGCACCTCCGACAAAGCCATCATCGCCTACCGGCAATTACTTCTCGATATGGCCAAAGACCTACAAAATGGACAGGAGCCGAAGGCTTCTCGCCACGGCGCGTACTACAACGTCCGGTCTGCTTCCCTCCTGCTAAAAAAAGACGTGCCCTTCGACAAGGGCGCTGCGTGGCTTCTCTCAGCTGAGGATCATCGGAAAGGGTAAAGACGCTTTCTGCTTAAGGTTCGAAGCTGTTTACAGCAAAAGGCGCAGTCATTCGTGCTGCCCTTCCCTAGTTCGCCGATCGGACGCTGACAGGGTTCGTTTCCGTATTCGAATACTTTCAGGAGTGATCTCAACTAGCTCATCCTCATTAATAAACTCGATCGCCTGCTCAAGGTTCAATCTTCTTGTCGATACGAGGCGTATGGCCTCCTCCGCCGTTGACTTCCTCATGTTGGTGAGCTTCTTCTCCTTGGTAACGTTGACGTCAAGGTCTACTGGACGTGCATTTTCGCCGACGACCATCCCCTCATAGACTTCAGTACCAGGACGGATAAATAGTTCGCCACGCTCCTGAAGATTGTACATCGCGTACGCGGTGGTCTTACCAACACGATCCGCGACAAGCACTCCAGTTGGGCGAGCACTGATTGCCCCGCGCCACGGCTCCCAAGCCGCGAAGAGGTGATTCATGATGCCAGTCCCTCGGGTGTCTGTCAGAAACTGAGATCGAAATCCGATCAAACCACGGGTTGGCACACGGAATTCAAGTCGCACACGACCACTTCCATGGTTTACCATCTTGGTCATGGTCGCACGACGCGTACCGAGTTGTGCAATTACAACGCCATGAAATTCCTCTGATACATCAATTACCAGTTCCTCGATCGGCTCTACGACGTGGCCGGCTTTCTTCCGGGTTACGACCTCAGGTCTAGAGACCTCTAATTCATACCCCTCACGCCGCATCATCTCGATAAGAATAGAAAGTTGAAGTTCCCCGCGACCGATGACCATGACTCGATCAACCGAATCGGTGTCTTCCACACGGATCGAAACATTACCGATTAGCTCTCGATCTAGTCGGTCACGGAGATTGCGTGACGTGACGTGCTGTCCTTCCCGTCCTGACATCGGTGACGTATTCACTCCGAAGATCATCGATACAGTCGGCTCGTCGATGTGGATTGGTGCAATCGGTGCTTGTGCCTCAGGATCTGTGATTGTCTCGCCGATCGTAATATCATCGATCCCGGCGAGACAGACAATGTCACCAGCTGTCCCCTGCTCGATCTCAACGCGTCGGAGCCCGTCAAAGGCATAGAGCTTCGTCACCCGAGTCTGTTCCACTTTGCCGTCAAGCTTCGCGACTACCACTTGGTCACCTAATTTGACGGTGCCATTAAAGATGCGGCCGATAGCAATGCGCCCGAGATAGTCGCTCGAATCGAGATTTGCAACGAGGAGCTGTAGGGGCGCAAGAGGGTCCCCTAGAGGAGCTGGCACAGAATCGATGATGGCCTCAAAAAGCGGTCGTAGCGTCTTTCCCGGCTTTTCTATATCAGTGGTCGCCGTACCAGCCTTTGAGTTAGTGTACAAAATAGGAAAATCGATTTGGTTATCGCTGGCTTCAAGGTCGATAAACAGGTCGTATATTTCAGTTAAAACCTCAGCCGGTCTCGCGTCCTGACGATCGATTTTATTAATAACAACGATCGGAACCAGTTTACGTTCAAGCGCCTTCCGCAAAACGAAGCGGGTCTGGGGCAGTGGACCTTCGGACGCATCGACCAAAAGTAGAACACCGTCGACCATGGTTAACGTGCGCTCTACTTCCCCGCCAAAGTCAGCGTGGCCGGGGGTATCAATGATGTTGATCGTGACATCCTGATAGCGAACCGCCGTGTTCTTCGCCATAATCGTGATGCCGCGTTCTCGTTCAAGATCGATGTTATCCAGCGCACGTTCGGCAACCTGCTCATTAGCACGAAATACCCCACTTTGATGAAGCAGGGCGTCAACAAGTGTCGTCTTACCATGGTCGACGTGAGCAATGATAGCCACGTTGCGGCGTTTCGGTTTAGCGACAGACAACATGATCGTTCACGAAACCGCAACAAAGCGAAAGCGCAGATGGTGCCGGCGCTTCGGAACGGCGTTGGCGAATAGGCGCTTACTGTGGGTAGAGGTGGACTCAGCTATCCCTACAAGCACAGCGCTGACTATTCTCGTTAATTGAAATAAGAACCCAGAATGACTGGTAGTTCGAACGCGATACAAACAACACTTTTTACTACCGTTCACCACGCGTCGAACCCAAAAACCGTCGGCCACGCCCCTGCGAGCGCGAGACTCCACCTAGCCCCTTGCTAGAACTGGAACCGGCGGGAGAGATATCATCAAACACCGTGACTTCCCCAGCCTCTACCATTGTTCTCACAGACTCACGCTCCGCATCGTGCGTGGCGATCTGTCCTTCTTTTCTTGGGCTCAGGCGTAGTATCCGTCCCTGAGAAAGTCGGATCTTCAATGGTCGCCCGGTCTTGTTGACAATAGTCTTCATCTAGCCTCTCAAGTGATCGAAAATCAACCTAAAGCTTCCCTCAACTAGCTGGACCGAATCACGGCAGCGCCAACGCCACCAGTGAACCAGGAAAGTCTGTTCGGATGCTGCCAATCTGCACCACGATGTAATGCTTATCTTGGTGCATGTAGGTCATCATCCCGTACTGCCCTGGGGCCGGAAGCTCAACACTCCCAAGAACCTCTCCGGTGAATTTATCGCGGGCATGGAGTTCCACCGGACCATCGGGAGCATATTGAACGCCGCCCTGGCTGAGCGCCCTGGTCTGGACCAAAAGATCACCCATGACCATCTGAATAGACCAACCAGCTCCACCGGAATTAGGCACCTCCACACCTGCAAGAAGCGGATGGTTACGAATACGCTCAGGGGTCTCACCAACCGGCAACGACCAGAGCCGCTCGCCGGTGTTCATCTGGAATGCGGAGAGCTGGTTGCTCATGGGCTTGAAAAGCCGTAAACCATCGATGGTCGGCAGTCCGCCCCCTCCTCCGATTAACCATGCTGCCACCGTAGTGCCCGTGGTAGGAGTACTGTTTGGAGTAGCACCGCCTGGGCCAGGCATTGCAAAGTCGGTGCGGTCAAAGTCAACGCCGTTCGTGGGCTCCATAAACCCTGGAGCCCTGCAGTTGCGGCTGTGTGACGCGTACATGATACCGGTATTGGGATCACCGACCGGAGGATGGGGAATGACGTTACCTCCACCTTGGCAGCCGACGTTGTTAGTGAAATCATTGTTGTGGTTAACAGGAAGCGGCGGCACATAAAGGCCACCTATCCGATAATCACTGAGAATCTCCAGCGCTTGTTGCTTCAACGCGGGCGTGTAATCAATGACAAACTCGTCTGTCAGCCCGTTCAGCACAATCGGGTCCAACGGTTCCGGCCGGGTCGGATAGGGCTGCGTCGGAGACGTGTAATTACCCGGCACCTCGGTCTGTATGACCGGACGCTCCTCAATCGGCCAGATCGGCTCCCCCGTCTCCCGGTTAAATGCAAACACCAGTCCTTGCTTCGTATTTTGAATCAGCGCAGGAATCCGCTCCCCGTCCACCGTCAGGTCCATCAGGATGGGCGGCGTCGGAAGGTCGTAATTCCACTGGTCACTGTGGTGGATCTGGAAATGCCACCGGCGCTCCCCCGTTTGAACATCCAACGCAAGCACGCTGCCGCCAAACAGATTGTGGCCCGGCCGATGCCCCGCGTAGGTCTGAACCGTCGAGGCGTTCGTCACCAGATACACGAGTCCGAGTTCCGGGTCAGCCGAGGCCGGAGCCCACGAGGACATATCCCCCGACCACCGCCAGGCGTCGTTCTCCCAGGTCTCGTGGCCGAACTCCCCTGGCCGGGGAATCACGTGGAATTTCCAGAGAAACTCCCCGGTCTTGGTGTCGAACCCCATGATGTCACCCGGGACGTTTTCGATCCGGGTCTGGCCATAGCTTGGCTGGTGGCCGACAAGCACCACGACGACCCCGTTTACGACAATCGGCGGGGCCGAACTGGTGACCATGCCGAGTTCTCGTGGGATTCCGTAATCAGGATCATAGGTCCCGCCCCCAGCCACATGGTTCTGCCACGGACCCCAGTCCTCCACGAGGTTTGGGATAAGGTCTAAGACACCTCCTTCGGAAAAACCTTCCAACGATACGGGAGCACCCCAGTTCTCTAGGGGCCGACCGGTCTTGGCGTCGAGTGCCCACAGGAAAAACGCTGGGGTCGTGATGTAAATCACGCCCCGTCCATCCACTTCACCATAGGCGGCCCCCTTTCCGTAAGCCTGCCTCGGAGAGCGCCTACGTCTGGTGGTCTCGGGCTCACGAAAAGTCCAGAGTGTTTCGCCCGTAGCCGGATCGATGGCCACTACCTGACGACGTGGCGTCGTAACCGTGTAGAGCATTCCGTCAACGTAGATCGGGGTTGAACGGGAAAAGTAGTCGATGTTTGGACCGAAGTTATCGCTACGCCAGACCCACCTAACCTCAAGGTCCTCAAAGTTGCCAGCATTGATTTGGTCCAGCGCTGAGTGCCGGGTATGTCCCGCATCGCCGCCCAAATAACGCCATTCGCCGTTCTCTGTGCCCGGCAGACCCTGAGCGAAGGCGCTTTCAGGGGGCACTATCAAGACTGCACTGACAAAACCGAAGCAAAGCACAAGGGCCCTCATCCGGAAAGTTCGACATCTAACTCTCATCGTTATTCCTCAATCTCCGCCTTAACCGAGATTTGCATTTGGACAACCTAGACCAGAGCATTTATACACCGGCCATCTTAATAAACGACAAGCACTCTTCGTCACGCACTCTGTACCGCCAGTCACCACTACCCGTACCGCATGCCATACCGCTAGTGAAAACAAAGTGCCGAGGGTGGGAATCGAACCCACACGGCCCGTAAAGGCCACAGGATTTTAAGTCCTGAGCGTCTGCCAGTTTCGCCACCCCGGCATAAAGACAGCTAACCCATTTAATTCACTGGGTTTCGACTTTCCCAACTAAGTCGGTCGACAGACACATAGGATGATCCGTCCGCATCTTAGCTAATTAGCCAGCGTCCCCCAACTAATTCAGAATTGATACGTGTAATTCAATTTTGTCGTCGCGCCACGTGACAGGGTCTGAAAGCGATCATGAATCTTGGTCAAATCGTATTGCCAATTCTGAGTATAGACGAGGAAGAACTCGCTGCCAGGCCTCAAAATCCATCGTAACCTAGCAAACAGGCCAACAATCTCGCTAACCGAGTCATACTGAACGTTCCCCGTCACAGACGTCCAGGGACTCAGGTGCCATGCACCTGACATTCGCACCAAGTCGGTTGCAAACGTACCCGCGGGCAGGTCGACATCGTCTCGACGGTAGTTAGCCGAGACTGTGATTCCTTGGTATGGCCTTACGTCGACATTGACATTCGCCGACGTCCGGTGACCAGACCAAAACTCCCCCTTGCTAAATCCGAAATGCCCCGATACAACACGCTGATTCGCCGTGCGCGCGTCGATGCGGAACTCACTAAATTGGTACTCTCCGTTCGACAGCACGATACCATCGCTAATCTCGAACGGATTGTTGAGTCTCTCAAACGTGTTATTCGACCGGATCCCAAACCAGTCTCCACTTTGAAACCGGACTTGGAACAATGTGAAGTTGGTCTGCCGCGTCTGCAACACATTTTCAAGATTAAGTAGATGCTCATAGAAAACTTGGAACTCCATCTGGCGAACGCTCTTCCACCTCAGCGGCCTTGGTGCCCACGTGATCGTCGGCTGGACACGGCGAAAACCGTTACGTGGCGTGAAACCTAAGGCCGGCTTGAATTCTTCGCCGAACTCTCGATAGGACACATGGGCACGCCAGATGTCGTTCGGATAGTTAAGCCGGATGCCCCGAGATGACCGGTCGCCTGTTGTCGATGTTCCGTTGCGCTCGGGATCATCGTGCCATACATAGAATGCCTCGAATTGCAGGTTCTTATCACCGAGGAAAGTTGAAGTGAATAGGTCTAAGTCTGCACCAACGGTAGTGCGACCGCCCTGAGCAGGATTCTCGCCTATCCCTGCAGTCGCCCGACGCGTGTAGATGCCCCCAAGGGTAGATTGCCTCCAGAAGTTGTACTTCGAACGACCAACCGTGAAATCCTCGGCACCCAGTCCATTGCTCTGATCGGTCCTCACCTGTAAGAAGCCCAGATCGTATGGGCCCGCCTGTCCAGTTAATCGACCACCGAAGATGATCGGCACTTCTTTGCCACCGGCCAGCCCAATCTGGCGACTGAAGAAGGGTGTTACGCCATTAGAACCTGCAAAGTGGAAAAGACTGGCGTTCTCGAGAAAAAAGTCTCGTTGTTCAGGAAAGAACAGCGGAAATCTTGTGAGATTGACCCGCCGGCGGTCCACTTCTGTCTCCGCGAAGTCCGTATTGACGCTGACAGCAGCCTTGAGGCTCGACGTAAGGTTATAGTTCAGGTCAAATCCCATGTCAGTTGGTACAGCAGAATCGTCGCTGACTTCACGCCAGGCCGCAGCTCCATAAGGCTTTACCTCAAGCCCCGTACCTTGCGATATGTCGTGAAGACCGGTGAGTCGCCCAGCATGAATCGCCCTAAACAATCCTTGATTACGCTGGTATCCAGTCCAGAGCATTTCCTCCTGCTTCCGACGGACAGTTCGTTGGAAGTTGATTCCCCAGGTATCCAGTGATTCGTCAAAATTGAGCGTCCGAAATGGAATTTCGATTTCAACCGACCAACCGTAGTCAGCACGGGCAGTCTTAACGTTCCAAATCCCGTCCCATTCCTTCGACAAACCACGCCGCCCACTCATAGAGCGCATGAGACCATCACCCAACAGACCAGCAGGATTGGTCTCAAAGAAATAGGCGGTCCGTCCATCCAGAAACGTATCTAAGATCCACATGAATCGATCATCCGACCCAAGACCCTGATCTCGTTGCTTTTGGTGGCCAAGAAGCGCCTGAGGTTCGCTATCGTGAAGGACCGCTCCAATGTAAAGGAAATCACGGTTGTAGACGACGTATACCTCCGTCCGCTCAGTCGGTGTACCGCCTTCGTTGGGTTCTTGCTGGATAAATTCTCCTGCCGGTTCAGCTCGATCCCATGCTGACTCTGCCAAGATGCCGTCGAGTTCAATTCGTTCCTCGGGGTCTAGCCTCAACGCCTCAAAGGAGCGCGGTGAATCCGACGGCTCATTTTGTCCATAGGCGAGTGATGGGGCCGCGACAAGCTGGAGGAAGCAGACGGTGTAACCCAGCGATGTAAGACGACGCGTAGTCATTCAAGAAAACCTAGTGCCGTGGAGGAGAACGGAGTCAAAAGAATGGCCCAGAACCAAAGCAGACAAGCGCCCCTTCACGCGGACGCGAGCCTATGCGATGCTGTTACAACCCTTCATTGTAGCCGGTTACCGTAAGACGGCCGAATCAGTCGGTCCAGTTAGGAGCACGTTTCCCGAGAAAAGCCGCGACGGCTTCGTTGACATCGACCGTTCGCATGAGTTCGTTCAGGTAAAGGCGCTCCAAATCTGGTAAAACCTGGGAAACGTGCTTGCGCAGCCCGAGCCTAGAGGCAGTTACAGCGTGGCGTAACCCTGACGCTGATCGTCCTGACAGGTTACGATCAAACCAGGCCTCGACTTCAGCTTCAATTTGGTCCAGCGCGAACACCTTGGTCACCAATCCAGCCGCGTGCCACTCTGCTCCTGAACGGGCTTCGCCCGTTAGAATAGCGTCGGTTGCACGCGCATATCCAAGTCTCACAGGTAACAGTGCTGAGGCCGCTGGCGGGAACGCGGCAAGGCTGACCTCGGGTAGTCCAAGCACCGCATCATCAGCGGCAAAAATAAAGTCGCAAGCAAGCGCAAGCTCAAATCCGGCGCCCAGACAGCGGCCCTTTACCACGGCTGCCGTCGGGACTGGTAAATCGAGCAAGTCACGAATCATCCCATTCATCGCTGGCAGCATCCGTTCAATCCGGTCCGAAGCGTGCTCTTGGATGCTAGCACCGAAGCTAAAATCCTGGCCAGCAGCTTCGACCGTTACAAGCCGAAGCGCCATCACGTCATTGAGCGAGGCGAGCTTCGCACGAATCGCTTGGGCGACCGCCGTAGTGAGGACGTTGCCTTTCGGACTATTAAGGACGATTCGCGCACGCATTTCATCCCGGCGAACCGTTAAATTTACGTGTTCAGCCACAGTCAACTAACACACTCACGAACCACTGCTTGCACCGACCGGACGTGGATTGATCGCCTCTACAAGCACGGCAATGTCCGTCGTCGGTGCATCGCAAGTAAAATCCTTACACACATAAGCCGTCGCCTCGCCATCAAGCATCGTCATATTACCTACGAATGGCAGCAGAGCGGCCATGCGTGATTGATGGTCCCCTGGCTCAACCAACAAGACAACCATGGCAGGTGTATAGGACGCAGCTAGCGCAGCCAGCATCGCACGCGTGTTCTCACTATCACGGTGACCAACAATCACAACCTGCGGCCGGGGCTGATGATACACCGAGATCCCCGCCATCATCATCGGCATGATGCGCGCCAACGATCCGTTGTTATCGCTCAGACGGCTGAGTGTTTTCTCGATTAGGTTCACCCACACCTCGTCACCGGTTAGTTGACTGAAGGTTAGAAGATTCAGCACAGAAACTGCGCTGGCCGATGGTTCCGCTCCATCGTAGTCCTCCCTTAGTCTAAGCAGCACAGACGCGTCCTCACCCGTCGTGGCGAACCACCCTCCAGCGTCGCCATCCAAGAATAATTCGTTTTGTTTCGCTTGTAGCGTCTTCGCCCAATCTAACCAGTCGGGATCAAAATCCGCCTGGAACAGTTCGAGGAGCCCCCAGATTGTGAACGCATAATCCTCACTGTAGCCATCGATGGCGGCCTGCCCGTTACGGTAGCGCCGGAGAAGCCGTTGCCGGTCACCGTCCCATAGAGCGTCCCGCACGAAACACGCCGCGGATTGTGCCACAGTCAGCAACGGTGAGGCGACGCTACCGTCGCACTCAAACACACGGGCGGCGCGAGCAAAGGCGGCAATCATTAGACCGTTCCATCCGGACAAGACCTTGTCATCAAGGTTCGGACGCTGCCGAGCGCCTCGCATCTTATACAACAGTTCCCGCGCACCCACGATCACCTTAGCCACATCGCTGGTGGACCTGCCGGTAAGACGTGCTACATCGTTGATTGAGCGCGCTTCGTACAGGATGTTCTGTCGGTCGAACTCCCCGTGTGGGTCTTCCGGGGCATTCCCCTCGGCCTCAATTCCGTAGTGTGCGCAGACCACATCCGCATCGTCCGCGAAGAGGCCCTCGATCTCCTTGAGCGTCCACACATAAAAGGCACCCTCTCGTGGCTCCAGATGGCCGTCCGAAGACGTGCCCCCATCCGCAGGCGGCACGCTGTCAGCGTCCTCTGCCGAGTAGAAGCCTCCGCCGGAGTCGGTCATGTCACGCTGTACGTAGGACAACGTGTTGAGCGCCACCGTCTTGAATTCTGTCCGACCAGTAGCCTGATATGCCTCAATGTACGCCAGTACAAGCTGCGCTTGGTCGTAAAGCATTTTCTCAAAGTGTGGCACGCGCCACTGGGCATCTACAGAGTAGCGATGAAAGCCACCACCCACCTGATCACACATGCCACCAGAACCCATCGCTTGGAGCGTGGCTTCTACCATTGGTAACGCCAAGCCGGTGCGGGCGTACTCGCGTAGGAGAAAGAGTAATTCCGATGGCCGAGGAAATTTCGGTGCATCACCGAAGCCACCCCACCTAGAGTCAAACGCCTGCTGAAACTGCTCAACTCCCTCGCTTAGGGTCTCAGGTCCAACAACTTGGCCAGCCTGCTGAGTCTCCCTACTAGACAAGTTGAGACGGTCCAAAACAGTATCAGCCGACTGCAGCACCTGATTTCGCTCAGCAGACCATGCGTGCACGATCTGGCGTAGAACATCTACGAAACCCGGACGACCCCACCGTGCGAACGGTGGAAAGTAAGTACCCCCATAGAACGGCTTCAGTTCAGGCGTCAGCCAGACGCTCATTGGCCAACCACCCGCACCGGTCGTAGCCTGAACGAACCGCATGTAGACTCGGTCGATGTCAGGCCGTTCCTCCCGATCAACCTTGATCGATACGAAACCTGCGTTCAGAACCGACGCGATCTCTTTGTTCTCAAACGATTCACGTTCCATCACATGGCACCAATGGCAGGTCGAGTATCCAATCGAGAGAAAGATTGGCCTATCCTCCCGTCTGGCAAGGGAAAAAGGCTCTTCGCCCCAGGGATACCAATCCACCGGATTGGCCGCATGCTGCAACAGATAGGGACTCGCTTCACCCGTTAACTGATTCGGCATTCTGGCCCTCGAGAAACTATGTGCGTATCCGCCGCCATATCCCGCCGTAGTGCTTCACACACACCAAGCACAAGAACCACTGACGGCTATCGTTGTGGGGCGTCCAGAACTCTCAACGAACTGTGTAGAGTGATACCTCGTTTCGGATCCTCACTCGCCTAACTCAGGCTCCTTCCAACTTGGGTAGGAACCAAGAGTCCGAACGAGGGGTGCGAATTCGGCAAGATGCATAAGCGCTCTAGCGCAGCTGGCGTCCTCACGATTCGTTTTCAGATCTGCAAAGAATAAATACTCCCAGGGCCTGGAGGGAATCGGGCGAGATTCCAGTTTGCCTAAATCAATGTCTCGCAAAGTGAAAACGCTAAGCGCCTTGAATAACGCGCCCGGCTCGTTTGGCACCGTGAATGCGATCGTGGTCTTGTCAGCCTTACTCTGCGTGAGAGCTTCACGTGAAATCACAAGAAAGCGCGTAATGTTCTCAGCAAAATCCTGGATGCCAGCTTTCAGGATCGACAAGTCGA
This sequence comes from Acidobacteriota bacterium, assembly GCA_002717745.1. GTDB lineage: Bacteria > Acidobacteriota > Vicinamibacteria > Vicinamibacterales > UBA823 > UBA11600. The sequence goes on from PBBF01000042.1 coordinate 11,777, forward strand.
ATACTTCAGCTGACCGATCTGACGCAATGGCCGCAGCATCTCCCAAGTTAGCCTCACTAATCATCTTCGCACTACCGGCAGTGTCATAGTTCGCGATGATCTCAACGCCCTTCAAACCCAGGAGAAACCGTTCACACTGGGCCAATGCTTGGGGATGCGAGTAGACCCGCTTAATGTCTTTAAGGGTAGTTCCTTTTAATACCACTAGATTATGAATGACCGGTAGATGCACTTCCCCCACAATCGGTAACTCATGTCTGAGTAGTAGGTCATAGTTACGCCTGATGGTGCCACCGATGGTATTCTCAATCGGGACAATCCCATGAGTGGCCTTCTTGTCCTGGACTACCGCAAAAACGTCCTCAAAGCTCTTGCAGGGCATCGGCTCAGCTGACGGCTTGAAACGAAGACCAGCCGCCTCACTATAGGCTCCGGGCGCGCCCTGAAATGCGATACGCATGGACCGTACTCCTTCCTCTAGTACTCTCTAACAACGCTATCTAATGGCCTCGTCTAGTCGGCAATGAAGACCTTCATGGTTCACATCCTTGGTAGAGCACTTCCTTCCAGCTTACGTCATTTCGCTCCCGAATGCCTCCATCCCTGTCGACCGACCAGAGGCACAAACACACAACTCTCCCTTACCTCCTCATTTAAGCTCTGACCAGAGCGACGTAAGAACGTTAGATGCTGTAGATCAGTTGTGCCCACGGGCACAACCATCTTGCCACGCTTACTGAGCTGGGAAAGAAGGTCGGGCGGCACCGCGGGTGCACCGGCAGCAACTACAATCGCGTCGTAGGGCGAAAAGATCGGTGCACCATCACTGCCATCGCCATCGAGAACCGTAACGTTTAGGATCCCCAGCCGGGTTAGGGTTTTTCTAGCCTGAGCTGCTAGCGATGGCCGAAATTCGATCGACACCACACTACGAACCAGTCGTGCCAATATCGCGGCCTGGTAGCCTGATCCCGTGCCAATATCAAGCACATGATCGTCAGAGCCACAGCCCAGCGGCTCGATCATGGCAGCCACGATATACGGTTGAGAGATAGTCTGGCCTTCACCAATTGAAAGCGGACGGTCTTCGTAAGCGTGGCACCGAGCGTTCTTAGGAAGAAACTCGTGCCTGGGCACTTCGCGCATCGCCTGCAGTAGATACCGATCGCGAATACCGCGACCGGCAATTTGCTCGGTCACCATCGCCACTCGGCGGTGAGTCAGTTCCTCGGCGTCTAAGGCCTCACCTCGCCGAAACTTAGATGCGATCTTCGAGCTCAGACTTCTCATGCCCACTCACCAAAGCGAGGACGACAACATGGCATAGACCGTTAAAATCGAAGTGAATGAGTATAATCCCTCCCATGTCAGAATCACCGGGAGGAAAATCGCCGGACCAATCTAAAACAACGAAACCGAATCGACCAACGCGTCAAACTGGAGACGAACCGGTGATCTGCGAGCGCTGCGGCGCCGAGATGTTCAGAATGCACGCTGTCTGGCGCTGCCCAGCGTGCCGGTTCAAGACTGATTGTTGCGGTTGGTGAATCAAGTGAGCGGCCAGCGACGATCAGGCCTCCGCTGCCTCGCTGACGTTGATTTTCACGTCAGATTCTACGGCCGTTTCTAAGCTTTTCACCACGTCATCGTACGCCATCATATCAATAGCGTCATAGTCGGCAGGACAGCCGAAGTCACGCGGCTGGGGCGCGGTCTCGTTCCCCAACGCAACGCACAATCCACAGCCGATGCACGCATCAACGCGAACGGCGCAAACCAGCCGCCCATCGCGATCGGGCTCTTCAATGATGCAGTTTTCAATCGGACACGCTGCCTGACAGATAGAACAGGCCAGCGCACCGAAACAGTGATCGGGGTCGATCACCGCAACGTTCTTAGGAGCCCGCTTCCGAGGGCCCGACATCATCTTGGTCCACATGGCGCTAATTATAGCCGACCGGCACTTCCCCGTGGAAGAAACCGAGCCCAGACTCACACGAAGGTCGCCATATCGAACTTAAGAGCCTCTTATTCGCCAACCGAATCGTGGATACCGGTTACTTACTGTGACCGCCCTCTTCCCGCAATTGGCCAGACTTCTGAAACTTGCTCACCCCGCACAACGTGCAGATGGTCGTACAGATTCACGGTGGGGTCACAATGCGGGATCGTAAGCCGCACCTTGTCTCCCACAGTAATTGGCTCTGATGACTCGGTAAAATTGAGGATACCGTGCTCATCACCACCAAACGTGTAGGCCACCCCTTTGAAATCCCGAAGGCGCGGAGGCTCCTTGTCCGTTGCAAACGCCTTGATACCCGCATCAACCGTAATCTGTCCCTGGACGGGTTGACTGATCGCCGTGGCCAACACAAAGAGTGATGAGTCAAAATCGTTGAAAACTGGGCCCAATCGTCCACCGACATCGCGGTAGTTATCATCCATAAACACATAAGAACCAGCTTGAATATCGGTCATTCCATCAATCTCACTATTGATATCGTAGGTGCCGGTCCCGCCACCGGTGACAGTGGGGATATCAAGTCCAACTTGCCGCATCGCGGCCACCGTCTCCATTACCTGCTCCATCATTTCAACGTATTGCTTGCGCCGAGCCTCCCAACCGACCACGTGTTGCAGGCGCCCAGCATAAGCCTGCACCCCCACCAGCTCCAGTGATTCGGCGCGCGCCACTTCGCCGGCCAATGTGACGGCCGGTTCACCAAGCATAATGCCCGTCCGATCGTCCCCGGCATTTAGGTCCACAACAACCTGTAACTTAATACCAACCGCTGCAGCACCGTCGTTGAGGTCACGGACGTTCTGTAATCGGTCGGTTACTATCTGCAACCTCGGGGTTTGCTGCGCCAATGCGAGAAGTCTCGCGAGCTTGCCGCGGGTAGCAATGGGAGAGGTAATGAGAATTGGGTCAATGCCACCTTCGACCATCACCTCGGCCTCGCTGATCTTAGCAACCGCAATGCCGATCGCCCCGAGGTCAAGCTGCTGGCGAGCGATCACTGGACATTTGTGAGTCTTTGCATGGGGCCGGAGCATTGCCGACTTGTCACTATAAAAATCTCGCATTTTACGCAGGTTCGACTCTAGGCTATCTGCGTCAACAACCAAGGCCGGTGTGGCCAGATCCCAAAGCCGCATCTCTGCGGGGAGTGGAATGGGACGGTGACGTTGTCCGGTTTCCACAGCCGTCAATTCAGCCAACACAGCGGAACTGCCGATCGAAGAACCGAGAAAGTCACGTCGCGTAATACTCATTTCCGCCTCGCACCGAGGTTTACCTGGCCGAGGACAGCGCGCGGAGGTAAGCACCTACAGTCTCGCGCAGGCCGAGTTCCAGTGCATCCGCAATTAATGCGTGCCCGATCGACACTTCGACAATACCTGGTACGGTTTGAACCAATGCTGGTAAGTTACGCAAGTTCAGGTCGTGACCCGCATTGACGCCAAGCCCCACACGCTCGGCCTCATCCGCACAAGCGGCACATGCGTCAAGGTTTAATGCCTGATCCGGTGTTCCAAAGGCCCTCGCATAAGGCTCCGTGTAAATCTCAATTCGGTCAGCACCAACTTGTGCAGCACCAGCGATGACCGCGGGATCAGGATCCATGAACAACGATACCCGAATGCCTCGGGATCTTAAGTCGGAGATTATCGGGCGTAACCTGTCACCGTCCGTGCCAAGATCCCAGCCATGATCCGACGTTCGTTGATCTGGCACGTCAGGCACCAAAGTGCACTGCGCCGGTACCACCTCGTGCACCAATGCAAGAAAACTGGTCGTCGGATTACCTTCAATATTGAATTCAACACCGGTGTCCTGGGTAAAGGTTGATAGGTTGAAAACGTCGGATGGCCGGGTATGCCGTTCATCCGGTCGTGGATGCACTGTAACGCCAGAAGCACCAGCATCGATCGAAATGCGAGCCGCACGCAAGACGTCCGGCACTCCAACATCACGCGTGTTTCTCAGCAGCGCTACCTTATTGAGATTCACGCTGAGTCGTGTCATAGCTTAGACTCAGGCGTCCACGAGATTCGATGAATGTAGTCGTAAGAAAAAGTCATGACAATACTACGCAGCTCCAGACAAAGCACTGGACGTCGTGAAGACACCTTCCACCCAACCTGACGGCTGTCCTACTTGCAATCTGGCTGCATGTGTCTGATTGAGGTTAAGTTAAGACGCGTCTCGTCATTGTCCTCAATCAGAATTCCTTTGACCCGCACTTTGTGACCTGCGTGGTTATTTACGCCGAACTCATCGAGCGTGCCGATCAACCGAAACCGCCCGTCACCCAGTACCGTAGCAACTTCCGGTTCTGGTGGCACCTCCTCAGTAATCTCCACCGGCTCGGTGGCGCTAACAAGCCACCACTGATCACCCTCTTGCGCAACACACCCAACCGTCATCATGAGCGGCATCCGCTGCGCTGCGCTGGCTAACACCCCACTGAGCACGGCCATCGTAAGAACGACTTGCATGCTCTTTTGGATCATCACCCTTTTAGCCCCCTGTCTCTTACGCACTCGACCTCACAACTCCCCGTGAGGTCGAGGTCACCGGTCGGTCGGCACGAACTTCTGTAGGCGCTGGCCATAGGTGTCGGCAACATAAACCGCACCCGCTGAATCTACCGCGATGCCATGTGCCCAATCGAATTCCGAAGGACCGTGTCCCTGGCGACCCCAGCGTGCAAGCACCTCACCCGTCGCAGTCGAGACCTGCATAACTTGCTCATGGTCATGCTCAGCAATATAGGCGTACTGACCGTCTCGAGACACAAACAGCCCCCAAGCATAGCCGAGGTGAGTCCACTTCCCCAGAAACGTGCCATCGAGATCAAACATCTGAATCCGTCGGTTTTCACGGTCTAGCACATACACTTTGTCGTTCTCATCAATCTCAACGGCGTGGGGCAGGTGAAATTCTCCGTCGGCTGCCGACTCATCCTGCGGGCCGCCGCCCCACTGTTCTATAAACTCGCCATCAGGCGAGAACTTCGCGATCCGGTTGTTGCCGTAACCGTCGGCGATCAGAATTTCGCCTGTGCTCGCAATATCGACATCCGCCGGTCGATCGAGATGCACATTGTCGTAGCCTGGTTCGTCGGTAACACCGATCTGCAGCAGAATCTCAGTGAGTTCGGAATTGAACTTCAACACCCGGTGCGCCATCTCATCGACAACCCAGACATTGCCCTGGTCATCAACCTCGATAAAATGCGGCACGGTGCCGGTGATCCCATCACCACCAGAGCGCAGAAACTGACCAGACTCATCGAAGACTAGAATCGGATGTTCACCACGATGAAAAGCGTACACGTTGTCGTCGCGATCTACCGCCACGCCCGACACGCCGGGTTGAAGGTTGGATGAGCGGGGCGGGGGCGTTTCTCCACGAGCAATAGCAGCCGCGCGTGTGAGCTCAGCCTCGGCCCGTGCTCGTTCTCGTTCGGCCGGCAAAGGAAAGCCCTGCGGGTGGCCGAACACCCAACCGCTCGGTAGCTTTGCCCAGTTAGGGACGAGCGAGAACGTAACACTTTGTGCGCTCAATGACATCAGCACAACCGGTAGGCATGCGGCGATTAAACAAATAGTGCGCGTCATGGTGTTTATCCCTCAGCGTCCTGTTTCTATGGGCACGTCCTTTTGGAACCAACCGCTACCGAAATTTAGGAACGGCCCCCCATCGACGGAGATCCGTGCCTCAATCTTGTAGTTAACCGGAGAAACAAGTCGCGTTCGGTACCGTAGCTTGACTTGCTGACCTCCAACAGTGAAGGGTGCCGTCTCATAGTGGATTGTGTAAAACCCACCAAGGTCACCGCCGATCGGACCCGCGTGTAGCATTTCAAAGCCACGGCTATCCCGTTCCCACCGTGCAAAGGTTCGGTTCTCGACCTGATACGCAATAACGCTCTCAATCGTAAATGGTCCAGCCGGACCATCGACTTCAGTGCGACTGGTAAAAAAATTATCTTCACCACCAGCGAAGGTCTCAGTCCCCGTCAGTGTTCCACCAGGACCCAACGGTGACTCGGGCACGCGCCACTCAAAATGCCATTGGCCTGGGAAATACTGCTCGTAATCAAAAACAGGCACCTCGTCGCTCTTTTCGGTCGGCCGCCCAAGGTCGGCAATCTGGCCCCGAGGTAATTGACGTTGCTGAGAGGTCGTCACCCGACCCGCCAGCGACGAAGTCACGGCAAGCACAACGAACAACGACACGAATAGAAACAGACGCCTCAGCATAACTTGATAACCTTAGCCCGAAACAACTGAAGCCGAGCTACAGTGGCTCGGCTTCAGTCAAACATCCACGATGGCGCATGGAGAAAAGTGGCCTATTCCTGCGCCCCGTCCGTCGTTTCGATTAACCGGGTCAAATCTTGGCTATCGATGGTGTACTCAGTGAACGCCTGGTACATTTCGTCCCAACTCTGATCACCCCAGTAGACTTCAAGTTGCGGACCAGGATTCCACCGGTTAGCCAACGAGTTGTCGTAGACACCGATACCGGTAATCTTGCTCCCAGCCGGAATATGCATCGGCTCGGCTAACTCGTAATGAATTTGCCAGTTGAAATCGAACTTGGGCACATCGAGAATCGTTTCTTCACGACCATCGGGAAACGTCACAACCCACCTCAGGCTTTTGCCTCGAAGGTGCATGTGGGGAGACAAGCCGTAAAGAGTGATCGGTTCAGTAATCGGAGTAATGCCCGTAATTTTCCAATTTCCTTCATAGGGGGGAATATTGGGAATCTTTGGTCGGACCCGCTCGCCGTTCTCGTCCAGAGTTGGTACGATTTCTTCACCTTGCACGATATAAATATCATGGCCGAAGGCACTCGTTGGGACCGGATTTCCAGCTTGGCGCGTGAGAACTTCATGGTGCACTGGTTTCGTATTGAACCAGAGTCCAAGTTTCGATTGATCCGTTTCAACTTGCCCGACGGCGTTATAGTGCATGGTGAATCGAACGTATTTTCCAGCTGTGACGCGTTTGCCCGTGCCCGGCATGAAACGTTCGACGCCGCGTCCCGGCACATATGAGATGAGCTTGCTGCTTCCAGCTAGGTTGAATTGATTAAAGACCTGCTGTTCGATTCTCGTAGAATTCTTGCGGCTTAATTTCGAGGCCGCGTCCCGGTCGAGCACTTCACCGTCAAATGTTTCAAGAATGCCGTGTTCGCCAACCCGTGTTCCTGGCGGCAAATCCACGACGTAGGCACCGGCATGATGCACCACGCTTCGGTTCGAGGGGCGCAACTCAATCACCTCGGCGAAGCGGTCTTCCTCCCAAGGAATGGCAACATAAAAATCTAAATATTCTTCTTGGCCTTCTGCAGCGATTTCATATTCAACGGGCAATTCGAACACATAGTCCGGTTCACCATCTTTATAGGTCCAATTTTCTGGAAAATCTGGCAGAGCTGGTAGATCGCCCTCACCTTGGGGTGCTCCTCCGTCGACCCACGCCACAAGGGTGTCGATGGTCGCTTGGTCGAGGATGCGTTCGTCACGGAATGTGCCACTGCTATTGTGTGGGTCAGCTAACCATGGCGGCATTTCACCAGCGAGCACCGTGTCTTTTATGGCGCGTGCCCACGGCCGTGTATCCCGATATGTTATTAAAGACATCGGTGCAATATCCCCAGGGCGGTGACAGCTTGTGCAGTTCTCGTAGAGAATTGGCGCTATATCCTTAGCAAAGGTCGGCACGGCCTTCGCCGTTCCATCCGCGCGGACTACAACACCACCACCGAGGACAGTGAAGATGCTGAATAGCACGACGAACGATAAACCCTTAATCGCTTTCACTGAACACTCCTCCGACCCACACCAGGGCCAACAGACTGTCAGAAAATTCTCCTAACAAGCAGAATCGAGGCACTTTACCTCCTGTTGAAGGACTTGTCAAACTGATTTACGGGGTAGATGTGTCGCGCTCGGCATCGAATCACGGACAATAGCGTTACTGGGTGGAACGAGTCATGAGGTCTTCGCTACAGCGACTTGGATGCGTGATTCTTGCCGTTTCGGCAATCCTGACGGCATGGCCAACGGTCGTGCGAACCCACAACCTTGAGTTCACCTTCACTGTTCTCGTTATAAGAGCGGATGGCAAGTATCAAATCGATGTCACCACTGACCTGGACGCGCTCGCACTAGGCGTTGGCCTGGGCGCGAATTCAGCTACGTTGGCACGTAATTTAGCCACCATGCCAAAAGCATCCCTCGATGAACGACTGACCGATCTTCGGCAGACACTCACCGAACAATTAGTCATGAGGTTCGATGGTGAGGCTGCCAAAATGGACCTGGAATTCCCAGAATTCGGCACGATGATGAATGCCGAGGTCCCGAGCTACATTGGCCTCACTGCCAGGTTCACCGGTGTGATTCCTGAACGCACAAGGACATTTACCTTCCAAGCCGACCGACAGTTTCCGCCTGTATATCTAACGGTCCTGGACCTAGCAGGCGGTCGTGACGCCCAACAGCTTCTGTTACGTGGAGAAGAAAGCGGACGGCACGCAGTCAACTCCCTCAACAACGATGAGGCTGAAAGGACTTGGTCGGTCGCTAGTCGCTACCTGCAACTCGGAATATCGCACATCGTACCTGATGGTTTCGACCACGCTCTATTCGTTTTTGGGCTCTTCTTACTGAGCACCAGACTCAGGGCACTACTCTGGCAGATATCGGCGTTCACGGCTGCCCACACCATAACGCTGGCCTTAGCAGCCGCAGGAATCATCACATTATCGCCTGCCGTCGTCGAATCGTTGATCGCACTATCAATCATTTACGTGGCTGTCGAGAATCTCATAACGGATCGGATGACCGGTTGGCGCCCTATCATCGTCTTTTGTTTCGGCTTGCTACACGGACTGGGATTCGCCGGTGCGTTAAGCGACTTAGGATTACCTGCCAACCAGTTTCTGATCAGCCTCCTCGCCTTCAACACCGGTGTAGAAATCGGACAACTAACAATCCTGCTCGCTTTGTTCTTACTTATCGGGTGGGCCCGGCACCGAAGCTGGTACCGACCGCGCATCAGCCTGCCCTGTTCACTGGCAATAGCCCTAGTCGGACTCTACTGGTTCCTACAAAGAATCTCTGAACTCTACCCCTAAACCTCCCCGGTATTTTGCACCCGCCGAATCGGCTTTCTACAAAAGGTCTCCGACGAACGTCGCTTGATCGTTACGAATTTATATAATACGATATTGTATTATCGGATCTCGTAATAAGTTTGAAATCTCACTGGGATCAGTCCATGCTCAATCTAACCTCAAACCTTCAAAAGTCTGCACAGCTCGTAACGCTTTACCTGGACAAGTTTCGTAAGGACTACGGCGTCACCCAACCTGAGGCGTATGTACTGGCGGTGCTCCACGTGCGTGGAGAAACCTCGATTCGTAACCTGCACCAAACCCTGGGCCACAAGCCGTCTACGCTGACTAGTATTCTCGATAGATTAGTTGCTCGAGGTTTTATAACCCGTGAAACAAGTCAGACCGATCGACGATCATTCAACGTTGAGCTGACACTGGCTGGGACCGTTCCAGCCGCGGCCATCCGCGCCGCATTGCACTCCCTCGAAAACAAAATCGTCCGGCGATCGGTCAGTGCGGACATCCGTGGCATAACAAGGGTCGCTTCAACGCTCGAGGAAGTCATTATTTCAACAAGACGTGCAGAGTGAAACTCACTATGGAACAGTGTGCCCAAACTGACACGGGTCAAACAACAGCGAGTGGAGGCCGGAACATTGTTCACTTAGTGCTCTGGTTCGCTACTGCATTTTTTGCTATTCAGACCTTGATTGGAGACGGCGGCTTACCCGACATGTTGCAAGCGTCGCGTGAGCGCCGCGAACTCACTGCCGCCATTACAGCGTTAAAGGCTGAAAACCGCCGACTCGCAGGAATAGAGGATCGCTTACGTCGTGATTCCAAAGCAATCGAAGCTGTAGCGCGAGGAGAGATAGGTCTCATCGTACCGGGGGAGGTGCTCTTCATCGTTGGTGAAACGAGTGAGCCAACTCGGAGACCCAATTGAGAACAGAAAACCCTCTATGGTGGCGGTCAAATTTCACCGGTGTTTAATTGATCGGCGATGTTACGATGAAATGACGGTAAACACTTTTTCCAATACGATGCCCCGACATCGCACTAGTCTCATAGCCCTGGTATTACTCGCAGCCTTGCCTATTAATGCGGCTTGTCAGCGTGAGCGCGAATCCCTAATCTCTCGACTACCCCTACCTCCTAAATTCTTTTATCAGAACAGGTTATCAATTGAATTGTTTCGCGAGGCCGATCGGCTTGCACGGCAGGAACCGCTATCGGCTGAACGGATTGGCCGCCTCGGCATGACCTATCACGCTTATCGATTTACGGATGAGGCACGGCAAAGCTATGAACTGGCCAGAAACATTGCGCCCAATGAATACCGGTGGATTTATTACCAAGCTTTTTTAGAGAAATCCGTTTTTGATTTCCGAAAAGCCGAATCACTTTTTCAGCGAGCACTCGAATTCAAGTCGGATAGCGCAGAGGTGTTGGCCGAATTAGGTGACCTATACCTAAAGTGGAACAGGCCTGACGATGCCGCCACGCACTTCACCAAGGCACTCACCATTGAGCCGTTGCAACCATTAGCTGCACTCGGCCAGGCACGCCTGGCACTAATCACCGAAAGATGGGATGAGGCTCTCACGTTACTAGTCCCGATCTTGGACACACACCCACGACTCTCGCTATGCCATAAGTATTTAGCACGCGCCTACGTTAACCTTGGTCTTACTGACAAGGCAGAGCAACATCTGTCTCTGAGTGACTACGGCTCTGGAATTGAGACACCGTTGATGGGCGAGTTGCACGAACTATCAGTAGACCCGATAGTGAATGGTGGTAAACCCGAGGGTGCGCTTGATTTAATGCAGATAAAGTGCACGCGTTGCCACACAAGCACACGCATCGAGGTAACACATCAGGACCGGTACTGGTGGGCACAAACTGTGCGTCGCATGCAGCGTGAAGCTGGATGGGCGTGGCTAAGCGACGAACAAGCTTCCAACATCGTCGCATACCTCGCCGACCGCGAAGCCAGCCCGGTGTCACCTTAGCTCCCGCCTACGGTTCGCGCTCCTTGCCAGAATTGCCGATCGCGAGGGCACGCGCCGCAAGTTCGTGTCCAGGATTCAGTTCTAAGACCCTCCACAGCTCACGTGTTGAGTCAGGCTGCCGACCGGCCCGCTGAAGAGCATAAGCAAGGCTGTAGTGGATGTCGGCATCGCCTGGGGCTCGAGCGACCGCCTGTTCCAGAGCCGCGAGCGCGTCATCGAGTCTTCCCAGCGCAGTCAACGCAAGTCCCAAATACCTGTGCGCGTCGGCTGTGTCAGCACCAAGGTGTATAGAACGACGTAGAAGTTCAACTGCTTGGTCGTGTTCCCCTTGCCGATAAAGAAGTTCGCCAAGCCGCATGTGAGCCATGGGGTGCGAGTTGTCCAGTGAAATGGCTGTTTCGAGCGCCCGGCGTGCCTCCTCAAGCGTTTCTACATGCTCGTGAAGGACGACATAGACATCCGGGTCTTCTGGTGCCAGGCTACGTGCCCGATCGAAGAGCACCCGTGAGAGGTCTGGGTCTAGTAAGGCATAGCGTGAAACGTTGAGTAATAGCCAGTCGACGTCGAACGATTGGGCAATCAGGCCATCAACCCAAGGGTCAGGTGCAGCGTAGAATCGACCAAGTTCGTTCGCCCGCTGGCGGGAAGCGTCCCCGGCGTCTGTTTGACCGTAATGTTCATGTACCGTGGCCAGTAATCGATGAAGGGCAGCGAACTGAGGCGCCGCCTCAATAGCGCCAAGGAGATCGGATTCGGCCTGGCTCCACTCACCGACCTCAATAGCCAAACGTGCGAGACCCAAAAGCGCCCAAGGATCCCCTGCCGTCAGCGCAAGCCGCCGTTCATACGCAGCCCGAGCTTCGTCAAACTCACCTTGTTTAAAGCGGTTCTCGGCAAGCTTCAACCAGGCTGGTGCATAACTTGGCTCAAGCTCGACCGTACGCTCTAAAAGTGGAGTGACTGTCTCCGCTTCCCCGCGCTCTTGCAGTCTGTAGGCGAGTAGATACGGCCACCGCGGATTGTCCGTGGTGAGATCAGTCGCCAGCCTATAGCATGCCTCCGCGAGCCCACCGTGAGTGTTGGCCTGATACAAGTCACCGAGACGGCCTGCCATCTCTCCAATTGTGTCGGGTGATGCACCCGAGCGTATGGCTTGGCGCAACAGCCGGTCACTCTCAGTAACAACACGCTCGAAAGCAGGTAGTGACCCTACAGTGTCAGGTAGGTCCGGAACCTTAGTGAACCGTGCCGGTTCACCGGGCTGGCCAGTCGGCTCAACCCTCATTAGGAGGCCCGAGGTGAACCACGCCACAGCCCCAGCCATACCGATAAGCACGAGGGCAATTAGCACCGCCCTTAGCGGCAGCCTAGCATCTCGTCTCGCAAAACGTGTTGCCGCCGATTCGGCTTGACGACCACCGTGTGTCCGTCGTTTCGAAGCTTTGCCCATGTTGCCCGTAGTTACTTGCTCCTTCCCCGTTACGGATCTTTCCAGGTGTTTCGCCAGAGCGTCACCCGGCTCATCCGGTCGTAGGGTGGCGAAACATGCATCGCGCCTGTAACTAGGTCGACGAGTCCATCACCGTCCATGTCAGCGCTAGCGAGTGCTAGTAAATGGGTTGGTTCCGTGGCCAAAATTCGACGGGTAAATCCCATTGCACCATCGTTTTCAAACCATGCAAGCGATGCGGCTTCCGGAGAGTCCCAATCGTTAAAGGCACTGACAACGAACACATCCACATCCCCATCGAGGTCGCCATCAACTGCGTTCGCAAAGTATGCTCCCGGAAAGTCACCAATCCGATGGTAGGTGAAGCCTAGGTCGCCATCATTTTCCAGCCATTGCACTCCGTGCCACGGACGCGGTCCAGGTGGAATGTAGTCAAAGGCGTCACCATTCGAGTAGAGCACGTCCAAGTCACCATCAAGGTCCATGTCGACCAGAGAGATACCGCTACTGCCGAAGTCATCATTCGTCGCACCATAGACCAAGTGTCGGTCGAACATACCTTTGCCATCGTTCTCGAACACATAGATCTCTTCCCATTCCTGCGAGACGACAGCTGCAATGTCCAAATCCCCATCACCGTCGAGATCCCCAACAGGAGTATGGATAGTTCCCGAGAGTGCTAGTAAATCGTGGCTCTCGAAATTCCAGCCTCCAAGATTCTCCATCCACCGAATTTCGCCGTCGTCATAGCCGAACTGGCCAACTACAAGATCGATGTCCCCATCTCCGTCAAAATCCCCGGGCTCAATGTCTGTAACACGTGCTAGATCGTCGAGGAGAATGCGGGTCGTAAACCCCTCTTGACCATCGTTCTCAAGCACGACAACGCTACCAATCTTGTCGTTATTCGGGAGAATCGCTCCCATCTTCGCGACAAGGAGATCAATATCGCCATCAAGATCAACATCGCTTGGTGTCACATGGGCCGGTGCCAGAATTGTGTCGCCGAGGGGCCTCTCGGTGAAGGAACCACCCGCTTCCTGACGGATCCACGAGACCTGATTCATCGTGGCATCACACAACACCACATCGGTAAAACCATCTTGATCAAGATCGACGATGCTGACATGGCTAATCCACGGCTGCGAGCCTTCGAGGGACCGCCCAATCGGCCGGCGCTCTAAAAAACGACGGTCTGCCCTGCTGTCCACTGGTGCCGAGACGGCCCGATCGTCGCGCAAACCCATGATCATGCTGATCAGTTCACTGACCGAACGGCCTTGCCGATCAGCTTCACGGGATACGAGAAACCACGGGACGAGGATGATGATAGCGAGCGCTGCCAATCCAAACAGTAGAGAAAATCGTGAGGGCGCCATACGGCTCAGTATAGCGTTTCGTCAACTCTAAGCTGTTGGTCTTAAATTTTTATTCCCAGACCGCAAAGCCCATGGCATTCCCGGTGCCAGCATCGGAACGGTAGCATGGGACATAGTCAACGACGCGCATCTGAAGCCCGGTGTCGGCCAGTAATCCGGCCACGGTGATCCAATTCTTGCTCTCCGAAGTACCCGAGCGGAATCGATCGGCTGGAATGCGGGTAAATTGGTCGCGATCACCATCCTTCATGGCCTTCAGCAACTCGGCATCGAACTCTTCGTCGATTACGAAATGGCTGAGCCCCCCGGAAGCGATGACACCAACCCGCGCGTCACGGTCCCAAGATGCCACAGCGCGGCCGATCGCCCGACCGAAGTCGAAACAGCGACCAACTGTGGGCTGATTGGGCGGAAAGAAGGTGTTCTGGACGATCGGAACCGCGGGTACCGCTTGATCGTTCATGACGCGACGGTAGACAAACCCAAACGCATGCGGGACCCCTTTTCGGCCACGGGGTCCTTCCGGCAGAGTTTTCATCGACGCGGCGTCGAAGCCTGCATCTGCGGTCGAGCGGAGAATGTGCTCGCCTAGTTCAGGCACGCAGGGGTAGGTTGCTCCTTCGGGTGGACTGTTCGCCCAGTGTGACGCCCCAAGTCCGGGTGGCATTTTCGCTAGCCTTTCCTTCGAGGGCGGGACGTTGTCCACCGACTCACCGTAGAACACACTAAAGGCCGGCGTAAGTTCGTCCTTAAAGATCTCGCGTTGATCGTTACCAACGATCACGAGAACATCGACTGCAGCTGCTGAAAATCGCTCCGCAAGTTCCCCGATTGCCCGTTGGCACGCCGCATGACGGACCGTCCGCACATCGAGCGCAGCCTGTGTCCCGAGGTTCTCTTTAACACGCAGCGCAACAAGTTCATCAAACGTATACGTTCCCCCGCGAAATGGAAGCTTAGGATTCTGGCGATCCGCCTTCACCCGTTGGTCCCATTGTTCTGGCGGGGTCGAAAGCAACGGACCGTGCGACGTTCCTAAAGCGAATGTGATCTGTGCCATTTGCGAACAACCTCCTAGCAGTCAACTTACCCTGAGGACGGACGCCTCATAGTCGGCGTCTCCCCCTTTACCCTCAGGAAAGATCTGCCAATCCTTAACCCACTCTCGAGTGGCGTTGAACATCTCTTCTGTATACGGTGCGAAGACAACCCGCTCCCCAGGCCCGAAGAGCCGAGTATCCATGATGTCGTGGAACCGTTCCGGAAAGTCCTTCTTATAGTAGTGAGTGTACAATTCAGGGCGTAGGTCTAAGTCGACTTGCGCCTTCTTTAACGCTCGATAGCACTTGCGAATATCCTCAAGGTTCGCGTCATCGGCTACCATTGCCGCAACCATGAACGTCGTATCGACGATCTTCCTGAAGCCGAGCTGCTCAACTAGGTAGGACGGTCCCCCAAACGCATTGCCCGCGGGCACGGCACGGTCGACAAGCAACTCGAGCCGCTGAAACAACATGCCGCCGAAGTGCAGTTTGATCTCAGAACGGTCCAGAAACGGCTCAAGACCTTGAATCGTTGAGTAGTGGCTCCCAGACTGGTAGCCCACGGTAATCGGCACGTTAGCGAGGTCCTCTGGTCGCTTGATTGGCGAATCGGGCGGTACGTAAATTCCCGATGGACTGACCGAATAAGCCTCTCCCCACAGACGCCCACGCCCAGAGGAGGCTGCCATATTCACGGTCCAGTGGCAGGCCGAGCTGACCGAGCAGCCGCGCCCCTGTCCCTCGAACGTCTGGTATGCCCCGCTCCACTGGTCGGGCGGTAACTCCTCAGCCGTCTTGACGCTGGCTACCTGGTCTCGCCCTGGACGGAACTCGTAGTCCAACCCTTCGGCCTCAAAATAACCGTGCTCCTCGGCGACCCACTCCTGAAGCCGCATGTGCGGCACGATGATGAATTTTCCCACCTGTCTTATCCTAACTCATTGTCCACAAGTGAACACACCTACTCTGACGCGCCCTCTATAGGCTGTTCTAGGTCAAGAAATCTTGTGACTAGGTCAATGCCGCCCGACAAATCAAATCGTCGGTACGCATTCTGCACCACCATCGTCGGGTCACCGGAATGCAGTCTCTCGTAGAGCTGCTGACGCCCTCCATAGCCGTCTCCAGTAAGGTCCCAAGCCAACCTACAGAGCTTGTAGCGATCGATCGGTGACGTGCCCTTGCCGCGCATGTAGACATCGAGATGCTTTTTCAACTCAGGCGCAGTCCAGTCCTCAGCCGTCGGCAGGAAAATGAGCGAGCTCGTGCCGATGTGCTCGACCAGCTCGACGAACCGCTCTGAAACCATCGTCACCAGCGCACGACGCTCTGGTGCGGCTGCCGTACGGTAATGCCCACCAGGGGTACGTACGCAGTCGATCTCGCCTGCGCGGAGATTCGAGCGCGCTAACGACAAATAGGTGCACATTTCACCGAGGGTTGACACGACGTTCGGCCGCTTGTCCACCCCTGAGGTCACCGCCAGCAGATGTGCCACTGCAACTAGCACCTCCATCCTGAGCTGCGTCAGCACTGACCCAGCATAGCTCGCCCATGACATAACATTGCCGCGGAACAGCCGGTTGGCAGCCAGTGGCTCCCGATAAAGGAACACCCGCTCCCAGGGCACGAAGACGTCATCGAAGATCGCCAGTGAGTCGACTTCGTCAAAACGCGCAGACGCCGGGTGGTCCATCGGATTCCGACCTGAAAACACCTCGCGGGCGATCTGTTTGAGACCAGGCGCGTTGCTCGGAACCGTGAACCAGAGGGCAAATTCTGCTTCGTCCTCGGTGAACATGTAAGTTGGCGAAATGAGGATCTCGTTCGAAAAGATGCCAAAGGTATTGAACCGGGCGCCGCGCACAACGATCCCATCATCCCGCTCCTTAACAACACGCACGCACCGATCCGGGTCCTGCGACGGCCGCAAGGACTTATCCATGCACGGATCATGGAGCCCATGCGACAGGCACAGGTCGTGGTCGCGCGCATACTTCAGATACGTTTCGGTGTTCTTGGCGAGGTCAGGACTGAGCTTAGCGAGCTCGTGGCGGATGTCGTAGTAACCAATCACCATCGACGCACAGAAATCCGGTAACCGTCCGCACATACCGAAGACCTCGCGGACCCACACTTCGGTGTTGCGCCGTCGCAGCAGCAGATGTTCTGGCTCAGTCGGTAGAAAGTAGGAATACGACGCACGTAAGCCATTATCCTGTTCGTAGGTCATCGCATCGCGGGTCTCGGGCGCACACTGCATGTCGTAGATGCGTGCGATGCTCTTCGCCATCTCGGCAAACTCGGGGCACCTCGTCACATCGTCGACCCGCTTGCCTCGATACCAAACCTCACGGCCGTCACGTAGACTCTCGAGATAGCGCTTACCGTCGCGTGCCCCTGCACCCTTGGTCGCATCCATGCTGGTGATGCCGCGCTGTGTTGCCGTCGCTTCGTGCATGTCGCTCACTCCGTTCGCGTTCCCCATCTTCACGAATCTTCGACGCCTGGTCAGGCGTCGAACTGAGAAAGAATCGTTCGGTATTTCTCGCGCATCGCTTCCCGTAGCCCGTCGCTAGCTCGCGCCACCGGCGGGAAGTCATCGCGCCACTCGAACGGACGGCACGCGTCGATGATCGCTCGCGAGTTCAGCCGCTCACCTGGGCGGAGCATCGGGTCCA
>PBBF01000043.1 GCA_002717745.1 Acidobacteriota bacterium
ATGTTGACTCAGGAACTTGACAGTGGCGGATTCCTGGTCGAGCATCTCCAAGACTTTAACCGGGTGGGAATGCCTGTGTGGTGGTGGAACGGCCGGATTCTTGGCCGCCGTGACTTCAGTCGATGGCAGCTTAAGATTTTTGACTTGCTCATACCACTATTTAAAGTCTTCGACCGGTTCTTGCCCTGGCCAGGACTTGGGCTCATCGCGGTGGCTCGGAGAATCGAGGACGCCGGGTAAAATCACCCAACCTTGGGTCTCTAGCCTAGGGTGACTGCGACAGGGGCTCAAGTTTCAGATAGTAGAACAGACACTGGAAACTCGACAGTCCACCTACTGTTCGTTGACGCTGAAAGACATCATCATGCCGGCGTCAAGGTGTTCTGCGATGTGGCAGTGCAGCATCCACGTGCCGGGGTTGTCCATATCGGCAAGGATGTCGACGACTGATCCGACAGGCACAATGGCCGTGTCCTTCCATACCAGATTCTGATTCGGCACACCATCAATCGATAGCACGAGGTAGCGCTGCCCGTGCAAATGGACCGGATGGTTCATAGGGTGGATTGTCTCGGGATTGTTGAAAATCCTAATCTTGACAACGTCGCCGACAGTAAACCTCCACTCAATCTCCATATTCTCTTGGCCGGTATCGGCATCACGCAGAATCCACTGAACCTGTTCGGTACTCGACAGCCAGTTCATCATCGGCATCGCGTCATTCCACTCAAGTGGTGGCGAAAACAACCCGGCCTCGAACTCCAAAGCACGCATGATAGGCGTCGGTAGGTTTTGCACACGCAATGTCAACTCAAGTTGATGATCTGGCTCGCGTCCAAACGCGTCACGGTAACCATCAATATCATTGATGACATCGTCATGTTGTCGCAGTGTCTTAAACTCCACTGACAGATCGTTAGTAGTCGTGGTATCGCGGACAGTAACCCGGCCGAGCGATTTCAGTTGGTAGTAGAACTCACCCATGAAATCATCGATCGCCTGTATTGAGTTAGTGAGTTCAACTTCACCCGGCTCATCAAACTGCACCTCCACCACATAACGCTCAGCAGGTGCGATCACCACACTTTCAACCCATTCCTCGCGCTCGAATTTACTAACATCGGACGCTACGACCTTCACGCGTGCTCCACCAAACACCATGTTGAAGGTCCGAGTGTTTGCCACGTTGGTGATATAGAACCTGACGACCTCACCACGGTCGACCTCTAGCTGATAATCGGTCGTCCCGTTAACAAGAAGCACGTTCCCAAATCGACCCATGAGGGCATGACTAGGAGCCGTATCGCCCCATGGAATCGGCCCCTGCTCATCCATCAGGAGATCATCGAGAATAATTACCTCTTCCCGGTTCACGGCGCCGTAGTAGTCGTTCTCGGGTGGCATCACAAGCATATTGCCGTAGAGACCAAGGTCCTGCTGGAGGTCCTCTCGCATGTGCGGGTGGTACCAGTAAATACCGGTATCACGAAAGTAGAGTTCATATGTGAATGACTGACCGACTAACACCGGCGGCTGCGTCACGTCGGGAACCCCGTCGAATCGATTATCGAGCCGTAAACCGTGCCAGTGTACGGTCGTCGGCATCTCAATCTCATTTGTAAAATTAATGATGACGGTCGAGCCGCGATCGCCCTTAATAAGTGGTCCCGGGTATTGACCGTTGTAGCCATACATCAAGAAGGTTTTGCCATTGATCGTGCGCTGAACGATCGACGCTGTAAGATCGAGCGTTTCGCCGTCGTCCATTTCAACGATTTCCCCTGGGCGTGCTTCCGGAAAACCGGTCGGGTCCATATCACCTTTGACCATAAACGGTCCCACAGTCGGCACGGCGTTCTCGAGGCCCGGGAGCGGTGGCATCGGTGCGTCCATCGGCGGCATCCGCCAGGCGACATTGCCATCGCCGAGCACTTCGACGGAACCCATGTGCATCATGCCCATCTGACCTTGCTCGTCCATCTGTTCCATGGATTCCATCTGCCCTGCGTCCTGTTCATCCAGCAACATGGATGTCTTGACGACCTGCGAGGGCTCGGGAGTATGCCCTCGCTGTGCAGAGAGACCGGGAAGACTATCGAAGCAGGAACCAGCCAGTAGAAATAGGCCGACCCAAAGCGACCGCTGACGAATACTCACTTGAAGCCGTACTTCAGGCAGGCCTCGTTCTCATACGGACCGTGGCCAGCCAGGGTGTGCATCATGCCTGAACGGGACATCCCACGCATTACCACCGGTCCGTGCCACCGCGCCGTCGGCTCAGTCGAAGACTCAAGCGTTACGACTACGAGAAATTTATTCCAAGTGACACGTGCCGAGGCAACCTGGCCTTCCTCAATCACACCGAGCCGAACAACGTCTTGGAGATCGGGTGCCACCGCCCAGGCTGTGTAGGCACCCCGACGAGGCGCCTTAATCCGATCAATCGACAGTGATAGGTCATAAACGTAGCGACCACTGGGTGAGACGGCAACACCAAACGGGGACCGAGCAAAGTTGACCATGCCGGTGCCGACGGCCCGACCAGTACCCGGCACACGGCGTGTCGTTACCATCTCAATGCCGTAGTACTGCGACGGTAGTGGCGGTGCGGAGATGATCGCACTACACGGGGACAGGCTGCTAATCGTTCCACTGGTTGTTGACGGCACGGCCGCAGCCAGCGATATGCCCACTGCGGCCGCAAGAACCGTCGCCAGAACCATGGCCCGAAGGAAGCTCATCGGCTGCCACCAGGGCTGACCGAGGAAATCTCGCCAAGGTTCTCATCCCATTTCTGTGCACTCGAGATATCCGGCATACCCCAATCAGCACCGTTCCAACCAGAGAACCCTTCCATCCGAAATGCCCAGAAGCCCGTCGTCATGTCGCTCACCACGATCAACCCGTCAGCGTTACGCACATCGACCCCAAAAGCTCCGTTAAACATCGCAGGGCGGTCCTTGCTCGGTGGGCCGGTGTAGGTGTCGTAGTAGGCCACCGTCACAGGGTCCTCAGGGTCCATCAGGCTGAAGATTTGTAACCCATCAAGGTAGCCCGACACGAAAACATACGGCCAGCGGATTTCGTGGTTGTGCACAAGATGTTGCCAATCAGCCGTCCAGGCTGATATTGGCCTATTGATGTTCTTAACCTCGCCTTCGAAGGCTGGCTCAAGGTCAAAGATCCGAAGCGGTGCGTATTGATACTCCGTCTCTGCTACAACGTAACGACCATCTGGTGTTGGCGTGAAGGTGTGTCCACGATTAACTCCGCTTATTCCCAGTAACGTAACAAGTAGTTCGGGCTCTTCTAGGTCGGTAATGTTATAGACGTAATACCCGCCCGTACCGCCACCATAGAAACGATCTTCCCCGGTGTCAGGATGATAACCGGCATAAAAATCATGATAGCCGCGGCGGCCACTTGCCGAATCGCCCACCGGAATCTTTGCCACAAGCGCGTCGTCCATGAAACCGTCGACGACGTGACCCAAGTCGTATACATGCGCGAACGGCCCAGACACCGTTGCGATCAAGAGTACGCGACCATTACTGTGCTTATAAACAAAGATGTTGTGGAACCCACCGAGCGTATCGGGCGATCGGATTCGTGCCACTTCTGTCACAGTTGTCGGATCGGGTAGACCAGTCACATCGAGCACAACGCCACCGAGATCGGGATTAGGGCCACCTTGGCGAAACTGCAGCGACTGGACGACGTAGTAACGGTCATTCCACTTGAAGTGCTTCACGTCCATCCCACCCGTACCAAGATGGAGATCTTGGTCTTCGATCCGCCAGGAGTACACACGTTCCGGTTTCATCGGATCGTGTAAATCGATGATGTCAATCCCTTTACCACCCTCGAAGCCATAAACCATCCGACCGACATAGGCATAAGGCCGGTCAACCTCCTGCTCAATATCGATGTCCGACACGCTCAAGCGCGGACCAAGCGGTAGGTGCGATAGCACAGTAATGTTGTCACTTCCAGGCCTCTCAGCGGTCCACTGAGCGGCGGCATCACGCGCTGGGAGACATACGGTGAGCATTGTCCCGGCTATGGTGACGGACCAGACGAACTTACTGTAAGTAGTCATCAAACTCCCTCGCTGGATCTTCGTTAAGAACGACTTCTAACTGTTGGTCCCCCGAATATGACACGAGAACTCATTCTATAGTACGGGACTCAAAGAGTATCTCTCCGTGGTCACAGAGGAGGCCAGGCGAAAAAACAGCCTGATTTCATTGGTGAAGACTGACAAAAAAGTCACTTTGTCTAGGAAAACACGCGCACTTGAAATAATTACCCCCACATACGGGCGTGCCACTAAAAGTGCCCGCCAGTTATTACCAGCTTCTGACTTAGTGTGTCATCGCATACATCAGGACATTGATTCCGACTGCGTAGGCGTCAATTGAAAAGCGGTGGAAATATTCAGTGTCCTCACCCTCCCGCTCCCAGCCATCGGCAATGTCGGTGTTATGGGTCATGAGCACCATCAGTCGACCTTCCTCATCAGAAATACCACGGAAATGCGGTTCTGCCGACCTGACACCACGCTCAGACGTCGTAACGCCACCACTCCGCCGCCAGTGCTGAATCGACGGAATTTGCGGAAATCCTTCTAAATCGAACAGTCCGCTGAAAATCGGGTGATCCAAGGAAAGATCAGTGATTGGGTACTGGGACGATGGCAGCGCTTTGCGGATTTCGCCTCGCCAAGTGTCCCACGCAGCCGGGCCCCAGAAATCATCCACCCAGAGGAATCCCCCTTGCTCGAGATAGCGTCGCAGGCCACCTGCTTCATCGTCAGTGAAGAACACCGTGCCGACATCGGACATGAAGACGAACGGGTAGTCGAAAAGCTCGGGGTCAGTCAGACGTACAACAACGTGGTTCGGCTCGCCGTGAGGGCCAAGACTGACCGGCGTCGTCGTCAACTCCGAGAGCCGGATCATAAAGTTGGCGTCGGACAATGGATAATCGGTGCTCCAGCCGTAGCCGCCAGGTTCGCGACGGAAACTCTGAAACATCACCCGGGCAAAGGCAAATGAACGGTCTGTCTTGACTGCGGTTGGGAAGCGCGGCGAACCACCCCGCCATCGGCGACCCCACTGAGCTTCGGCTATGCTCACCGTGAGCGCGAACAGCCCCGCAGCTACCAGGCCACAAGTCCAACGGAAATAGCGGCCGTGCCCGCGGGTGAATCCTGAGCTAAAGGCCATCCCGGTGCCTTTCGGTTGTAGCAGCTGGGCTCATCTTACGGCATCAACGCTTGGCGATGTTGCTTCAACTGTCCAAGAGAGGTCCCTAGTGCTTCTAACCAATCACACTGGAATCTCGACGATACTCACACCCTACGATTCGCTACCGGGATAATCCTCGATAGGTGTCCTCAAAATGCCGATTCCTTCAATCTCAATCTCGACAACGTCACCGGCCTTTAGGAACTCACCCCGCTCAGCACCGGTACCCGATGGTGTGCCAGTGGCGATGACATCCCCCGGATAAAGCGTCAAAATTGAGGTGGTAAACCGGATAAGGTGCTCTTGGGGCCAAATGAGATCGGCCGTCGTTTGATCCTGCATCAGTTCGCCATTGACCTTGGTAGTCACGCGGAGGTTTGCGGGATCTGGAATGAATTCCTTGGGCACGATGAATGGACCGAACGGCGCACCACGATTCGTGCTCTTGCCGTCGAACCAATTCACGCCAGGAAACATCGAACCCGCGCCTCGTGACCTGCCACCACGGTCGCTTACGTCGTACATGATGCTGTAGCCGAACACGTAGTCATCAGCCTCCTCAGCTGACACTAGATAAGCCGGTTTGCCGATGATCACTGCCATCTCCCCTTCCCAGTCGATTTGGTCACGGCCTGGCGGAATAAAGTAGGGCTCACCCGGATCGATGATGCCGGAGCGTGGGGACTTCGCAAACATAACCGGGTCGTCGCTGGCTGGGTCGATTTCAGCGATGCGCGATGGGTCGAAGCCACCGCCGCTACCACCAGACCCCGCTTCATCCGTTGCACCAGACACACCATCGACGTCGTCAGGATTCTCTCCGCTCGGCGCCGCAGCCATCCCCTCGGCATGGGCCCTGTAGTTAGCTGCAACCGACAACACGTTCCACGGATATTTGATCGGTGCTGTGATCCTCACAGCACCGATGGCATGCACAAAAGGCAGCGTCGCCTCGGCGCCCTCTTGGAAGAAATTGGCGATCTGATACAACCGCACCGCAGCCGTGTCATAATTTTCAATCAGAGCGCGCATCTCGTTAGGTAGTACCATCACTTCAAGTCCAGTTTCCGCCACAAGATACTTGCCGGCACCATTCAATTCGAGAATCTGGTCACCGAGCACCATCCCAACAGCTGTGGCACCGACATTCAGCAACTCGAACGTCGCTAGCTTGAATGGGGTATCAGGGAGATCGGAAATCTGTTCTGTAGTTGATGTACAGGCCGACGTGGACACGAGCACTAGCGCGTAAAATAGAGTGGGAAGGCCGACCCTCGCATAGGTTGTTTTCGTGGTCATGTAGATCTCCTCTCTAGACACAGTAACTGTCGCCTACGGCAGGGGTACGACTCCCGCGAGGCCTCGTTCCTCCAGCGCCCGGTTAAATTCGACGAGAGCACCTGTTCGGACACCGTCCATTTGCAGCTCGTAGGTGTCGAGTAGCTCCCTGTAGTTTTCGAGCACCTCACGTTGCTGGGTAGTCGGTGGAAAGTCCGTTTGTCCGACATAGCCGGCGAGACTGCTTAGCTTCGCCAGCAGTTGGCGCGGCCAACGGACCGAATCTTGGCGCGCTGAGCCGCCCGACAACCGTTGATCGCTTAACCTCATCTCAATCGCGAGCAACCGCTCATCCAGGGACCTAGCTGCATCAATAATCAAATCATTGTCACGATGGTCATGCACCCGCCGACCTATATCGGCAACCTGTTCACGGACCGACTCGATCTCATTGATGAGCGACACGGCATCGTTCAGCATATTCCTCAGGTCAACAAGCAACGCCATCTGCGCTGCGATATCTCCCTCGGAGCCCGCCGAGTGCGGGTCCTTGAGAACCGTGAGCGCCTGAACGAGTTCAGTGTCACCCAGTCTGAGCCTGACCGTGTATTTGCCGGGCGGCGCGAGAATAGCGACGCGACTGCCATCGCCCACGGGCCGTAATCCTCGATCAAGGTCAGCCCGCACGTGTGAGTGTTCAAAAGCGGGCATCCGCAGTTGCGGTTCATCAGTTTGGTCGTAGCGGAGATCCCAATGGACACGGTTGATACCCGCCGCCGACGGCAGTCCCGACAGTGACCGCACTGCTTCTTCGTCCGCATTAAGAATCGTAATGTTTAGGTTCTCGTCATCACCAAGTTCCTTGGGCAGATAGTAGTGTAGCGCTGCGCCGTATCCCGGATTGGTGCCGGCCCCAGAATCCTCTGGCTGACTCATCGTGCTCTCTCGGGTACGAAAGCGGTAGGTTGGCCGAGGCTCAAACAGATGCACGGCCATATCGAGCACCTCAGAGTAAATCTGTTGCAGTGGCGTGATGTCATCGAGAATCCAGAAACCACGCCCATACGTGCCAACGACCAAGTCGTTGAAATGTGGCTGAATCGTCAGCCAGTGGACCGGCGCATGGGGTAGGTTGGTTTGTAAGGGTAGCCACCGGGCACCATCATCGAACGATACGTAGACCGCGTTTTCAGTGCCAGCATAAAGTAGCCCTGGCCTAACAGGATCCTCCCGAACAACGTGGACGCTACTAAAAACGCTGGCAGGAATATTGCTACTAATCTGCGTCCAACTATTGCCATAGTCAGAGGTCTTGTAGATATAGGGGTTGAAATTGTTTACCTGATGAAAGTCGACGCTAATGTAAGCGGTACCGGCATTGTGACCCGATGGTTCAATGTTACTTACCGTACCCCACGGCGGTAAACCGGAGATGTTGGCAGTGACATTGTCCCAACGATTGCCTCCATCGCGCGTCACATGAACTAAGCCGTCGTTTGAGCCGACCCAGATTAATCCCTCCTCAAGGGATGATTCGCCAATGGCAAATAGCACCGCGGCGTAAGTCGGACTCACGTCCTCGGCCGTCAGGCCACCCGTCTTCTGTTGTTTACTCTTGTCGTTGGTCGTCAGGTCAGGACTGATCATTCGCCAGTTCTGTCCACCGTCAGTCGTCATATGCACGTACTGGCTACCGACATACACACGGTTGTGGTCGTGTGGTGAAATGGCAATCGGAAAGGTCCACTGGAAGCGGTACGGCAGATCCGCTGCCGCCCACCCTTCAGGGTTATCCGGCCAAACGCTGACGTTGCGTGCGTGCCCGGTCTTGAGGTCGTAGCGCTCGAGAATGCCATCGTAGCAACCTGACCAAACGATGTCGTTCTCCACTGGGTCGGGAATGGCAAACCCGGACTCGCACCCACCCACCGAGTGCATAAGTCCGATCGGGATACCGTTGGACTGCAGGCTGTTGCTTGGCACGCGCGCTGACGGACCGTCTTGGCGGTTGCCGTAGACGTAATAGGGAACTTGGTTGTCGGTGTAGGCGTGGTACATCTGAGCGATCGGTAGGCGCGGCCGCCACCAGCTCTGACCTCGGGTTGTCGAAATGGACGCACCACCGTCATGGCCGACGATCATTCGATCGGGCAGCAGGGGGTCGATCCACATATCGTGATTGTCGCCACCCGCCGTACCACGTTCAGTCGTGATACCTCCATCAAGTGAAACCGAGTGACGCGTCGACAGGAAGTGGATCTCGTCACGATCGTCTGGGGCAACAGCTGCCCGCGTATAGTAGAGCGGTCTCTGCGCGAGGGTGTGGTCCGCGTTCACCATCCGCCACTGCCTTCCTCCATCGTCTGAGCGCCAGAGCACGCCTTCGTGATCATCCAACTCCACATAGTCAGCGTTTGAGTTCGTCTCGATGAGCGCGTAGATGCGGTTCGAGTCGTCTGGTGTCATCGCCAGGCCGATCTTACCGATCGGCTTTTCGGGGAGACCGGCGCCGATGAGTTCCTCCCAGGTTGCGCCGCCGTCGCGCGATGTCCAAAGACCACTTCCAGGTCCGCCGCTCTCACGGCCCCATGTTTGTATTACCAGCTGCCACATTCCCGCAAAGAGGATCCTGGGGTTGTTCGGGTCCATCACAATATCCGAGGCCCCGGTATGTTCATCGACGAACAGTACGTGTTCCCACGTCTCACCGCCGTCAGTCGTACGAAACACACCACGCGTCTGCTGGGGGCCATAGCTGTGGCCCATGGCCGCGGCGAAAACAATATCCGGGTTGGTTGGGTGGATCACGATCCGGCCAATGCGGCCCGTCGCATCTAATCCCATCTGCCGCCATGTTTTGCCAGCGTCGGTGGATTTGTAGATGCCGTCACCGTGCGAAATGTTGCTGCGAATGAATGTTTCACCTGTGCCCGCCCAGATAACGTTCGGATTCACCGTTTCGATCGCCAAAGCACCAATCGATGCTGCTGGCTGATCATCAAAAACCGGTTCCCAGTGGATGCCGCCGTCTACAGACTTGAAGATCCCGCCCGAAGCAGCACCGATATAGTAGACATTAGGATCTCCCGGCACGCCAACGACAGCACTGACCCTATTACCGACTGGACCGATATGGCGATATTCAAGGCCAGCGAATATTGTTGGATCGTATTCTGTGGGCTGCTGTGCAACCCCCTGCGACGCACCGAAATGCACCAACGGTAAGCCGAACGCAACTAGTCGAAGGAACGGTACTATGTGCGACATCGAGTTTCTCCGAATCGAAAATGAGGTGAGTGGCCTACTATACTCGGACGCGCGCGTAGCACGGCAACAATCAATGATGCAGCGAAGACACCTGTCCGTGGTTGACGACCGGTTTCGCTTGTTAGAGGAATCCCGGCCTAGGCAACGCCCGGTTCAGAACCCCCAGGTGGGGTTGACCCGCAACCCTCGTATGACGGATCCTGAGACATCGTGCGTGGCGTTGTAATAGCGATTATCCTTCTACTGTTTGCGGCTTTCCCACCTAAGGCCCAATCGGAGTCACCAAAACTGGTCGTGCTTCTGGTTGTTGATCAGATGCGAGCTGACTACCTCGCTCGGTTTCAGCATCATTGGACCTCTGGCCTGAAACGTTTAATCGACGACGGAGCCTGGTTCCGCCAAGCAGCCTATCCATACTTCCAGACAAACACGTGTGTCGGCCATGCCACCATCTCAACAGGAAGTCTGCCAGAAACCCATGGCATCATCGGCAACAATTGGTATGACCGTGCCGAGGGACGCCTCCGAGCCTGTGCCGATAACTCTGACTCCCCGCTTATTAGTTATGACGACCCGGTAGAGGCTACCCTGGGTCCAGATAACCTGATGGTTCCGACACTCAGCGATGAGTTACGGGTGCAGGCCTCGGCACGTGTCGTGAGCCTGTCGATGAAACCTCGGGTGGCCGTGATGTTGGCTGGGCATGGTGCTGATGTCGCGCTCTGGCGGCAGGGCACCGCCTGGGTTACGTCGACCGCCTACACTCGTGAACCGGTAGTTTTTATCGAACAATTCCTTGACGCCAATCCGGTCGCTAATGACCTGGGCAAGATCTGGACTCGGGCGCTGCCCGAAAACCTGTATCTGTTTTCCGGCTCCGTTGACGTGAGTCGTCCGTTTGAAGGATGGGCCACTGGATTGCCACACACCCTGATTGGCCTGGGCGACAGCCCTGACCTGCTCTTCTACCAGAAATGGATGGCCAGTCCTCGCTCGAATGATTACCTCGGGCAACTAGCAGGCACCATCGTCGACGCATTGGACCTTGGCCAACGGGAAGCAACCGATTACCTCGCTCTCGGCCTCTCAGCACTCGACTATGCGGGTCACCGCTTCGGCCCACAAAGTCACGAGGTGCAAGACGTTCTCATTCAGTTAGACCGGATGCTAGGTCGTCTCTTCGATAAATTGGACACTACCGTGGGCTCCGGTCGTTACGTGGTTGCGTTGACAGCTGACCACGGTGTAGTGCCGATTCCTGAGCGCCGGGCACGATTGGCCGATGCCGGCCGCATCCCAGCGCAGCAGATCGTTGATGCTGCTGAAACAGCAATCCGCGGGCAGTTTGGGCCAGGTCGCCACGTCGCCCAATTCGAAGAGCAGGACTTCTATTTCGAGCCCGGCATATATGCGCGTCTTTTGGACCAGGAGGGCGCGCTCGAGCGCGTCGCCGACGCTATCCGAGCCGTGGAGGGCGTGGCTGAGGTTTATCGTGGGGACACAATCCGCGAGCGACGCAATTCAGGAAATGCCGTCGAACGTGCTTTGGCCAGAAACTATTATCCGGGACGGAGCGGGGATCTCCTGATCGTGCCTCGGCCCTACTGGACAACCTCAGTCTATGCATCCGGCCACGGCACCAGTTATGACTACGACACCCGTGTCCCCATTCTCCTGATGGGTGATCAGATCACCCCAGGGCACTATTTAGCTGAAGTTACTCCAGCCGACATTACACCAACGCTAGCAGCAATCGCGGGGGTGACGCTCGCACGTACCGATGGACGCGTCCTTACCGAGGCACTTGGCGATTTTTAATTCCTCACACGTCGACGCCGAAAAACTGCCCGCGCCCTCATCCCCGGTTGTCAGAGACCGAGCCAGCTTACGAGACAGCCAAAGTAATCAGTTGGCCATCTCGGTCAGTAGTTGATGGATCCGTTCAAGTCCACTACGAAGATACTCGGCTGGTAACCCGAAGCTGATCCGCAGGTGCCGGTCGACGTTGAAGTGATCACCTGGTGCAACAAGCACGCTTTTTTCTTTGATTAACCGTTCGACGAAGGTTGTGGAGTTTACCTCTAGTTCATAGCGCGGAAACGCGATCGCCGCGGCACCGGGTGGGACGATCGATAATAAATCGCCTTGCGACTGCATCCACTCTTCGAAAATCTTATAACCGCGCCGGATGTAGTCGCGCGTGCGCTGCAACAGTTTCGGTCTCATCTCGGGAGATAAGGCCACTGCAGCAAGTTGGTTCGAGAGCGTAGCTACACTGATCGTCAGGTACTCGTGACGTGCCCACGCCTCATCGACCTCAGTGGGTGGCCCAACAATCCATCCCACCCTTAATCCGGGCAAACCACACGCTTTACTCAGGCTGTTATTGGCGAAGACCTTATCGTAACGCCCCCAGAATGAAGGGGTTTGCTCATCGGTTAGGCGCTCAGCGCCACTATAGACCTCGTCAGCCAATATCCAGGCACCGACTCGATCCGCCGCCGCAACGACGGCGTCCATCTCAGCTGACGACATGATGTGACCGGTCGGGTTGTTTGGATTACAAACGGCAATAAGCTTAGTGCGATCTGTAACAGCCTGACTAAGTGAGTCAACGTCGAGTTCCCATTTCCGGTCGCTTGACAAGTCAAATGTCCGAACAACCATGCCAAGGTTCTGTGCTGCACCCCAGACCTGTAAATAGTTCGGAGCCATGACCGCAATTTCGTCACCCGGTTCGACTAGTGTCTGCAGGGAGAGGAGGTTGGCTTCAATACACCCTACTGTGACCAGGACGTTCTCCGAAGTCGCGCCCGGGTAGAGCGCAGCAATCCGCTCACGCAGTTCCGGTATACCGTTGGCTTGTGAGTAGACAAACTCGGTCGATAGGAGTTGCTCCACCTGTTCCGGCTCGGGAATCAGTTCGCGCACTGTCGCCGGATGCACGCCACTCTCCGATAGGTTGTAGTCAACCTGGTTTTCCCACTTCGACAACAATCGTTCCATTACAAACGGTTGGAATTTTGACATTCAGCAAACTCCACTATCGACTGTGCTTCTGAGCCCTAGCGCTCCTTAACCTCTACTTTTACAACGTCAGCCGTATTGATTCATGAAGGATTGAAACCGTAAGACTGTTATCGTGTGCCGGGCGACTTCTGGATGGCCAATGCCTGCCGGCTAAGCCTAATGTATTCGATTTGATCCTCGTCAGTCGGCGGATTCTCCATGCCAGCCTGCCACGCAGCCCGGGCCGCGTCATCTTGTCCCATAGCCTCGAGGGCACGACCCTTCCAGTACTGAGCTCTCGCCTCATGAGGTTGCGACGGCTGCCCAGCGTTCAGGTTTGTCGGATAGGTTAGTGCACGTTCAAAATCTTCGAGTGCTCCGAATGCGTCGTTGCTATCAAGCCTGAGAATACCTCGCTCGATGTGAGTATTAGAAAAAATGGTCCAGGTATCACTGTCACCTTCTCGATTGGAGAACGTCGTCCGGTCAAGTAGCTCGATCGCGTCGTCGTAACGACTGACGTTAAGGTAAGTGCGCGCTAGAAGGACGGTTGCATCAGCACGCCGACGGGGAGTTGATGGCATTCTCTCAAGGAGGTCAATCGCCGTGGTCGGGAAATGGCGCGCGATGTGTAACTGCGCAAGGTCGCGGTGAAGGGTCTGGTCAGACGGCCGTGCAACGATTGCCGCTGTGTACCACTCGACAGCGGCGTCGAGATCGCCAGCTACTCGCCAGTTATACAGCCCGAGATTGCGACGGGCAACGCTCAAGCTCAAATCGCGATCGGCGGCCTCTCGCCAAGATTGGGCCGCTTCATCGAGCCGACCGAGGCCTGCAAGAAGATTGCCAAGATACTCACGCGCGCGCGCATCATCGGGTGTTTCTCGGACAGCGTACTCCAACACATCTATCGTTTCTGGCCGCGACGGGAAAACGTAGTCCCGCTTTAAGCCGGCCGCACGGTCAAGATATTTTCTGGCTATCGTCCTATTACCTACACGCGACTCGTAGTAGGCCAGATAGTAGAAAGGCAACGGCCGGTGTTCACTAGTGGGGACTCCCTCAACCATCGTCACCGACAATAGATCGGCAGCCTCGCGGTACAGTCCAAGGTCTGCAAAAGTCAAACTCAGTTCAAGAAATGTAAACTCTTTCTCGCCAACGTAAGCACGTGCTTCTGCGGCAAAGTCGGCTGCGCTAACCTCACCCAGTAACGCCAAGATTGCTCGTGGCACGAGTCGGGTTGTGCCGGTTCGGATCGGTGAGAGCGCGATCCCCGTAGCTTGGGGCCATCGTTCCGTGTCGTAGGCCGCTATGAGCATTTGTTCGAGGAGACGGATACGGTCACGGCCACCGCGGTCGAACCCTCGACTGAAAGACAGAAGCGCCGCCTCGCGGTGCCCGGCACGCATTTGCGCTCGCCCAATGAGGCCAAAACCGAGTTCAGCCATCTCAGGTTGGCGCGTCGCCACGTAACCCAGTCGTAGTGCCTCCTCCAGATCGCCCAGTTGAAGCCTTGTGACGCCGAGTAAGTAGGCGGCCATGCCGTTGGTTGCGTCGCGTTTGAGCGCTCGTTCCAGCCGCGCGGCCGCCACCTCGTATAGACCGGCCTCCGTGTCGAGCGCAGCTAGCGCCACGAGCGATGGCGAATGGTTTATGTCATCCTCAAGTGCGCGGCCGTACCATTCTCGTGCGCCAATGCGATCCAAACTGACGTCGGCATCGTATCCATTCCGGTACTTTTGCTCGACACTCAACTTGTCTTCGGGTGTTCCCCCAAGTGAAACCGGTTCCTCTACGTTCGGAATCGGTAATGGCGAGGTGTAGGTGGCCAGCGTGTCACCGAGTTGGGTCCGAACCGAAACTTCAACGGGCACATCAGCATTGCCGTCGAAGCGGATCCGTTGCACCAAAACTGGCGACAAATCCACGATGTCCGTGGCGACAACCCGACCATTTTGTACGATTGATAACTGCGCCTCTGAAAACTTCTGGGTCGCCATTACCCTGAACTCTAGGCCAGTATCAGTTTCAGCTCGTTGGATGGCCACGTTCTCAGTTGCGTACTCAAAACCGTCGCCAAGGCCAGACACCGGGTACCACCACTCCTGCCAACTCACATTCTGTCCGGGTCCTAGCATCCCGTAATCAGCTTGCGTTCGCAGAGGTCCGCTTTGCACCTCAATGTAAGGTCCTGCCGTCTCGGTCAGCACTCTTTGACTGGCTAAACCATCGCCTGATTGACCCCAAGTCCACGCTTTCTTACCAGGCAGCTCGTGATGGTTGGCTACTTGCACAATGCCGTAGTCTCGGTCGACATCATAAGCACCAAAAAAATCAAAAACGCATTCGTAGGCAAAGACCGACGTCGGCTCGGGATAGTTCTTGAGCCAACTCAAATCACGATCGTTGTCCATCGGCCAAGAAAAGAAACTGGTCCCGTTGTGGTCCGAGCCGAGGGTCATGGGATAGATGAATCGGGTGCCCGGCGTGTTCGGCAATGCTGTGTTGTTCCAAAAATAGTAGGAATGGAAACCATCGGTCGGGTTCGAGATCGAAATCTGCTCATCGAGCACCGCCCGACCGGGATGCAGTGTTAACCGCACTTGCCAGGTCGTTCGAAAATTCATCTCGGTGTAGCCAATGACAAGCGAGGCTGACCCGTCAGGGTTTTCGACCGTCACGACATCGACAGGAGAAAAACTCGTCACGGTGTGTCCCGTTGGTCCACGATTCCACTCAATACCACCCGAAATCCAGGCACCCCTTAGAGCAATTAGTCCCGGTTTAACCACCCCATTGTCATGAAACATCTGCTCGCCACGGATCTTGTCGTAGACCGTTTGAATCCGGCCTCCGATTTCCGGTAGAGCCATAACTTTCAGATATTCATTTTCGAGAAACACCCCACGATAGGTCTGGTTACTGCGTTTTGCTGATAGGTTATCCTGCATCGTGTAGGGGTAAATCACCGACCCTTCCAACTCCAGAAACTTTGGATTTACATCATCTGGGTAAGGCTGATAGGTCGGAATGACGACCTCCTCCTCCCATGAGCGCACCCGCTCCTGGGCAGCACTGGGAAGCACACATACGCCGATGAGGACCGTAACTACACTCCAGCTTGATCGCATAAGAAGAATTATAGTTGGTCGTAGTTTTCTAGTCGCGAAACGATAGAATCAGCCTGGTTCATAGCTACAGGAGATCTAGATGCGTCTAATCACACTCCGGATGGCGCTCCACATCAGCGCTTGGTTCGTCTGTGCAACAGTTCCGACATTGTCGATTGCGCAAACAACTCACGAATTTGACGCGACCGCCTACTACAACACGTTCTCGTTCGACCACCCTGTGGCCTTACGGATCAGCCCTGGGGACCGCGTTGTGACTAAAACGATTGACGCGCGCGGTGGCGACGAGAATGGAAGCCAGGTTGCGCGAGGCCCAAATCCGCAAATTGGCCCGTTTTACATCGAAGGCGCCGAACCAGGAGATGTTCTTGTTGTGAAATTGGAGAAGATCGAACCGAATCGGGACACTGCATTCTCGAGTTCGGTATTGGCGCCCTACGCCGCCGATCCGGCATTCTTGCGATACGAAGCACTTCACGAACAGCAGACGGAAATCTGGGAGCTCGACCTTGTGGGACGTATGGCGCGACCGACGACGGCAGCTTCACGGGAACAAGGAATTGAGATTCCCTTTCGGCCTATGCTCGGCTGCGTGGCCGTCGCACCGCCTCGAAAGGAAGCCGTCTCGACGGCAACCCCAGGCGAATTTGGTGGAAATCTTGATTACTTCGGAATGGTCGCAGGAGTCGCAGTAATGCTCCCGGTATCTGAACCTGGGGCTTTACTGTTCATCGGTGACGGTCATGCACGGCAAGGAGAGGGTGAGGTCGTCGGCAACGCCCTTGAGGTCTCGATGGATGTAGAGTTCTCCGTCGAACTAATCAAGGCCAAGGAGATCGGCTGGCCACGCATTGAAACAGATGAATACATCATTGTCCTTGGCAGCGCACGTCCACTGCTCCAGGCTCTGCAGCATGCAACAACCGAGTTGCAGCGCTGGCTCATGTCTGATTATGGATACGATGAGCGTGGCTCATCGTTGCTGATGGGGCACGTGCTTGAATACGAAGTGGTTCAGGTTGTAGACCCACACTTCACGATCGCGGCAAAAATACGTAAGGGGTTTCTGCAGTAAAGCGTAACAGCGTCGGTTCTTTGCCTTCTCGTCGCTTGTCAGAAGTCGGAGTCCGGTAGCGGCTTCAGCGGGCTAGCTTTCTGTTTCTAGTTGCTCTTCACACTTCGAAATATACTCTCGCTGCTCTTCGTTCATTGGTGCGCCAGCAGCACCGGCTTGCCAAGCCACACGCGCCTCGGAAGCTCGGCTAAGTGCAGTCAGTGCGCATCCCTTCCAATACAAGGCCTTGGCCTCGCGGGGGCGTGACGGACGTCCAACGTGTAGGTGTTCGGGATAAGTTAGGGCCGCCTCAAAATCATCCAAGGCCCGTAATGCGTCACCGTCCTCTAGTTGTCCACGACCTCGCTCGACGTGAGCACCAACAAAAACCAGCCAATTATCAATATCACCTTCCCAATTCGAGTAGGTCGCAGTTTCAAGCACGTCTAGTGACTCATCACATTGGTGCTCGTCGAGATAGGCCCGTGCCAATACTGTTGTCACATCATTCCGTAGAGATGGCGCTGGGGACATGCTCTTGAGGAGTGAGATCGCTTCCTGACGTTTCCCGAGAGCAACTAGGACGTTCGCGAGATCGCGATGCATCACTTGATCAGATGGTTTGGCCACAACACCCTGACGAAACCAGTCGGCCGCGTCATTTAACACGCCCTGTCGCTTCCAGGCATCAATTCCAAGATTTCTAAACGCCACGCTCAACGTCTGGTCCTGTTGCACGGCTTGTTTCCAGTGCCGTACCGCGTCATCTAGTCGTCCTAGCCCACCCAGTAGATTGCCAAGATACAGGTGGGCTCTTGCATCGGTGGGGTGTCGTTCAATGGCGTATTCAAGGATAGGTAAGGCGTCGACCTGCGAAGGAAAAACGTAATCATCGCAAGTGGTCTGGGCGCGTCGGAGCCACTCTGTTGCCACGTCATCTTTACCTGCACGAGCCATGTAGTAAGCAACGTGGTATAGCGGCAACGGGCGCACTACCTCGTTGAGGGGGCCCTCAACGAGCGTTGCGCGTAGCATACTGGTCGCATCATCAAAAAGCCCAAGGTCGGCAAGACACAGACCAAGTTCTAGGTAAGCAAATTCGAACTCACCAAGAAAGGTGCGTGTCTCTGTCGCGAATCGTTTCCAATCACCACCATCTACCATTGCAACTACAGCGCGCGGCACTAACCGGGCGTTGCCCTCAGCGATTACCTTTTTCGCTAAACTCCTTGCACGGATTGACTCGCCCGAGAAATGCATCGCGAGAATCATCCACTCAAACAGTCGGACACGGTCAAGATCACCACGTTCGTATGCCGTCCTGAACGTCGTGAAAGCTTCCTGAAACGCACCCTGCCGCATCTTTGCGCGGGCAGCGAGACCCAACCCCAGCGATTCGGTATCCCGGTGAGTTGAAGCCTTAATTCCACATGCGAACGCATCGTCACTCCGGTCCTGTCTAAGCCGGACAATGCCCCGCAAGTACCAAGCTAGACTCTCGTCCGGTTTGCTCACTAAGGCACTCGCCAACCGTTCGTCAGCAACTTCGTAAAGCCCCGCCTGTACATCCAGTCTCGCAAGGGCGACAAGGGCTCTAACATGCGAGGGCTTCGACTCGATCGCCCGCCTGTACCACTTCCGAGCATTAACGCGGTCCATCAACCGGTCGAACTCAACGCCACGCTCGTGCATGTCGTCAGCACTCTTGGGCTCAGGCCACTCAGTATGCAACTCCGTCGGAACCTCCACATCTGGAATCTCTAGTGGCGATTGGTACTCCGCGAGTAGCCTGCCGTCGGCCGCGGCCACCTGCACATCAACTAGGCATCCTGCCTCTAGGCTCAAATCAAATTGAGCTGGGGCGTCCGGAGTCAGGTCCACATAGTTAGCCAACAGCGAGCTGGCATTTCGTCGAACCTCGAACCGAGCGCCTGGGTGTGCCGCAGTCGTAGCAACTCTGAACTCGACTTTCCCATCATGATCGGTGCGCTCAACCGCAATATCCTTGGTCGCATACTCGAAACCCGTTCCCAAACCAGCCACGGGATACCACCACTCCTGCCAGGCGACTTGTTGACCCGGCCCGAGGACAGCGTAGTCAGTCTGCGTTCGAAGCGGTCCACTTTGCACCTCTATATAGGAACTCGCATCGTCCGTGAGCGCCGTCTGGCTCATTCTTCCAGCATCCGACTGTCCCCAAGTCCAAGCTTTCTTACCAGGCACGACATGGTGGTTAGCACACTGCACCACACCGTAGTCCTCCTTGAGGTCGTAAACACCGAAGAAATCGAACGGGCACGAGTAGGCGAATACAGGCGTCGCGTCAGGATAGTTCTTCAGCCACCGCAGGTCGCGATTCTGATAGATCGGCCACGGAAAAAAGCGATCGTGATCACTCGCAGCCTTCATCGGATAACAGAACCGCGTCCCTGATGTGTGCTGAAAGGCCGTGTTGTTCCAGAAGTAATAGCTGTGTGGAAAATCAGTCGGGTTAAAGATGGTCACCCGCTCGTCGATACACGCGCGGCCCGGGTGAAGTGTAAACCTGACCTCCCATCCCGTGCGGAAGTTCAGTTCTGTGCAGGCAATTACGAACGAAGCCGAACCATCAGGATGTTCCACAGTTAAGACATCGACCGGGGAATAACTCGTCACGGTATGGCTCTGGGGACCACGATTCCACTCAATGCCACCGGAAAACCAAGCGCCGCGTAAAGCAATCAGGCCGGATTTAATTACCCTGTTTCGGTAGAACATTTCGCGGCTCCGAATCTTGTCGTAGACCGAAAGAATCCTCCCGCCAAGAGAAGGAATGCACATCGCTCGTATGTATTCGTTCTCTAAAAAGAGTGCTTGGTAAATCTTGTCCACCCTCGTCCGGGAGAGATGATCCTGCATGGGGTACGGGTAGATAAGCGTACCTTCGAGCTCAAAAAATCTGGGGTTAACATCTTCGGGATGTAGTGGGTATGTCGGAATGATGACCTGGTCGGCCCAAGTCCTGACGGCAGCCATGTTCGTAGGCACTTTCTCGAAACTGCGACGTCAGTTATTTCACAACCTTTTTCTCTCGCAGGCGAGCAATTTCGTCATCATCGTAGCCCACCTCGTGGAGAACCGCGTCTGTATGCTGACCGAGAAGCGGCGCAGGCTGACCGACCGAGACGGGCGTCTCAGAGAACTTGAGTGGTGAGCCTAGTGTCTTGATCGTACCAAGGGTTGGGTGTTCAGTCTCTACCACCATCCCCCTGGCCTGAATCTGTGAATCCTTTACAACAGCCGCGTAGTCGTTGATCGGTCCGCAGGGGATATCGTGTGCCTCGAACAAATCGAGCCAGTGGCGGCAGGATTCCTTTTCCGTAATCCCCTGGATCTGCTGTGCTAGGGCCTCACAATTTCTGACCCGGGCGGTATCATCAGCGTAGTCGGCATCGTCAGCCCATGTTGGATGGCCAAGAAGGTCGCACAGCCTTCGGAAAATTCGATCGTTGGCACCACCGAGCGTAATGTACCCGTCTAGGCAACGGATCGCCTGGTATGGGGCACTCATCCGATGAGCCGAACCGAGCGGGCCCGGCACCCCCCCGCCAGAAAAATATTCTGTCGCTTCCCATACCGAGAGTGCTACACCGGCCTCAACAAGCGAAGTGTCGATATATTGGCCGCGCCCAGTCCTCACGGCGCGGTGGTACAGAGCCGCTAAGATTCCCGACGTTGCAAAGAGCGCTGCACCAAGATCGGTAATGGGCACACCAGCCTTAACCGGAATTCTCCCTGGTTCACCTGTAACCGAAATGATGCC
Source organism: Acidobacteriota bacterium (assembly GCA_002717745.1). Taxonomy (GTDB): domain Bacteria; phylum Acidobacteriota; class Vicinamibacteria; order Vicinamibacterales; family UBA823; genus UBA11600. The sequence continues at coordinate 20,794 of PBBF01000043.1, forward strand.
GGAAACTCCCTGTGCCACGAGGTCAAATCCCCCTCGGTTAGCCTTTGGACCGGTCTGCCCGTACCCGGAAATCGAGGCATAGATGAGACCAGGATTCTGGTCCGCAAGCCGAGGGTAATCCAGACCAAGCCGGGCCATCACACCGGGGCGAAAATTCTCAACCAGAACGTCGGCTGACATCGCCAGACGTTCAAAAATACCCCGCCCCTCGGTTGATTTCAGGTCAATAACCACTCCCCGCTTCCCTCGGTTGACTGCATTGAAGCTAGGGCTGTCGGTGGCGTTTGCTCCAGCCATCCGCCGGGAGGAGTCGCCCTCGGGTGGTTCGACCTTGATCACATCGGCACCCATGTCGCACAGTAGCATCGCGCAGTACGGCCCGGCCATCACCTGGGTGACGTCGAGGACGCGGATATCGGCAAGAACACCGTTACTGGCCATCGTCAATACTCTAACCGCAGGAGCCACTCATCGTGTCTACTTCCCACACAATCTTCGAAATAGTCGGTCCAATCGCCACCTTGACCTTTAATCGTCCGGATGTGCGAAACGCCATGACTTGGAGCATGTATCAAGCCTTGATCGACGCGTGTGACGCTGTTGACACCACTAAAGGTATTCGCACGCTCGTATTAAAAGGCGCCGGCGGCCAAGCTTTCGTAGCTGGTACCGACATCGGCCAGTTCCGGGAGTTCGAATCGCCTCGTGACGGTGTTAACTACGAACGCCGGCTTGACGAGGTGATGGACCGTCTCGAACGAGTCACAAAGCCAACCATTGCTCAAATCGAAGGCGCGGCCACTGGCGGCGGCTGCGCGATCGCGTTGGCGTGCGACTTACGCTACTGCACGCCTGAATCGAGATTCGGGATACCAATTGCCAAAACACTTGGTAATTGTTTGTCCGTTGCCAACCACGCCCGCTTACTCGATCTGATCGGACCAGCGAGAGTAAAGGAGATGATCTTCACGGGGCGGCTGATCAACGCGACCGAGGCTGCCGCGCTGGGTTTTGTCAACCGGGTGGTTGAGGCGCACCACCTGGCACAATCGGTGCGTGAAATTGCCGCAGCCATTGCGGAAAACGCACCTCTTACCATCATGGCTACAAAGGAGATCACACGTAGGATTCAAGCTAGCCGTCGACCCGACCCGGCCGATGGACGCGAATTGATCGAACTCTGTTACGCAAGTGACGATTTTGCCGAAGGCATCGAGTCGTTCTTAGCAAAACGGCCACCGAAGTGGACTGGGCAATAGCCCTCTATTCTTAGGCTTGCCGCGCCGGCTGTTCTTAAACTCCACAGAAGACTGTGACGATTCAGGGAGCTTTACTGAATGCCAATCTCCAGAACGGTGAAGAGCAGATAACAGTAAGCTGCACCAACAATCGTCATCGACAAACCCCAAGCCATTAACTTATTAAATAAGGCGCGTGGGTCTTCGGTCTTTGGCGCGGCGGCCATGCAGAGAGCACCCAAAGTTGAAAGTGCCGACACATCGACAAGATGGCCACCGACATTCATCGCTGACGCGATTGCGATCGGCTCGACTCCACCCAGTGCGTTGGCAAGCCCCGGCACCGTCGGTAACATCGCCGGTAAGACGACACCGGAAGTGCTACTGTAAATTGAAATGAAGCCCGTCGAGAAGGCAATGACCGCCGTTACTGAATCCGGCGTCGACATGCCAGCCAGTAGTTGGGTGAAGAGGGCGAGGCCACCAGTCTCGTCGAGCAATGAGATCAGTACGGTCACACCGCACACCATCATGATGACACGCCACGGCATCAGATTCACTGCTTTCAATTCATCGCCTACCTTGAGCAGCGATAGCAGAATGGCTCCCGTAAAAGCACCCATCCCGATGTTTATTCCAAAAAAGATGACGCCGACAATAAGGGCGAAGATTACACCCATCGTCACATAGTGGCTCCGGTCAAAGCTCCAGTCAGTGGCCTTCTCGGTGCCAGGATTACCCGGAACCTCAATCTCGCCGGTGTGGCGCTTCCTCATCAACTTCATACCACCCAATAGGAAATACGCGCCGAAGGCAATCACCGTATGCGCCACCATGTTGTTGAGGTAGTTATGCCACTCGAACCCGACAAGCCCAACATCGGCCATGATGCCATTGACGATGATACCGGTAGGCGCGATAGGCGATAGCGAACCGGCGTTGGCACCATTTCCGACCATTATCGCGACCAAAAACGCGGGTATGCCGACTTGACCCGCCACCGCCATCGCCATGGGCGCAATGATTGCGGTCGCGGCAATGTTGCCGGGTCCGATTGAGGCAAGCACGAAGGCCAACGCGAAGAACATCATCGGTATGACACCCGCGTTGCCGCGGCAGTACAGCACGGCCCGACGCGCGATCCGGTCGAGGGTGCCGTTTGCCTGAGCCTGTGAAAACAACAAGGTCACACCAGCCAGCGTTAGGAACAAGCGAGTTGGGAAACCCGCCATGACCTGATTTGCGTCGATGCCGGCGTAAAGACCCACTAACCAGGCCAGACCAATGGCCAGAAAACCCACGTGTAGCCGGATCGTGCAGCTAACAACGATAGTGACTAATAGGGCAAGTAACGAAATGGTAGCGACGTCCATCAAAGAGAGCCTTAAAGCCTCAAGGAAAAAGCGCGACGAGTATATCAAGGTGCTGGTATTCAGCGGATTTGCCCCGCGAGTTGACATGTCCTGGTCTGAGGATCCGAGGTGTCGGGTTTATAGATCCTTACGAGCAAGTCGAAGTACAGTGGTCACATGCCGAAGGTGACACGCCATACCGTGCATCCGATTGCGGAGCGTCTTGCTCAGGAGCTCGACGGCGACGTTCGCTTCGATCCGATGACCCGCGAGTTGTTTTCCACCGACGCGAGCAGTTACCGAATCGTTCCGATCGGTGTTGTGTTTCCGAAACACTTCGAGGATGTCCAGCGCATCGTCGACCTGACGGCACGCGACCAGATCGCGCTCCTGCCTAGGGGGGGTGGTACCAGCCTGGGCGGTCAAACGGTCGGCGAGGCAGTGGTAATCGACTTTTCCAAGTACATGCACCAAGTACTTGAAATCAACTTGGAGGAAGCTTGGGCACGAATCCAGCCCGGTGTCGTACTCGACAACTTCAATAGCCTCCTGCAACCTGCCGGCTTCATGTTCGGCCCTGAAGTGTCGCCATCTTCGCAGGCCACACTGGGTGGCATGGTGGGTAATAACTCATGCGGCTCGCGGTCGATCCAATACGGCAAAATGGTGGATCACGTCGTCGAACTCCGAGGTGTTCTCGCAAGCGGTTCGGTGTTCAATTTTGGGTGTTTATCGCAGGCTGAACTTGCGACCACGCTGCAGAAAGACACTGAGACTGCCCGGATCATCCGCGCCGTGAATGACCTGGCAATCACCCATCGTGACGAAATCGATCAGCGTTTTCCAAAGATCCAGCGTCGCGTCGCCGGCTACAACCTAGATGAGCTTGGGCTCCGGAACGGGTTCAATCTGGCCGGATTGCTCGTTGGGTCAGAAGGCACGCTCGCCATCAACACCGAAGCACGCGTGCAACTCGTCCGAAAGCCTAAACATGCTGTGCTTGGCGTGTGCCATTTCAAAACATTCTCGGATTCAATGCACGCTTCGGCGTCCATTGTCACATTGGAGCCCCACGCCATTGAACTCAGTGACAAGTTATTGATCGACTTGGCACGCGAGTCACCACTCCATCGAGACAAGCTTCACTTTGTCCACGGTAACCCCGAAGCACTGTTAATTGTTGAATTCGCTGGCGAGGAACTCGGCCAACTGAATAAGAAACTTGACACTCTCTCTGTTCTGATGCGTGACCTCGGATTCGGCGACAACGTCGTTAGGGTGACTGAACCTGTACGGTGCGCGGAAGTGTGGGCGGTGCGTAAGGCTGGACTCGGGCTCTTAGGTAGCGTAAGGGGAGGCGCGAAGCCAGTCGCCTTCGTGGAAGACACCGCGGTCGCACCCGAGCAATTACCGGAGTTCACGGCCGCGTTTAGAGAAGTGCTCAATAGGTACGGCGTGCGGGCGGCTTTCTATGGCCATGCTTCAGTCGGTTGCCTTCACGTTCGGCCAATGCTCGATTTACGAAAGGCAGAGGACGTCGGAAAATACCGCGCGATCGCTGAAGAAGTTACTGAACTAACCATGAAGTTCGGTGGCACACACTCTGGCGAACACGGGGAGGGACTCGCACGATCTGAGTTCAACCCAAAGGTATTCGGCGAGACACTCTATGCGGCGTTCCGGGAAGTGAAAGCGGCGTTCGACCCGCATGGCCGGATGAACCCAGGCAAGAAGGTTGATGCACCGCCGATGGACAAAAATCTTCGATACGGCGCCGCTTACACAACTACTTTCCCAGTGCCTATTCTTGACTATGCCGAATTCGGAGGGATGGACTCGGCCATTGAAATGTGCAACGGAAACGCTCGGTGTCGGAAATCGGAAGTGGGAACAATGTGTCCTTCCTACATGGTGACACTCGATGAAATGCATTCAACGCGCGGCCGTGCCAACGCACTCCGAGCAGCGATCTCTGGGGGATTACCAACCGAAAGCCTGTACTCCGACGAGATGCACGAGGTGATGGAGCTCTGCATCGGGTGCAAGGCCTGTAAGCTCGAATGCCCGTCGCAGGTCGACATGGCTAAGCACAAGTACGAGTTCCAAGTGCAATATCACGCTAGGACTGGTGTGCCGCTACGTACATTAGCGTTGGGTCATGCCCATACCGTAGCGGCGATCGGGTCGGCCCTTGCACCGTTGTCAAATCTTGGTCAGTGGGGTCCACTGCGATGGTTGACCAACACCGTTCTCGGTCTGGACAACCGCCGGTCGCTTCCTCATTTCCGGCGCGACACGTTCTGGCGCTGGTGGCAGCAGCAATCCCCAACAACCCAAGTGCATTCACCTAAAACTGTCGTTCTTCTGGCTGACACCTTCACGAATTACTACGAGCCTGCAGTGGCGATTGACGCGGTACGAGTACTTGAGGCAGCAGGCTACACCGTCGTTGTGCCTAAACCCACGTGCTGCGGTCGACCACAGATCTCGAAAGGACTGCACGCACCCGCGATCGATGCCGCGCGCGCCACTATCACGCAATTACTGCCTTATCTCGACTGCGGCGTCCCGATTCTCGGCCTTGAACCCTCCTGCCTACTCACTTTCCGCGACGAATACCCAAGTTTGTTGCAATCGGAAGAATCGAAGACACTCGCAGCTGGGTCTTGGCTAGTGGAGGAGTTTCTCGCAAATGAAGCGGCGGCAGGGCAACTGACGCTCAACCTGCGTTCGAGAGACTCAGAGGTCCTTCTGCATGGCCATTGTCATCAGAAGGCGATTGCAACAACGCGCGCAACTCATGCCGCACTTGACTTGATTCCCGGCCTCACGGTATCTGAGATCGATTCAGGGTGCTGCGGCATGGCCGGTTCGTTCGGTTATGAAGTCGGTCATTACGACCTGTCGGCGGCTATGGCCGAGCGTGTCCTCGCTCCGCGCATCAGAGCAGCTCCACAAGACACCGCCATCGTCGCCAATGGAACGTCCTGCCGCCACCAGATCGCCGACCTGACAGGTCGGACCGCCTTACACGTGGTACAAGTTCTTGCCCGAGCTCTCAACACGAGCGGCTGATCAGGCATGATACGATCTTCAGCAGATAGAGTTCTTTAACGTGGCTGGTATCACCTATTCACTCGTCGCACCACACACGCCCAGGATGGGCGTCGAGGACAAAGCTCCAGACTTCGTCCGCGCGCTCATTAATAGTCAAAAGGAAATGGGCGACGTGGTCCGCGCGACAAAACCCGATGTTCTCATTATCAACTCAGCGCACTGGGTATGCACGTTTAACTGGCACGTTACGTGTCAGGCCGAACATGTTGGACACTGTGTTGCCGATGAAGCTCCCGAGCTGATCGACGGTGTGCCGTATCGCTGGCGAGGTGACGCTGAAATGGGCCGCGCGATTTTGAGCGAGTTTGAGGCAGATGGCATTCCAGGCGCTCCCAATGAAAGCAAGCATTTCCAGTGGGACTATGGATCGTGGGTGCCAGCAAAATATCTCGACCCGGACGCTAAACTCGCAGTCGTCCTGATCGGGACTGTTCCCAGTTCGGACATTGACGAGTGCCTGAAGGCTGGGACAGCCATCCGGCGGGCCGCTGAAGGGCTCGGGCGGCGGGCAATCTTCGCCGCCAGTTGCGCGTTTTCACACGAGCTTGTGCGGGGACCTACTGAGTGGCCGACCCACGATCGGCAACAGCTCGACCATGAGTTTATCCAGATGCTTACGTCGGGACGGATCGCAGAAGCGAAGAGCTGGTTCAAAGAGTACAACGATGCGGTTGTCGGTGAGATGGGCGGCCGCAACCTTGCAACATTCCTCGGTTGCCTTGATGAAACCTCGGCGCGCCCCTACACCGGGAAGCAGTACGGTCCCTATACACAGTCGTCAGGTAGTGGTAACGCCAACATTGCACTCTGGCAGACGTAGTTACTAACTGCCGGTCGTCCAATTCTCAGTTCTCTGGTCTCGAGGGGGCGCGACGACCACTAGGGAGCGCAACTTCTTCGGAAAGGAACGCCATGAGTGTGCAAGAAGATTACGAAAAGGTTTATACCGAGCTAATTGGGTTTGTCCCGCCACGTATTCAACAACGTATTCGTCTTGGTCTTGAGGTCGATCCTGAGTTACTACGTCAGACTGAGCAGATCCGTCAGACTGCGATGTACCCGAAATGTTTCGACGTAAAGACAGCTCAGTTGATTCTAGTGGGCATCCTGCTAGCGCACTTGGCTCCGGCGGCTGAGTTCCACGCGCGCGCGGCCAAACGTGCTGGGGCAACCAAGGAAGAGCTGCACGCCGTGGCTGGGCTGACATTTCTATTTCGTGGTCTGCCGGCGTTCAATCTGGCGTCTGAGATCATCAATAAAATCTTCGACGAAGAGGTTGCATAGGAGCGCATTAGGCCCATGAAGCATTTGGTTCAGGCACTCACAGTCGAATGGGCGCACTGTGACGCTGCCGGCATCGTGTTTTATCCTCACTTCTATACCTGGTTCGACCAGGCCACCGAACGGCTCTTTGCAGCCAACGAGGTGACCTACGCCGCGCTGCGTAAGCGCGGTATTCTTGGGATGCCGTTACTCGAAACCGGCGCACGCTACGAAAACCCGTGTCAACTCGGCGAACCACTCACAATGGACACGTGGGTCGAGGAATGGCAGCGGAAGACACTGTTAGTCAAGCACCGCGTCACCCACGCTGATGGGCGGTTAGCGGTAGAGGGTTTCGAACTCCGGGCCTGGGTTGTCGACGCGCCTGATTCAGCGCGCGGGATGCGGGCTACTCCGATTCCCTCCGATATTATTGCTCTCTTCGACGATTAAGCCAGAAAGCTAGTTATACTGGTCTCTTGCGCGCTTCATGAAGAGAAGAATACGAGGGTAAATGTGATGACGCAGGCCAACCACAAGTCCGGTCCATTTGATCAGCGAGATCGCTACGAAGCACTAATGGACGTCGTCCGGACACGGATGACGAACCGGGCGTTCGCGGCTCACGACATCCCGACCGAACATTTCGAACTGATTCTCGAGGCCGCGAGGCATGGGCCTTCCGGTGCCAACTGCCAACCGTGGCACTACATCGTAGTCCGTGATCCCGCTAAAAAAACTGCGATCGGAGACCTTTTCGTTGAAGAGCAGCAGACGCGCGCCAAACTGAAGATGGGTTTCCCGACACCCAACTATACCGGGATGCGGACTGCGCCTGGGTTCATCGTGATTGCTGCGGACTTTCGTTTCATTCAGGCGTTTCCGGTTCTCTCCGACGACTCACCTCAGGCACAGATGTATAAAGAGAACGCCGAACGCATTTTGCTTCAAAGTGTCGCCGCCTCGACGATGTCGGCACACCTCGCTGCCGCCTCGCTTGGCTATGCCGTCTGGTGGGTCACAGCGATCGGACAAGCGCGCATTCAAGAAGTTGTGAAACCGATGCTTGGCGTGCCAAAAGCGCTATCGCTCGTTGACATCATGTGTTTCGGCCCACCACTCAAGCCATCTTACAAGCGCTGGAAGAAACGACTAAACCAGATTATGAACTGGGACCGCTTCGACCCTGCCAACGCTATGTCCGACGAGCAGATCAAGCTTTGGATTAAGAATACCCGACACAAAGTTATGTACAAGGACGAGTCAAAGATCGACTAACGGGTAAGTTAGTAATGCCGCAACAGTTTTATTCAACGGGTGCGGCTACGCCCGTAGGAATACCGAGCGTCGACACGCGAGTCGTCGGAACAGCCGCAGTGCTATTTGCGACCGGCATGGTCTACCTCACACGGACCGTGCACATACAACAGGCTATGCTGTTTCTGGTCGGCGGTGTCATCGGCTTACTTCTTTATCACGCCTCGTTTGGGTTCACATCGTCATGGCGGGTGTTTATCGCCGATCGTCGCGGCACCGGTTTGCGAGCACAGATGCTCATGCTGGCCGCGGCCTGTCTCCTGTTCTTCCCAGTTCTGGCATCGGGTACACCAATTTTCACTGATTCGGTCCGTGGGAATGTCGACCCACTGGGTTTGTCAGTTGCAGCCGGCGCTTTTCTGTTTGGTGTCGGCATGCAACTCGGTGGCGGTTGAGCGTCTGGCACCCTCTTTGCCGCCGGTGGCGGTAACACACGCACAGTCATCACACTTGGGGCCTTCATCGTTGGCTCAACCTTTGGTGCAGTGCACGAACATTGGTGGAAGGCGCTGCCCGATCTCCCAGCGGTGTCGCTGCTCACAAACTTCGGTCTGATCGGTGGACTCGCAATGAGTTTCGCGATGTTCGGAGTCGTGGTAGCCATCACACTGATTGCAGAACGTCAGCGGCATGGACAGATCAGGTGGTCCGAAAAAGAAGAAGAGCCGCGACGGCACGGGGTTGCTCGTGTCCTGGGGGGGCCTTGGCCGCTTGTCGTTGGCGCTATCGGTTTAGCACTCGCCAACTTTGCTACGCTGGCCCTAGCTGGACGACCCTGGGGGGTAACCTCGGGGTTCGCGCTCTGGGGATCAAAAATGGCCGGGGTGATTGGATTTGACCCGGCGTCCTGGCCCTACTGGTCGTCACCCTCCAGAGCCGTGGCACTCGAAAACAGTTTGGTCACCGACATCACAACGGTCATGAACCTCGGGATCATCCTTGGCGCGATGGCAGCGGCCGGGTGCGCCGGACGCTTCGGTTCGGTGTGGCATATTCCGCGGCGGTCACTAGTCGCAGCTATTTTGGGGGGCTTACTGCTAGGTTATGGTGCCCGACAGGCCTACGGGTGCAATATCGGCGCGTACTTTAGCGGAATTGCCTCAGGTAGCCTCCATGGCTGGCTCTGGCTCGTGGCAGCATTCTGCGGAGGCATCCTCGGCACGTGGCTGTGGCCAATGTTTGGTCTCAGCGTCGAGCGAACCGAAGGAAGCTGCTGAACAATCGTTTTCATCTTGTGTGTTGAGCTCGCTAGGACGACCGCTTGTCGACAACCCGATGCGCCTTCGCGTGGGTATCGCATGGGGAGAGCGTGCCCGGGGGAAGAAGCTCAAGTCTTGACCTGACGCGCACAGCGGCGGACAGCCCTTGGCGAAGTCGCTGCTCCAACTCTGCCTTAGCGTCTTCCTCGATGCCCGGCCTCATCTCAGCGCGGATGGTCAGGGTCGGCAATGTCCCGCTGCCCCCGATGACGATCTCGTACTCGTGCCCCAACTCGTCGAAACTGCGCACGACACCCTCGATCGCGGACGGATACAGATTTGCACCGCGAAACCAAATCATGTCATCGACGCGACCCTCAATCGCATCACGCAAACGAGCACCCGTGAATCCGCACGCACAGGCACCATCAGTGGCCAACCTCGCAATGTCCCGCGTTCGATACCGCAGCAGCGGCTGCGTGTCGCCGACCAGATTCGTGTACACAATCTCACCGGGCTCGCCAACAGCGACAGGTTCACCCGAATCAGGGTCGACGATTTCGGTGATCACCAGATCGCTGGCAATGTGCAGTGCAGTGGAGTGCCGACAACCTCCACCGAGAGGGAAAATTTCGGTCATGCCGTAGCCGTCATTGACGAACGTGCCCCAGCCGTCCATTAGGCGTTTGCGGGTCGCGGGCACCGCTGCACCCGGCTCGCCGACCGACAGGACGACCTTGATTCCTAGCCCGGGCAGGTTTATGCCGATTTCCTGAGCAAGATCAATCAAATACAAGAGATACGAAGCTGTTCCGTTCACACTCGTCGGACGGATTTCTTCCATTAGCCGAAGCTTTGTCTTTGAATCAAGTAAGCCAGCCAGCACAACCATCGCACCAGCACGCGCGGCACCTTCGGCCCCCGCCGTTGGTCCCATTAGACCATCCACCGGTCCCAGGGTCATCGTGATGTCACCAGGTCCCACACGTGGGTTCCGTTGAAACCTGTCGAGCACGTAACCCCAGTCGCGGCCTGAAAAGACCCGTCGCAGCGGACGACCTGTCGTGCCAGACGTCGTCATGAATTTCGTCAGCCGTGTACGATCGGCGCCAACGTACGACCCGAACGGTGGATGCTCGGCCTGGTCCGCTTGTAGTTCTTCCTTGGTGCAGAACGGCAAACTTGCAAGATCTTCGAGACCACTGATATCACCCGGGACAACACCGGCCTGATCGAATTTTCGCCGCCAGAATGGCGTCGCCTCGTACACGTACGTAACCATCTGCCGCAACCGCTCAGCTTGAAGCGCGCGAAGCTGAGCCGGCGTCAAGCGTTCTAGGCCGGGGTCTAGCACCGTATAGTCGGGTAGCATCACCATCACTGAATTACCTTGAAGCAAACAACGTGCAGCGTTCCGGATTAATGGTCAGCCAAACTCGCTCGCTGACGCCTACAGAACTAGCCGACGACACCCGTACTCGAATCGTTGTGCCCGCCACCCGGACATGGCATTCGCTATAACTCCCTTGGAAGTTCACGCGCTCAACGATACCGACAAGAACGTTTTTGTCAGGACCGGGAGGCGTTCTTGAGCATGCGACATCTTCTGGCTTGATAACCACATCGTAACGCACACCAGGAACGCTGTCGTTCAACAAGGGCAGTCGCAGGCGACCGCCATCATTATCAAGCACAATAACGCTGGTGTCTTCCGTCTCGGTCAATCTGCCGCTCAAGAGGTTGGCTCGGCCAAGGAAACTTGCCACGAAGCTCGTCTGCGGACGTTCGTAGAGTTCTTCGGGTGTGCCGATCTGGACGATCGCACCGTCACGCATCACCGCGATCCGGTCGGCAAGCGCCAGCGCTTCGGTCTGGTCGTGCGTAACGTACAGAGTGGTAATTGCTACCCGCTCCACTAGATCCGACAACTCGTGTTGCATTTGTTGGCGCAACATGGTGTCCAAGTTCGACAGCGGCTCGTCAAGGAGGAGAAGGCTCGGCTGGCGTATCAGCGCGCGCGCTAGCGCCACCCGCTGTTGCTGCCCACCCGAGAGTACTGTCGACGCACGCTCAGCGAACTCTTCCATGCTGACAAGCGCGAGCACTTCTCGTACTCGTGTATCGATTTCAACCGCATTCAGCCGGGGGCGACAGACCCGTAGTGGGTAGGCCACGTTCTCGAACACATTGAGATGGGGCCAAATCGCGTACGACTGGAACACCATCCCAATCTCACGTTCATGTGCCGGGATGTGGACACCTTGGATAGCATCGGCGACGACCTGCTCGTGGATACTGATCGTGCCGTTGTCAGGCCGCTCGAGACCGGCTACGCATCGGAGGGTCGTCGTTTTACCGCAACCACTAGGTCCGAGCAATGCAAAGAACTCGCCATCGCGAATCTCGAACTCGACCTGACTTAGGGCACATTGCGCACCGTCAGCAGTCGCGAAGCTCTTACTGAGCTGAGCCACCTTCAGCATTTGAACTTCTCTACCCGTACTCGGCCTTCGGCGCCACCAACCGCCTCAGGACGAAAATGACCGGAACGACCAACAGGATAATGAGGCTTGCCACAGCCGAAGCCTCGGAGGCGCTACCATCCTCAAAAAATCGCCATAGCAACACGCTTAGAACCAGATTATCAGGACTTCCCAGTATCATCGCGAGAGTAAACTCCCGCACCCCAATGATGAACAGCAAGACGAAGCCCGAAACGAGGGTTGGAGCAAGTAGAGGAAAGATGACTCGCCTCAACGTAGTCAGCCATCGCCCACCCGACATCGCCGACGCCTCCTCAAGTTCCGTGTGAATTTGTATGAGCCCGACACGGCTCATGCGCGTCGTAACCGCCAAACGGTAAGAATAAGTAAGGATCAAGACCCACACGGTCCCGTAAAGCGCGACTGGCAAGGTCAGATAGAGCAGCATTGCCGCCAAGCCGGCGATCACTGAAGGAATGCCAACCGAGGCAAAGCTGACAACGTCGAGTATCGCGCGGCCCGGCATTCGGGTGCGAGCGAGTACCCAGCCGATCACCGCACCCAGAACCACCACCAAAGCTGCACTGGCACCCGCAACCAGCAGTGTGTTGAGAGTTGCACCGATGAACACCGGGTCATTAATAACGGTGCGATAGGCTTCCAGTGACGCATCGGACAACAAATCAAGAGAGGGCATGCCGTAGCCATAAAGGCTGATCCAGATGAGGACGATCGCTGGCAAAATCCCAGTCACGCCGACATAGCCCACAGCAGCGGTGAAAGCTGGCCAGCGCCACTGTCCCAAGGGCAGCCGACGCGGCCGGTACCCTCGGCCGGTGACCGTAACGTAGCGATCGGCCTCCCGAACAAGCCGATTGTAGACACATAAAAGCAATAAGCCGATCACTAGGAATGGCAGGGCAACCGCGGCCGCCCGGCCATAGATGGGTAAACCGGTATCGGGATTAAGCTCATAGAAAATTCTGGTGGAGAAGACGTTGATCCGCGCGGGCAAGCCAACCAGCAACGGCATCTCGAACTGTTCGAGGGTGATTAGGGCAGTAAGAATAAGCGGCGCCAACATACCGGGCCGAAGTACTGGCAGCGTCACGCGCCGGAATGTCGTCCACGGCGATGCGCCCGACGTGCTGCTTGCCTCCTCCAACGCCGGGCTCATCGTCCGCAGCGTCGCTGACATTAAAAGAAACACGAACGGAACGAGAGCGACGGACTGACAGGCGATCAGGCCGGGCATCGTGAACACGTCGAGCGGCCCATCACCCGAGAACCCCAGGAGACTGCGCAGCGCGACATTAACCCAGCCTGCATTTGGGCCGAAGAGATAGATCCATGCGATGGCAAGCACGATTGTCGGGACGAGGAGGGGAAAAAGGATCAACGTGAACAGAACATTTCGCCATGGTAGATCCGTCCGTTCAACCAACCAGGCCAGTGAAAAGGCGATGACGAACGTGCAAACAACCGAACCGACGACGAAGGTGAGGGTGTCAGGAATTGTGACCTGATAGAGGACTGGGTCGTAGTAGATCGTCCGGAGATGCTCGAGCGTCCACTCAGCTCCAGGCTCGAATGGTAGAAAATCGTGCGGGCCGCGGAAGGCCGTTACCACCAGCATCAGCAACGGCGCCGACACCAGGTAGACCGCTGTTACAATGGCTGCCCCAACGACGAAAACCCCACCACGGCCAAGGTCTGAGCCAAGAGAGAGTTTCATAGGTAAGAACACAGCGAAGCCCTTGGTCTTCAGAGGCCCAGTAGCCTGAGACCGAAGTCCAAGACCTCAGAATTCGGCAATTACCTCGCCTGCCCTGTCACAATCGCCGAAAGCCGCTCGTACAGTGCAGCACGGTCGGTCATGTTCCCAAGATTCTCAAATACGATGCGACCCCTCTTGGCACTCAACAAGGCGCCGATCTCCGAACCAGAACCCGGCCGCACGTCGGCGCTGAACATCAGTCGCTCGCGCGTAATTTTTGCTTCGTCGGTCGTCATCCAGCCAGCCAACAGTTGGGCAGCGTAAGGATGCGGTGCGCGCACCAAGGTGGCTACTCCGAACTGTGTGGCAGGCATCAATTCCGTGGCCGCCCAGTGCATCGGCATGCCGAGCGACTTCCAATACATCGCTGATCCGACGAACTCACCTACTGCGACGAGTCGTTCTCCGCGCTGCAGGATCCCTTCGCGAGGCGCTCTTGTGATAAGCGTCTTCTGCCTGTCGATCAGCGCGCGCGCGTAGTCAGCGGCCTTCGCCTCACCCCATTCAAGTGCGAGAAAACCCAGTAGTCGCGGCAAGAGGAACTGACTGGCGACTAGCTTCCCTTGCCACCGCGGCTCCAAATAGCCCGCCCATGTTGTGGGTAGGTCATCCGCCGACACAAGTTCCTCGTTGTAGACGACCGCGTACACCAAATTGTGCGTCACGCCGACCTTCCCATCGAGTAAGACGTCTTCGGGCCCGTTGCCCCAAATCGTCCAATCGTTCGTAGCGAGGACACGGCGGCGGTCGACCGGCAGCATTCCACCAAGAGAGAAATGAAAGAGATCAACGGCAAACCGGCCGGCGCGATGCTCGGTGATAAGTTTCGTGGCAGCGGAGCGGTCAGCCGTCCACTTCACATCAATTCCAGGAAAACGTTTGCCGAATGGCTCTTGGATCCACGCGAGCTCGCGCCGCTGAGCGCCCCAAATTACAACCTCGCCCTCGGCTCTGGCGGCTTCGTAAAGCTTTCGAACTTCCGTCGACGTCCGCCAATCACTCTGGGCAACCGCTGCAAATGGCCATGCGACGAACAGCGCGACCATTGCCACCGTAAGATGGCCAGTGGACTTTGACATCAACTACACCGGGGCGGGATCGAATCTCGCTCACCAGGCTGAGGAACCAATTCACCACCAACCGGCCGGAAGAGCCGCTTATGCGGCACTGGCAACCCATAGAGTCGTGCGGCGTTACCGCCCAAAATAAGGTTGAGGTCATCCTGCACGATGTCGAGACGTAGAAGTTGTTTCAAGCTCCAACCCCACACATCCACCTGATGTCTTACAAGGGGTTCCTTCCGAAGCTGCACAGCATAGGCCGGAGGTTGGTTCCCGTATTGCGCATGGAACGGGATGCTAGCGCCCCAATCACAGCCCCAAAGCAGCTTTTCTGGACCGATGTTCGGGTCGAGCAAGGCCTTCATGTACATGTCAGTCCACCACAACCCGGTCTCAAGGTAGACATTGTCATGGGCCGCCGCAACGGTCATCGCTTCCTCGACGAACCGCTGCGACCACCAACCCTGCAGACCGCCGTGGTCCAGCACGATAGGCACGTCGGGATACTCGGCGGCTAGATCGGTGGTCCAGATCGGATTAAGCGACTCGGGCCAAAAATGATGCGTAAGCGAATAGCCCATCACGACGCCGGTATGGATACGTGCGACGGATTTATGTTTCTTCGCAACGTCCATAATCGGGCGGATCTGGTCCATCCGTTCCGTCTGGCCGATCGTCCGCTTGTTCGTGTGATCTGCCGGCATTCCTTCACCCAACCCGACGAACTTGCCCGTCGACAGCAGTTCGTCAATTTCCTCCGCCGCCGCCTGAGGAGTCCATTCAATCTCACCCTTCCGCGCCTTCCGCTGCGTCTCCATAGCAGTACACACCGCAACGAACTTGTCGGGGTGTCGCTCGACGACTTCAAGATTGAGGGCATTCGTCATGCCAAACGCCGGAAGCAGCACGCACATGTCGACGTCATAGCAGTCCATGTCGTATAGGAGTCGAGCAGAATTATCGTAAGGTGTCAGGCCCCGCATGACACGCCCGAGGTCGCTGTAGCGTGCCTTACTGGTATCCAGGTTCGCTTTCGCAAACTCGGGGCCTGCCGCGAACCGCTGAGCGTGCACGTGAGTATCAACAATGAATCGACCGAGCTTCATGCAGGTCTCCTCCCGAACAGGTGGTCAACGCCGCGGGAACCGCGGGCAACCGAATCTTACCGCTGCTGCCTAACCTTTCCAACCACAGCTATAATCGACCCTTCGGCTACGCTTGCGATGTCAGAACTCGACCTCTGCTTCCTCACCGCCACCGAGCTCGCTGGACGTATAGCTACGAAGAATGTATCAGCACGCGAGGTGATGACCGCTCATCTAGACCAGGTCGAACGTGTGAATCCAAAAGTCAACGCCATCGTAACGCTCGTGGCCGAGCAGGCAATGGCAGCCGCCGTGAAAGCCGACGAGGCACTCGCCCGTGACGAGTCAGTCGGTCCACTACACGGGATACCGGTTGCGCACAAAGATTTGATACCGACTAGGGGCATTCGGACCACGCTCGGCTCACGCGTGTTTGCCGACCAAATACCGAATCACGACGGACTGATCGTTGAGCGCTTGCGTGACGCCGGTGCGATCACGATCGGCAAGACAAACACACCGGAATTCGGTGCGGGATCCCAGACATTCAACGCAGTTTTCGGCGCAACACGGAACCCGTACGACGTGACCAAGACGTGCGGTGGGAGCAGTGGCGGTGCGGCGGTCGCAGTTGCTACCGGAATGACACCTATCGCCGATGGAACGGACTTCGGCGGTTCACTGCGGAATCCCGCCGGATTTTGTAACGTCGTTGGGCTCAGGCCGTCAGCGGGGCGGGTACCAGTATGGCCAACGCCGGCTCCGGAGTTTCGGCTTGACGTACAGGGACCAATAGCCCGAACGGTGGAGGATATCGCGTTGATGTTGAGTGTGATCGCTGGCCCCGATGCGCGTTCACCGATCGCACTACCTGAGCCAGGCTTGTCTTTCAGGCAGTCCCTCATCAGAGATTTCAGTGGTACACGCGTCGCGTGGAGCCGTTCGTTGGGTGGCCTACCCATAGATAGTCGTGTGACCGCTGTCGTGGAGCCAAATCGAGCAATGTTTGAGACACTCGGGTGTCAAGTCGATGACGCAGAACCCGACCTGTCAGATGCAGATGAGATCTTCCGCGTCTGGCGAGCCTGGTACTACGAGCTCGCATTCGGGAAGTTGCTTGACTCACATCGTGATGTCCTCAAAGACACCGTCGTTTGGAATATCGAAGAAGGCCGCCGGCTCAATGCTCATCAGGTCGATCGAGCTACGGTCGCCTGGACTAAGTTGGCTCAACGAGTCGAGGAATTCTTTGCGACGTTCGCGTTTCTGGTACTCCCGGTGAGTCAGGTGCCGCCGTTTGATGTCAACACTCCTTACGTCACCGAGATCAACGGCGAGGTACTTCAGACTTATCTTGACTGGATGCGGTCGTGCTACTTCATCTCGGTCACCGGACTCCCGGCAATTGCAGTGCCCTGCGGCTTCACAAACACTGGCTTGCCGGTAGGCATCCAGATTGTAGGACGCCCCGAAGATGATTTCGGACTACTCCAGCTTGCTTACGCGTTCGAACAAGTGACGGGCGTAGGCCAGCGCCGGCCTGCGATCGCCGGGGCTGGGTGAAGGTGGGTAGTTGGGGCCGCGCATGTATCTCTGTCCGATGTGAATAAGGTCTTAAGAATTGCACTGCCAAAACCTCGAGGCAGCGAGGCACCAAATTCACTCCGGGGGCGGCCGTAGGTCAAAGGCTGAATTGGCAATCTCTAAGCCCTCACGGTGAATCTCGACCTCAGCAAGGATATCAGCGATCACTCCGGGATACTGAGAGCCAACGTCGAATCGTTCCGCAGGGTCTTCGCCGAGGTGGTAGAGCAGCGGCGGGTCGTGCTCCTTACGCGCTGGTGGCTCACCGTACGAACCCTCCGTAATAAAGTGAGCCTTGAACATTCCTTTGCGCATGGCATACAACTCATCGGCTCGGTAGTAAGGCATGGTGTTCCGCGGGCTTGCGCCGTTCTGAAGCAGCACTGGTGTCAGGTCGAGGCTATCGATTGGTCTGTCAGCTGGTACTGCACCGTCAGTCAATGTGATCGCCGTCGTGAAGACGTCGAGCGTTGATCCTATTTCGTGAACCGTTGCCGGCGAAATTGTTCCTGGCCACCAGAAGATTGCTGGCACACGCATTCCGCCCTCAAAAGTCGTGGCCTTGCCTTGCTGTAAGAGACCGGCCGAACCACCCTGCTGCCGGTAAACGAGCCATGGACCATTGTCACTGGTAAACAGCACTATGGTTTGCTTGTCCAGTCCTTGTATACGCAACGTGTTAAGAATTTGTCCGACGCTCCAATCAATTTCCTCGATTACGTCGCCATAGAGGCCGGCTGCACTCGCACCAACGAACGCCTCATCCGTGAACAGTGGAACGTGCGGCATGGTGTACGGCACATACAGAAAGAATGGTTGTTTTTGGTTCGCCTCAATGAATGCCTGCGCTTCCTCGGTATAGCGGCGCGTCAGCTGAGTCTGATCCGCAGGCAACTGGATAACCTCATCGTTGCGCATGAGCGGAACGTTCCAGTATTCACTTTTTGGCTCAAGGAAAATCGACGCCAGAAACGGGGCGTCGCGGGCAGTCGTCTGCTGCATGTCGTTGGAGTACGGTAGACCAAGCCATTGGTCGAACCCGTGAGCCATAGGAAGATAGGCTGGTAAATGGCCAAGGTGCCACTTCCCAAAGATGCCCGTGGCATAGCCGCGCGCGCCGAGTGCCTCAGCCAGTGTCGTCTCATCAGCGCTGATGCCGCTGGGGGTGTCCGGAAAGAGAACGCGGGTGCGTTCCCTCGTGCCATACATGCCACTACGAACTGGCAATCGCCCAGTTAGCAATGCGGCCCGGCTTGGCGAGCAGACCGGTGCACCAACGTAGAAGTTAGTCCATTTCTGCCCTTCCGCCGCCATTTGATCAAGATTTGGCGTCCGGATGGTCGGATGCCCGTAGACACCCAGGTCGCCAAATCCAAGGTCATCGGCGAAGAGAATCACTACATTCGGCGGGCGTTCTTCGACTGTCGCTGGCTCATCCGGAACCGCCGAGCAGCCGGTAACCATCAGAAGCGCAAACACGCCGACCGCAACTCGCGTCCTAAACGTCCAAGTCAGTATCAAGGTCCCCACGGAAGGACCCCAATTATAGCTCGCTCCGGGGTATCCGGCGCCACGAAAACCAATATGGTTCGCCTCACCGCGGATTTTTTCCCATCGGGCTACAGAGATACCTTTACCCCTCATGACAGGCATGGAACGGGACGGCCCTGCACGTGTCCCTTGGCACACAGCTCACTTCAGTTGCTTGCGTCGCAAGGATCAGACTATTAGACTGCAGACGTACCGGCACCAGCCGACGTCTTACGGCGGTAAATCCGAAACATTTTCAAATGGTGACGCGTTCATGCATCGTTAGCGGCCGTGCCCGAATTGCAATGCGGACCGATGCCCGTAACATTGTCTCGTTTCTAGACCAGACTCATCGGTGTCGATTACCACACGAGAACTAACGCTGCTAGATGCGCTGATGCTTAACGTCGGCGTTATGCTGGCGGCGGCCCTCTTCGTTATCCCAGGTATCGTGATTAGCAACACCGGCACGGCCTGGTTGTCGGCTCTCGCGTGGCTAACTGCTGGCGCGATCACGTGGTGTGGTGCGGCAACTTTCTCGGAACTCGGCGCGCGCTACCCACAGGCGGGCGGACCCTACGTCTTTCTTGGACAAGCATATTCCCCACTTTGGGGTTTTCTTTACGGTTGGACACTGCTGGTGGTCATCCAGCCGGCCTCAATCGCCGCCTTGACCATCGCGGGCATGACCTACCTAGGCGCACTGATTCCACTCAGCCCAATGATGACGACAGGCGGCGCGGTCACATTGATCTTGGGGTTGTCGCATTGGAATGCGTCAGGGCTTCGTCGAAGCACCGCAACCCAAAATGTCTTGACGGTCGTCAAGCTTGTGTTACTGATCATGATCGTTGTCGGTTGTTTCTGGTATGGCGGCGATGGAATGGATTCGTTTCGCACCCCGTTTCCGGACGCGACTCTGACCCGCACCGTCGCCGGCTTCAGTGCGGCCGTGGCCGCGGCACTCTGGGCGTTCAGTGGCTGGACTGGCGTGACTTTGGTTGGCGGCGAACTCCGGAACCCGTCAGTTACCCTGCCTCGTGCCATGTCCTACTCAGTGATCGCCACGACCTTGCTCGCCCTGCTAGTAACCTCCGGGGTGCTTTGGGCGCTTCCGCCAATCGCCGCGTTCGACTCCCAACGAATCATGGCCGACGCTGCGACACACGTGTTCGGTGTTTTCGGTGGCCGGGTAGTTACGTTGGCAGTTATCGTTTCCTGCCTGGCCGCGGTCAATGGCTTACTCTTCTCGGGCGCCCGCGTTACCTACGCCATGGCTCGCGATGGCCTCTTCGTGGACTGGGCCGCGACGGTCAATGAGCAAAAGGTACCAGGCAATGCGCTGTTATGTCAGGGCATCTGGGCCAGTTTTCTGACCTTGACGGGCCGTTATGAACAACTTTTCACCTACGTCGTAGTGGCCGTGTGGCTTTTCTACATGCTCGGCGCGTTCGCTGTGGTTATCCTTCGGTATCGTTATCAAAATGACTCTCGACCTCACGAAGTCACTGGCTACCCATATATTCCGATAATTTTCGGCACTGTCGCCTGGGCGTTAGTTTTGCAAACTCTGTGGAGCCATCCATGGGACGCAATTATCGGGGCCGGGCTCGTTCTAACTGGTGTACCCGCGTTTTGGTACTGGAGCAGACGCACAAACGGGGACGTGTAGTCTCTTGCGGCAAAATCGGCTATTGTTTGCGACGGCTACGAGGAGAATTTCGCGGTCGGGTTGGCCGGCAGCAGCACAACTTGCCGCAAGGATTCATAACCCTGGTGTCGAGCGGACGTAGGTCAACGGTATGTTTGGTGGAACCGCGGCAGCATTCGTGATCCAGCAAGGCTGAGGTAGTTTGTAACAGCCGGTGGGTCAAGGGAGAGGGAGAACGACATGGGTGCGTTTGTAATCAGTCCGCATATGCGGCTCCAAGAATGGGTCGCTCACGATCAGGGCTACTTCACTGAGGAAGGCCTCAAGTATGAATTCAAGAAACGGCCAAAAGGGAACTTCTCGGTGAAATCCGCCGACCCATTACCCAAGGATCAGATTCGCGGGGCTTATCAAAGTATCGAATCGGGCCTGCGAAAGACGACCGACGTGAGTTGTGCGTGCCACTGGACCATCAATATGGCTGCCGCCGCGGGACATGGCAAACTCTGGGGTGAAGCCTATTCGGTCACACCATCAGGCATTTACGTATCAGAAGAGTCGAATATCAGACGGCCTGAAGACCTGGCGAACGTGCCGATTTCCGTTGGCTATCAGTCAGGCAGTCACTATTCAACCATGCAGGCTTTGGAACCGTTCTTGCGGCAAGAGGAAATCTCGCTCCATTTTGGCGGCATGCTGTTTCAGCGACTAGAGTTGCTCGTTGACCGTGAGGTGCCGGCAGCGGGGCTGTTCGGCGGACCGTTGTATCTTGCCGAGCAACTCGGCTTTCGAAAGATTCTCGACACAACGTTCATGGTTGCAGCGCTTGTTCCGAACGATGCCAATGAAGATGATGTTAGAAAGTACTACCGTGCATTGAAGCGTGCGCAGGCAGACATCGACCTTCATCCAGAACGGTACACACACTTCTACAAAAAGTTCTTTCCGCCCCGGTGGCACGACGTAATGGACGTGAGGAGGTTCGGCCCGGGCGAACGGATTGTGTTCTTACCCTACGACCGACGTATTTTCGACAGTACGCAGCGCTGGGTGGCAGACCGTGGCATCTTTGAAACAGGTTTGGAAGATCGCCAGGGTTACGCTTGCTCCGTGGCGGGTGAATTGACGTCTAGTGCAGACGCCTGAAAAAACCCTGAAGTCCGTGTAAACCTCTTACCGGCAATCTGTTGACTGACCATCGTGTCCAACATCGTCGCTATTGACTGAAAGAGTTGGCTATGAGTAATCGCTTCACCCGAGTGTTTCGCGAAATACAGTCAGAAATAAAAGGCCCTGACGGCAAGATGTACTACGGATGGTGGAATGTTGCGGCCGTCTTCCCATGTGTCATTTTTATATTCTCCACTGCGAAT
>PBBF01000044.1 GCA_002717745.1 Acidobacteriota bacterium
AGAATCGCTCCGGCGCGAGATGATTTTGACTATTTCCTCACGCTAGGTAAGCGCCAGTCGGAGATACGTGCCGACCGAGTATCACGCCTTTCGTTGTGCGCTCCTTTCCCTAGAATATTCACTGCCCGACGGTTCTACCCGAATGCCTACCGTAGGGAAGTTGCCTCATAGCGAAAGGGTTTGACATATTCGCAGGCGACGAGACAACGGTTATCATTGTAACCCTCATCTTGAAAAAAAATGATGGCCTGCGCTCTGGTCAAACGTTTCGCGTCATTGATTCACGACATTGTTAGTTACTGGCCTGTCACCTTGACAAGCTTAAAACCCGCTCCTATGGTTAGCGACTGTGTCTGAGTACTCATGGGTGATTGGAGTACCTCGGGGTGCCCTGCCAGACGATTTACGTCGCGTGCACCAAGAGGTCGTGCGTCAACGTCGTGTGCGTGCAAACCGACGTGACCGGATGGCCGATTGGGCGTGCGAAATAGTGCGGGCGTATGAAGTGGGCAGTGAATTGGCCACCGCGCGCTCCACGCCCGGTAGTATCCTGGACTTTCCACAACGCACCGTTTCTCAGCAGCACGACGTAGCAATTGATTTCCCATCGGTGGTTCGGGTAGTCGACCGGATCGGTCGCGGGCTGATGGCTACCAAGAGCCCGTGTGTCACCCAGGTCCGGCTATCCTGGCGTGAGGCGTGTGAGGGTGTTCACGTGTCATTGGAAGTCCCAGTGCGAAGTACATGTTTAGTCTGCGGTGGACGTGGTGCGGTATGGAACGACGACTGTTCGATGTGTGGCGGTACAGGGACGGAACCGAACAGTCATGTTGTACACTTGTCGATTCCACCAGGCGTTCGGCCCGATGCCTGTTTTTGTTTCGCAGTCAATCCTCCATGTGCACCTAAAACCGACGTCGAAGTGCATGTCACCATCCAGTAGTGGATGGCCCCTATTTCGGATAAAACGTTCCTCTCCACCTTGTCAGGTTGAGGACAAACTCGATAAGCTACGTCTGTGTGTCTGTGTGGCATGGCTCTAGTTCAAGTAAGTCGGGAACGGCGAGCGTGTTCGTAGTGCGCTATTTTCAAGAGGGTGAACTTGTCTCAACAGGGAATTGACGAGTCGGCAGTGCTGGAAGCGCTCAAAGTCATCCAGGATCCTGATCTCCATCGGGATATCGTGAGTCTCGGATTTGTCAAGCAGGTCAGCATCGATGGGGAGATGGTCTCGGTCGTTATCGAACTCACCACGCCAGCCTGTCCCGTTAAGGATCAGATGCGTGACCAGGCTGAAACGGTGCTGCGTCAACTACCCGGTGTTGAGAAAGTGCACGTCGAGATGACGGCTAATGTACGTTCCGCGTCGTCGCCGGACGAAGGACGAGCAGCAATCCCAGGCGTGAGGAACATCATTGCGGTTGGGGCGGGTAAGGGAGGGGTTGGCAAGACAACCGTATCTGTGAACTTAGCCTGCGCGCTGGCTCGACACGGAAGCCGCGTCGGACTACTCGATGGGGATGTGTACGGTCCGAACGTACCGATTATGCTCGGAGCGCAGACGCAATTGGAGACGGACGGCCAGAAGATCGTGCCAGCGGAGTGCCATGGTATTCGAGTCGTGTCGATCGGCTTCCTGACACAGGATGAGTCTCCGGTGATTTGGCGTGGGCCAATGCTGCACGGCGTGATCCAGCAGTTCTTTCGAGAAGTCAACTGGGGTGAGTTGGACTACCTTGTGATTGACATGCCTCCCGGGACTGGCGATGTGGCACTCAGCCTGAGCCAAACCGTCCCGGTATCGGGTGCAGTGACCGTCACTACTCCACAGAAGGTATCGTTGGCCGACACACGGCGAGCTATCCGCATGTATCAGAAGCTTAATATTCCGGTGTTAGGGCTCTTGGAGAACATGAGCCACTTCATCTGTCCGAGCTGCAGTCATGAGAGCGACATCTTTGGTAAGGGCGGCGGGGAGTCCCTGGCCGAGCAGATGGAAATTCCATTCCTAGGGAAGATTCCACTCTATGAACCGATCCGTGTTGGTGGCGACAGTGGTACGCCGATCGTTGTAGCCGAACCGGAATGCCCCGCAGGTCAGTCGTTAATTGATGCGGCCGCGCGGCTGGCCGCACAGGTTTCGATTGCTAGCTATCAGACAAGCGTCGATGCCCCTGTAGCGTGATGATAACGGCAATCTCGTGATTGGTTAATTATCCGACCCGTTGATTAACGAACCTGAAGCGTCGTTCCTGATCTGGAAGCATTACTAGTGAGTCGCGGCGTTGATTGGACGTTATGAACCTCCCGTTCATTAAGCACACTCTCGCCAATGGTCTTGATGTGATAGTCCATGAGGATCACGGCTGTCCAATCGTTGCAGTGAATGTTTGGTATCACGTTGGTTCAAAGAACGAACGACCGGGGCGCACCGGGTTTGCACATCTGTTCGAGCATTTGATGTTTGAGGGATCTCAGCATACCAACCAAGGATATTTTTACCCGTTACAGCAAGCTGGTGCTGAACTAAACGGTTCAACTAACGCCGATCGTACCAACTACTGGGAAGTTGTGCCCTCGAGTGCCCTCGATTTGGCTCTTTGGATGGAGTCGGACCGGATGGGCCACTTGCTGCCAGCTTTGACGCGCGAGAAATTTGAGAATCAGCGGGATGTTGTGCTGAACGAACGCCGGCAGAACTATGAGAATCGTCCATATGGCATGGTTGGGATGGCAACCATGGAGGCTCTCTATCCCGTCGACCATCCATATAGCTGGATGACGATTGGCCGGATTAAAGACCTTCAGGCTGCCGAGCTCGACGAAGTTCGTTCGTTCTTCAAAACTTTTTACGGGCCGGCGAACGCCTCGCTGACAATCGCCGGTGATGTCGAAGTAGATAAGGTGCTTGAAATGGCTGAGCACTACTTTGAAGAGATTTCCGGAGGGCCAGCGCCTCCGGCGGTCGAAGTTGAGGGACCCCTGATTTGCGATGAGCGGCGCTTATTAATTGAAGACCGAGTCGAGCTGCCTAGGCTCTATCTCGCATGGCATTCTCCTCAACTCTTCGGGCCAGGTGATGCGGAACTTGATCTTCTTTCCGATGTACTGTCAAACGGCAAAGCATCACGCCTCTACAGAACCCTGGTACACGAACTGCGATTGGCAACGGACGTGAGTGTCGTTCAGTCTTCACGGGAGTTGTCTGGTGTTTTTCAGATTGTGGCCACTGCCGCGCCAGGGCATACCCTTCGCGAGCTTGACGACGTAATTTCCATCGAGTTGGAGCGGGTAAGTGCTGACGAACTGACGACTGATGAACTTCATCGTAGCCTTGTGCAGATCGAAACAAGTTTTGTATGCCAACTGGAGACGGTCGGAGGGTTTGGTGGTAAATCGGATCAGCTCAATGGTTATAACGTTGTGGTGAACGATCCAGGATACTTTGAGACCGACCTCTCGCGGTACCGTAATGCGACGAGCGCTACGATCGCCAGAATCTCACGAGACCATCTATCGGATCGGCAACGGATCGCGGTGAGCGTTGTGCCAATTGGGGCGACCAAGCTCGCACTGCCAGATTCGGTTGTCGCAGAGGTGTCTTAATGCGGGTCGATCGTTCAAGGCTGCCAGAAGTCGAGCCTGATCCTTCTTTCACTTTTCCATCAGTGTGCAAGGTAATCCTTCCCAATGGCCTTTCCGTCTGGAGCGTTGAGCACCGCAAGATACCTGTCGTGAGCTGTTTACTCTTACTTCCAGGAGGCTCAGCCGAGGATCCGATGGGCCAGGCGGGGGTTACATCTCTAACCGCGGCACTCCTAGATGAGGGCTGTGGTAAACGCTCCGGTCTTGAATTACATCGGTTGCTGGGGCGCCTAGGCACGCAACTCAATGTCAGAGTTGGAATGGACGCGACGACGCTTCGTCTGACGATGCTGCGTCGTTTTTCGAATAAAGCACTGTCCTTACTAGCTGAACTTGTGGGCGAGCCGCGTTTCGAGCTCGAAGCGTTCGATCGACTTCGGAAACTTCGTTTAGACCGTTTGGCACAGCTCAGAGAAGTCCCAGCGGCTATCGCCGATCGTGCATTCGCGCATGTTTTGTATCGTGACCAACCCTACGGGCATCTGCCATTTGGGACGGAGTCGGCCATCCGCAGGCTAACCAGAGACGACATCGTTGCGAGGCACTCCCAAGCCTATCGCCCATCTGAGGCGATCGTGATTTTAGCCGGAGATGCTACCCACGCGGAGTTTGAACAAATGGCTGGTGAGGCTTTTGGTGATTGGAAAGCAGTGGGGACGGTGGGTCAGCAGTCAGAACGAATACCCCACGGTGAATCGAAGCGGGCTTCTCTCGTTGTCTGGGACCGTCCACAGGCTGCACAATCAGAATTGCGGATTGGCCACGTGGCTGTTGCTAGGAATACCCCTGACTATTTTCCGCTCCTGGTCATGAACACAGCGCTGGGTGGCCAGTTCACCAGCCGAATCAACTTGAATCTACGTGAAGCTAAGGGTTACACCTACGGTGCGCAATCGTCGTTCGACTTTCGCCGAGAGCCAGGGCCGTTTTCGGTCCAGACAAGTGTTCACACAGATGTGACCGCAAACGCAATTCAAGAGGTGCTCGGGGAGCTGCATGCCGTGCGTGATGGACGCCCACTCACAGACTCGGAGATCGTACATGCCAAGCGGACATTGACGCGGGGATATCCGCAAGGGTTCGAAACCGCTAATCAGATTGTTCGCGGATTAGCCCAACTGGCGTTACACGACTTGCCCCATGATCACTTTACCCAGTTCAGTCCGAGTGTTACTGCTGTTCAATCGGAGGATATCGTCAGAGTCACTCAGACGCATCTTGACCCGCTTCACCTTTCGACTGTAGTTGTTGGTGACCTAACAGTGATTAAGGACGGACTCCACGACATTGGTCTCGATGCACCTGAGAAGATTGTTCTGCCGTGAATCACTTACGGGGCAGTGGAGCGACTTTCTCATCTTCCCGTTGGCGGTTTACTTTAGGAAGTGCGTGAGCTTCAGTCTGATCAGTAAATCGCGGCTGTCGATGCCTATCGGATGGTCTCTTCAACGTATCGCGCGGCAGTGAGCAAGTTCACCGTCTGATTCGTATGACCGACGAGTTGAAGACCACACGGAAGGCCGGTGGGCGTGTTACCACTTGGGATCGAGATTGCTGGATGACCAGTGAGGTTGAACACTTGGGTGAGTCGGAGGGTCAGATTCCTGACTGACTCAGTCAGACCGTCCACGGTAACTGACTCGATACCGTATGGTGGAGCAGGGATGGCCAGCGTGGGAAGGATAAGGGCGTCGTGGACTGACAGCGCTTCAGTCACTTCACGTCGCAACATTTCCCGGCCGCGCTGCGCTCTTAGGTAATCTTCGGCGAGTATGTAGTGTCCCATTTCTAGACGTCGGCGAACGCCTGGGGTGTAATCCTCAGGCCGAGAGTTGAGTGTTTTGGAGTGATAGGTCATACCCTCGGGTAAGACTATATGCAGGTAAACGGCTGCGATTTCTCCTGCGTGGGGCACGTCAACGTCACTAAGATCCACACCGGCGTTGCCTAGCCGGTCCAAAGCATCGTTGAAGTGATCACGAACGTGTGGGTCAAGATGATCCATGAAATGCCGCCGTGGCACACCAAGCCGTAGTTTTTTTCTTGTTGTGCCCTTAAGTGGCACCGTAGTTTGTTCACCCCCCATTGCCCGGTAGAGGAGCCAGACGTCCACCACGCTTCGTGCCAAAGGGCCCACGTGGTCAAGTGACCGACTGAGCGGTAGAACGCCATCGCACGACAGTTCACCAAAACCAGGTTTCAAGCCAACAACGCCGCACGCTGCTGAAGGGATCCGTATTGATCCTCCGGTATCTGTTCCGATCGACCCATAAGACATCCCGGCCGCGACAGCTGCCGCCGAGCCACCGCTGGAACCGCCGGGTGACCGCGAAGTGTCATGGGGATTACGGGTTGGCCCGAATGCCGAATCTTCTCCTGTTGTGCCAAATGCGAACTCGTGCAGATTGCATTTGCCGAGCACGACTGCGCCCGCAGCCTTAAGGTTGGCAACGATGGTTGCATCATGTTGAGCTGGTGTCGTTGGCCGGACTCTCGATGCCGCTGTCGTCGGCAATCCGGCAACAGCGACCATGTCCTTGACTGATATTGGGATACCGTGCAGTGGTCCACGGTACTGGCCGGCAGCGATTTCATCGTCTGCGCGATTAGCGGTAGCTCTGGCACCGTCTCTATCGACAGCGATGAAGGCATTGAGGTCAGCCTCGCGCTTGGTGATTTGCTCGAGGCAAGCATCGGTAAGTTCTAGCGCCGAGATCGCACCCTTTTTGACTTGGGGTGCCAGTTCAGCGATCGTGCGAAGGCAGAGTTCCGAAGTCAATCTGACTCCTTCGTTACGATAACATTCTCCTGATCGTCGCGGTCAGCGGATTCATTCCAATCGGCCAACCGGAGCGTCTGCGTCGCCTGAACGAGTCCACCTAAGAGTGGAACCAGTTGGGACAGGCCCCTCAACTTGACGTCCGCAATGATCGCCTGTGTCCACGCTTCAATGCGCATTGGTTCTCCCTTGCACCCTGGATCGGGTGCGCCGAAATATATCCGAAGCTAGAGCGTTGCGTCGTCCCTAAACAGTCTATTCTTGTTGAACCGCGTCACATGTAGAGGCGTAAGGTCGAACGTCTCGTAGCGGTTCAGGCGGATTAGCTCGGAGAGAGCCTTACCCGTAGCGGGTGCCATCATGAGCCCATGTCCGCTGAAACCATTGGCCAGTAGAAACCCTGAGCGGTCTGGCACTGAGCCGAATACCGGATTGTGATCTGGTGTCATTTCGTACAAACCGCTCCATCCCTCCACGTGGGTATAGTCACTATGGTCAGGCAGACGACGTTGTAGAGCTGGAAAAAAGTCTTGTTCCCAACGTGACATGTCGCACACGAAATTTTCCCCTGGCGGTTCGTCAAGTTTTGTGCGGGCGACGATGAACCGATCCTGTTCATCGATGTGTTGAGGATCGTCATGTCGCCAATGCACACCAGACGGATCGACGATCATCGGGTACCGTTTGGAAGTTGGGGTTCGTAGAAATGCACGGAAGAGGTGCTGCCGTACTGGCTGGACCGGGATCGTGACTCCTGCGAGTTCCGCAACCCGTGCGGCGTACGGACCCGCTGCATTGACGACGACGGCAGCGTTTATATTGTCCTTTCTTTCAATCTCGACTCCATAGACCCGGTTGCCTTCACGGTGAATCGCGGTGACTTCGCCCGTAATGAACTCGGCACCGACGGTCTTGGCTCCCTCGCGGAACCCGGCCAGCACGGCTTTCGGATTTGCATACCCGTCATTTGGACCAAGGACACCGAACTCCAGGTCTTCAACGGTCATGCCTGGTACAAGGTGTTCCAGTTCAGCCACGGAGAGGCGCGAGACGTGTGCACCAAGGGCATGCTGCTCCTTCAGACGGGCTTCGAAACGTTCCCGGCCCTTCGTGTCAACTAGAAAGAGATAGCCTCGTTGTTGAAACGATGCTGCAGCTGAACCCTTCAAACTAAAGCGATGATCGAAATCGGTGTAAAAGTCGATGCTGTATTGTGCTAGTTGAATGTTGAGCGCAGAAGAGAACTGTTGGCGAATGCCACCCATCGCTAGGTTCGACGATGCTCTCGCGTATGTTGGATCACGCTCGACAACGACAACTCGGCCAGTAAAACCGTCTGTCAATAGATGGTAAGCGATACTAGACCCGACAACGCCACCACCGATGATGATGACGTCCGCGTCCATCGTCGAAGTCAAGTCAGGCTACTAGGACCGTCGACGGGCGTGTTTCACTGCCCGGGACGTTGTTGTTAGCTCTTCAATACGAGCCATGGGTTTCCTGTCAACCGCGCTGGTTGCCGGTGGGACCACGCGCTTCGGCGCAGTTTCTATGTAAGCCTTCAGCGACTGGAGAGACGTAACCCAGCCCGATTCAATGACACTGTAGTAACGCTCCCAGCGCTCACCCATGCCACAGCCACTCTGACGGATCTGCACTCGTGTACCAGGGCCCTCAACTCGGCAAGTAACTTGAAGCGCCATCGGTCCAAGAGGTGGTCCCTCCGGGGGCAGCCAGAAAGCATTAGCAACGAAGAATTCCCTATTGGCTCGATACTCCATCACGGTGCCGTGAAATGCGCCGCCGAGTGGACCCAGTATTGGGTCACGAAACGACGTAGGCTCCCATTCCACCGCATAAACGCCAAGCGGTTGTGGAACAGCCACGGATCGAGTTGTGAGCCACCAGGCTGATAGGTCAATTGGACTGAAGAAAGCCGCTAGAACACGGTCAGGTGCTGCTGTAATCAGCTCTTCGTGCACCGCCGAGAAGTCCTTGAGATCCTGAACCGGCCGTTGACGTGTCATTCTCTGTTTCCTACGGGTGCCCGGACGTTACATTATGCCAGTTGCTGCTTCGCGCGTCGTCAACCATCTGCCGTACTTCATCCATCAGGGTTGGAACGTGGTAAGGCACGCCGTCTTTGATCGTCCATTCGATTCCACCGCCGTGAACACTTCGGCCATCGACATTCACACTCGTGCCATAAGGATTGAGAAGACGCAGATTTTCGAGCGGATTCCCGTTCACAACGAGTAGGTCAGCAAGGTAACCAACCCGAACACGTCCGAGTTTGTCCGAAAGTCCAAGCATCCGCGCACCGTTGACAGTTGCATGTTTCAGAACTTCCAGCGGGTGGAAGCCCGCTTCCTCGTGTAGCTCCAGCTCACGGATCAGTCCGAAGCCATACAGCGAATAAATGTAGCCAGCGTCGTCTCCTGTGGTGATGAGGCCGCCGCGCCGCCCGAAGTGATGGAGCGCGTCCATCCAAATCCGGTAGTTACGGCGCCAAGCGGCTTCGTTGGACGAAGTCCAACCCGCGAAGTAGGACCCGTGGTGATCGGGAGCCGGCCTCCAAAACTCTTCCATGGATGGATGTAAATAGTCACGATACCAGGGTAGATTTTGAGCACGCACAACGTCTCGGCTTGCCTCGTAGATCGACAGTGTTGGACTCCAGCCGACATTGTGCGCGATCATCGATTCGACAACCGTACGCAATCCTTCTGGGTCAGCCTGCGCAAACAGTTCACCAGCGTAGGCGAACCTGTGCGTTTCATCGCTATAGTTCATGTCAGCTGGGAAATCTTGGATACCGTCGATTGCGTCCTCTCCAATTCCATAGAAGTGTTCGATTGAACCAACTCCCAGTTCTATGTAATCAGCAGCTGTTGTTTCTTCTACCCCGATATGCGCAGCGGTTCGAAGTCCTTGAATATGCGCCTCACCGAGGAGCGCCTCCAACTGGTCTCTATCAAGTCCGCCAATTTTTAAACCATCGGCACCGTCTAATTTGGCCTGACGGACGCCTATGCGTATCTCCTCAGGTGTTCGATTGGTGCCCAGTTCGGGGCGAACGTAAACTAAGATTCTAGGTGAAACGATTGCGTTCGCAGCGCTCTCGGATTGCCAGATTTTCGATTTTCTGAAGTTCCCGCCTACTTCGCGGACAGTTGTGACACCTGCTGCTAGGTACAAATTGCGTTCATACTGAATCGACTGAGGGATTGAGGGTACGCGCCATTCGTGCCAGTGCATGTGGGTGTTAATGATTCCGGGCATGACGTATTTCCCGGTCGCATCAATCACAGCGTCGGGTATACGTGCGCTACCAGTTGTCCAGGTCCCGACGCGTGTTATGAGTCCGTCTTCAACGACGATGTCTACCGGGCCAAACGGAGGGCGACCGTTGCCGTAAATCACCATGGCGTTGGTGATCATCAATCGCTCGACAGTTTTGCCGTGGGCGGGTTCTTGTGCTGCATTCTGTGTGGTGGTCTTGACAACACTACTTCCGATTAGAATCGCGGCAATGAGCTGTACCACCACTGTAAGGCGACGGGCAAGATACGTGCAGGGCGAGTTCTGAATACTCGGCATTACGCTAGAGTCGGTCGACGCACTCCCGCAGAGGGGAGTCGTCCTGAGCGAAAGGATCGGATCGTACCGCCTCACATGGCATGAGTCAAAGGCTCATAAGGGTCTTGCAGGTGCCTGCACACTGTGACTCGGGAAAAACCGAAAGGAGGCTGCTCAACGGCCAGCACTCTTACCGAAAATTACTCAATACAGCAGATATCGTTCCCGGATCTCCGAAAAATCGTCTAACCCTTCCGCATGAGCATCTGCCACGGACCTGCTTGTATCGAGATATGTTCGAAGTCGGTCAGAACCCCAGAGTAGATCGATTGGCATGCGTTCATACTCATATTCGTAAGGTGGCTCTTTCCACGCAAACTGATCAGGGTCCATTTTCCGGCAGGCATCAAGGATGGCCAACGTAGTTTTGACGGAACCATACCGCTGACGGTCGACAACGTGGATCTGGCAGCCTGCACAGGCAGCACCAGCATGTTTCTGAAATGTCGGTTCAAATCTCGCAGGGCGGAATCGTACACCAGGGAGTCCCAAGTCGTTTAGGTGGATTGCTAATTGCTCGCCGTGTAACCAGGGGGCGCCAAACAATTCGAATGGACGAGTGGTGCCACGTCCCTCTGACAGATTGGTTCCCTCAAGTAATACCATGCCCGGATACACGATGAGGCTCTCGAGTGTAGGGAGGTTCGGCGACGGCATTACCCATGGCAGTCCCGTATTGTCAAAATACATCGCACGATTCCAACCGGTCATTGGCACAATCTCGAGCTCGGCGCCAACACCAAATTCTGAGTTGAAGAGCTCAGCCAGTTCTCCCATCGTCAGGCCGTGTCGGAGCGGAATCGGGAACTGACCCACGAATGAGGTCCATCCAGACTCAAGCATCGGACCTTCGACAGTGACTCCACCGATAGGGTTCGGTCGATCTGTGACGATTACTGGGATGCCGTGTTCACGGCACGCACGAAGACAGTTAGCCATTGTCGATGCATAGGTGTAAACGCGCGTGCCGATGTCTGGAAGGTCGATGACCATCAGGTCAATCCCGTTGAGCATTTCGGTGGTTGGAGTCCGGGTCTCGCTATAAAGGGAATAGACTGGAACCAAGTGGTGCTCGTCGTGCCCGTGAGGGGTCTCGACCATATTGTCTTGGCGGTCCGATGTGAAACCGTGTTGTGGACCAAAAAGAGCGGTTAGCTTTGCGCCTGAGTTAACCACTACCTTGGCCGCGTGCTGGAAATGGCGGTCGAGGGAGGCCGGGTTGCAGACAAGTCCTACGCGCTGATTGGACAATCGGCCGGAAGACCCGAGTGAATCCAAGCCGAGCGTGACAGGCACGCTTGCATTATACGGCTTGGTGCAACCTACCCAAATGATGAGATGCAGCCCGACTCTATTAAGGCAAAGCCACTCTTAGTTTGAGAACATCAGGCTCTGGGGGCTTCATTGCTCACTGTCTGATCGCGTGTTGAGAAGAGCATGCAATTTCTTAGTGAGAACTCGATTACGATTGTTGAATGAATCAGAAACATGACAGGATTCTGGCACCGAGAATCGTTAGCGCGCGAGCACGGATAGTTTGTGGTATTTAATTGAGGGTGGAGTTTG
The DNA here is from genome assembly GCA_002717745.1 of Acidobacteriota bacterium. Classification (GTDB taxonomy): domain Bacteria; phylum Acidobacteriota; class Vicinamibacteria; order Vicinamibacterales; family UBA823; genus UBA11600. The sequence goes on from PBBF01000044.1 coordinate 11,630, forward strand.
GAGACAGTGGCTAGACTGTTGTGGGTGGTCTCGTTTTAGTGAAGAACTGAATCTTGATCCAATCCCTTGAGCTCTGGGCCTTGCACCGGCTATGAACCTGACTGGGACCGCAGAAATCCGCTCGCTCATTCTTGTAGTTGCGATCTGCTTTTTCTGTGCCTGTTCTGGAAGTGATCAGCAGGATCTCCCTTCTGGTGAAGTCGTCGGGGGAGAGGACGATGCCCTCGTTCTAGCCTTAGCTGTTCTGAGCGAAAACGAGGATGGTTCGCCAATGCCTCTGCCTGCACGCCTAGGAATCCTGACGCGTCAGGGGGACGAGTGGACCCATCGTGTCCTTGAGGACCCCGACAGTAACGTGTTTCATAAGGCGATGGTCTACCGAGACCGCGACGGGGCTGAGGGTATCTTAACTCTCGGCGGAATGAACGCTGCCGTGAAGCTCTGGAAGACTGATGGGACTAGTGACACGTTGTGGGAAGCTGATTTTGGCGGGGCATTCAGCCGAATGCGAGACGCCGAAGTGGGTGATATTTACGGCGATGGTTCCGTCGCCATCGCCGTGGCAACACATGATCAGGGAGTTGTAGCGGTGGTAAGGCCTGACGGCTCAGGTGGTTTTTCCGTAGATGAACTCGATCGTGAACCGAATAAGGTGGTGCACGAGATTGAACTCGGCGATTTGGACGGTGACGGATTGCTTGAGATTTATGCAACTGCCACGGCTCCGAACGCGCTGGATGGCACATCCCAGCCAGGCAAAGTTGTGCGATACACGCCAGCAGCAGGGGAAGGACGCGTGGAAGTGGTAGACCTCGGTTTGCGTCACGCGAAAGAGATTCTAGTGGAAGATGTTGACGGTGATGGGCGCGATGAACTCTATGTGTCGGTTGAGGCGGTCTCAGGGGGGCAAATCGAGATTCGCCGCTATGATGCCGGCATCCAATCGGCAGAGCCGAACGTAGTAGCCACTTTGAACGATCGCCTTTGCCGCTTTCTTACAGCTGGTGACGTTGATGGTGATGGCACTCTGGAGCTAGTTGCTGCGACTTACAAAGCCGGCCTCTGGCTGTTACTTCCGGGCGAAGACGGTTGGACAACGGAGTTGATTGACGCCGAATCCTCAGGCTTTGAGCACGCAGCTATCCTTCTGGACTTAGACCGAGATGGTCGGGATGAACTTTACGTGGCAAGTGACGACCAGGGTCAGGTACGGAGTTACGCTTGGGCTGACCACGGGTGGCACCGAAGTGTCCTTCTGGAGTATTCGGACCAACTTAGCCGATTTACCTGGAACATTATGCCGGTGCCTTCTGCCTTACTACCGGCGAGTAAACCAGCATTTGTTGTGGAACAGTGAAGGGATTTAACGAGATGAGACGGCGGGAGGATAAAAGTTCTACACCGCTGATTGGGACCTTTGTAGTGGTTGTAGCTGCAATGTACATGATCGGTTGTGGGGGACAGGAGGTTTCTGAGTCGAGTACGGATCGAGATGCGGACGCTTCCACAGTTGTGCAGGCAAGTGAACCCCGTGGTGTTCGGGTAAACACACCTCAGGCCTCGCCAGGCTACGTCTACTTCACGCCCCTGTTATCGGACACGACTTATCTCATTAATAACGCCGGTCAAGTTGTGCACACGTGGAAGAGCAATTACGCGCCGTCCGGCGGGGTGTACCTCTTGGACAATGGTCATCTGATCCGTGGCGCACGCGAACCGGAGGTGCCGACGTTCAGTGGAGGTGGACTGGGTGGTCGCATCCAGGAATTCACCTGGGATGGTGAGGTGGTGTCGAACTTCACCCTTGCCAACGAAGATCGTCTTTTGCACCACGACGTAGCGATGCTCCCCAACGGCAACATATTGGCCATTGCTTGGGAGCGCAAGGGCGTCGAGGAAGTACGGCGGGCGGGCCGACGGCCGGAGCTAACTCCCGAAGCGGGGCTGTGGCCAGACATGGTTGTTGAGTTCGAGCGCCAATCACCCCACGAGGCTCGGATCGTATGGGAGTGGCATATGTGGGACCATACGATCCAGAACTACGATGAGACGCTAGACAACCACGGCGACCCATCCGAACACCCCGAGCTAATTGATGTTAACGGCGAGCTAGAGCCCCCGAAGATATCCGAGGAAGAGCTTGCACGACTCAAGACGCTCGGCTACGTCCCGTCAGACACCACGCCAAAAGACCTGCAGTCAGACTTCATGCACACCAATGCCATCGCGTATAACGCCGATCTCGATCAAATCGTTCTAAGTATTTTGAAATATAACGAGGTCTGGATCATTGACCACGGCACCACGGTCGACGAAGCGGCCGGTCACACCGGTGGGCGTTGGGGAAGAGGAGGTGACCTCCTCTACCGCTGGGGAAATCCCCGCGCCTACGGGCGGGGCGATGGGACCCAGCAGCGATTGTTTGGCCAGCATGACCCCCGGTGGATTCCCCAGGGTATGCCCGGTGCGGGGCACCTGTTGGTATTCAACAACAACCTTAGTGGGTCCGAAGGCCGTTATTCTGCGGTCTTCGAGTTCGCGCTACCAACGGACGAGAAGGGCCTGTTCGTTGTGCCAGATGCCGAGGCCTTCGGTCCAGAGACTCTGTCGTGGAGTTACACGGCGCCCGATAAGAGCTCAATGTTTAGCTCGTTCATTTCGGGGGCCCACCGTCTAGCTGACGGTCACACGATGATCACCTCAGGTGCGCAAGGACGATTCTTGGAAGTTACTTCAGAGGGAGAGATCGTCTGGGAGTACTGGACGCCCTACTCGGGCGACGTGAAGATGCCTGATGGATCGCGGCCCCATCCGACGGCTAGCTGGACCTACCCCGTATTCCGAGCCACAAAGATCCTTCCCGATCATCCGGCGCTCGCCGGCCGCGACTTGACACCCCTCGATCCGCAACCGCCCGTCGTGTTACCCAGCAGTTCGGCGGAGGATAGTCCTTGAACGCATTACGGCGACGGAGGGTCAAGATTGGTGCGGAAGAGGGGATTCGAACCCCTACGATGTTGCCACCGCCAGCCCCTCAAGCTGGTGCGTCTGCCAGTTCCGCCACTTCCGCGCCTCAATGGTTGGGTACAATCTCAGACCGAAGGCCGTGATCAGATCTAACTACCGCTGAGGCGGATCGACCGACGTTGCTTCGGCAGCTTCGGTGTCTGCTGGTGTCTCCGCCACCGCTGGTTCTACTGCGGTAGCAGCAGCCGGTAAAAGCGGCACCCCTTGAGGATCATCGAAGCCACTTAGGAGGGAACCAGGTCCTTGCTGACCAATAATCGCCAAGATGAGCGCTCCGACGATGAACAGCGTTCCAAGGACAGTCGTTGCTTTTGAGAGAACAGTCGCACTTCCCCTCGCGCCGAATGCAGTTTGGCTGCCACCCCCTCCGAAGGCGCTCGCGATGTCGCCTCCCTTGCCTTGCTGCAAGAGCACTATTAGGAGTAGAAGTAAACAGACAAGCACGTAGACGGTTAACAGTGCGTAATAAAACATAGCCACCTATTATACTGTCGTAACTCGGCCACCTTCCACAATCTCGAAAAAGCTTTCCGGGTCGAGGCTAGCACCGCCGACTAACGCACCGTCAATCTCCGGCTGTGCGACAAGCTCTCGGACATTTCCGGCCTTGACGCTGCCACCGTACACGATTCGACACGACCCGGCCGCACCTTTTCCAAACTTTTCCCTTAGCGTTGTACGAATGTGGCTATGTGCCTGACCGGCTTGCTCGGCAGTGGCATGGTGCCCTGTACCGATCGCCCAAACGGGCTCATAGGCGACAACGAGCGGGGCGATGTTCCTACCGGCTAGACCATCGAGGCCCTGACAGATTTGGCGGGTTAGCACAATAAGTGTTTCGTCGTTATTACGTTCCTCGAGTGTTTCTCCGATACAAAGGATCGGTGCCAATCCGAAGTCGAGTGCAGATCTCATTTTCAGGTTGACCGCCTCATCAGAATCCCCAAAGACCTGCCGCCGTTCAGAATGACCGATGATGACGTGAGTAGCGCCAGTTTGCAAAAGTAACGTTGGACTGATCGCGCCGGTGAACGCACCTTCTGCTTCCCAGAAGATATCCTGTCCAGCGACAGCAATTGAAGATCCTTGCACGCCCGCTACGACAGCTGTCAACGCCGTGAACGGTGGTGCGATCACGATGTCGACACCAGTCACATCTTTAGTCAGGCGACGAAACACCTTGAGAAAGGCCTCCGCTTCGTCAACCGTCTTGTGCATCTTCCAGTTTGCGGCGATCAGGGGAGTGCGCATCATTACCTCGGCGAAGGGAAACCTATACAGACTTGTCAGCTAGACGATCCGGTATGGCTGCAACGCCGGGCAGGGTTCGCCCGCCGAGAAATTCCAACGAGGCTCCGCCACCGGTCGAGATGTGAGAAATATGATCTTTTACGCCTAACCTGGTTATTGCTGCGATGGAGTCACCGCCACCGACGATGGTGGTGCCTCTGACAGCCGCGACGGCTTGGCCGACACCTTTTGTACCATTAGAAAAGACGTCGGTTTCAAAGATGCCCATCGGCCCATTCCACACCACAGTACTCGCCCCAGCGAGGATTTTTGAATAATGCTCCACAGTTTTCGGCCCAATATCGACGCCCAGTCGGTCGCCGATTTCCGGATCGTTGACCCCAAGCACTTGGTATGCACCCGAACCATCAGTCTTAGACGTCACGACATGATCCACTGGTAATTCGAAGGCAATATCGCGAGTTTTGACTCTGCTTATGATGTTTCGTGCCGTTTCCAAAAGTTCATTCTCAACTAGTGACTGGCCAATAGGAAGCCCCAGCTCCTTGAAGAAGGTGTAGGCCATGGCGCCACCAATAAGTAATGTGTCAGCGCGTTCGACCAGATTATGAATTACGTCAATCTTACTAGACACCTTCGCGCCACCGATCAAGGCGACGAGCGGGCGGTCCGGATCATTGAGCACCCGCCCGAGATAGTTGAGCTCAGTAGCCATTAGGAGTCCAGTGCCTACTTCGGTCAAGTGTTGTGTAATCCCTTCGGTTGATGCGTGGGCTCGATGGGCGGTACCGAAGGCATCATTTACGTAAATGTCAGCGAGGTCAGCGAGTGCTCTAGCAAACTCTGGAGCGTTGGCTTCTTCCCCTTGATGAAACCTAAGGTTTTCCAGCAACACGATGTCGCCAGGTTTTGTATCAGCGATGACTCTCTGCGCGGATGCTCCGATTATTGCTTCAGTGAACTTAACGGGACTCTGAAGGAGTTCAGACAGACGAGCGGCGACGGGGCGCAGTGTAAGATCATCGCATCGATGGCCTCTCGGGCGTCCGAGATGTGAGGCGAGAATGACAGTGGCTTTTCGTGTAACTGCGTAGCGAATGGTCGGAAGCGATGCTTTGATCCGGGTATCGTCGGCAATCTTTCCGTCCACGATCGGAACGTTGAAATCGACCCGGATGAAGACCCGCCT
>PBBF01000045.1 GCA_002717745.1 Acidobacteriota bacterium
GACGTGCCGTCATTTCTGGATCGGTCGGGGAGGAACTGATTGAAGGTGCAGCTCTTCGCCACGTCATGCAGTCAGTCCGCCCTGATTATGTCGTTATCGGGGAATCCTCTGAACTCCAATTGGTCCGCGCTGGACGAGGTCGTGCCGAACTCGTCCTAGAGACCCATGGGCGCCCGTCGCATGCCTCGACGCCGGAACGCGGGCTCAATGCCGTGCACGTCATGCGCGATGTAATTACTGAGATTGAAGCGCTCGTGATGCCAACCCACCCGTTTGTTGGCTGTGGTGTTATGTGTTTGACTGACCTAATCTCGGTACCGTATCCCGCCCACTCGGTTGTTCCGAGCGGGTGCCGTGCTACCTACGAACGCAGGTTGTTGCCTGGGGAAACGAAGGAATCGCTGTTTAGTGAATTGCGAGAGGCTGTTAATCGAGCGGCCGCAGCTGACACGACTGTTCAATTGGCAACAAGCAACTACGAGAGTTACACCGGTATGCGGTGGGAAGAGGCGAAGTGGTATGCGCCCTGGCAGATAGACGAATCGCATGCTCTAGTGCAGCAGGCGCTTGCCGGGTTACGTCGAGCTCAACTTGATCCCTCAATGCGGAGCTACCAATTCTGTACGAATGCTGCCTACAGTGCAGGTGCTGCCGGTATTCCAACGATCGGTTTTGGGCCGTCTTCAGAACATCACGCCCATGTATGTGACGAGCATTTAGAAGTGGACCAGCTGCTCGGCGCTGCCACAGGCTACAGAGCAATCGCAGACGCAATGCTCGTGTTCTAGTTGGCGAGGTAGTTATTTCTCCCCGCAAATACAGGTCGTTAATCGGTGACTATCGAGCCAACTCCACTAAGGTGCGGATGCGCTCAGTGTCGGTGATACTCATAGAGAATTCGGACGAGTCTGGTTCAATGCCCATGTAGCAATGCGGATTGCGAAAGGTCATCGCGCTCTCGATCTTTTTGGTGCCTGTGACGTGAATTTCTCGTGCGCCGGTCGCCCCGAGAATTTTCGGTAGACTCTGCTCGTCGATATTGCCGCCAGGCATGACAACAATCCGGTCGCCAGCTTGGGTGACGAGCTTGCGAAGAAGCTCAATTCCATCGACGGCGGTCGCCCTTTGACCCGAGGTCAACACCCGTTCAATGTGTAACCCGACCAAGGCCTCCAGTGACTGTGTCGGGTTACCAGCCATGTCGAACGCGCGATGAAACGTGACCGCCATCGGTCTGGCTTGTTCCGTAAGTTGTTCTGTGCGACGAACGTCGATCTCACCATCCGGTGTTAGCAGACCGAAGACGACACCGTTACTACCTAGCCGTTTGGCCATCTCGACGTCGCGTTGCATCGATGCATATTCGGTGTCGGAATAAAGAAAATCACCACCCCGAGGTCGAATCATCACCTGAATATCGATCGTCGTACGTTGTCGAGTTACTGCGATCGTACCTGCACTCGGGGTCAGCCCGCCTTCACGTAACGCCGCACAGAGTTCAATGCGATGCGCGCCGCCGGTCTCAGCTGCAACCGCGCTGTCGACCGAGTCGACGCATGCTTCGACGAGAATTTCATGTGGCATATCTATTAATCGGAAGCTTCACGTTCTGGGTATACCTGAATACTGAAAGATGGCAATTCTGATCATCCAAAATATGACCACAGTCCAACGATTACGACGCTGATGATGACGGTCATAATTTTTTCGTTTGTCCGGCCGGCGATCTCGGCAGCGCCGTTCTGCCAGTCGAGCGTTACATCGGCAAGGTTTTCAACGCTTCGCCGTTCGCTTGGCCGGCTCAACCAGAACATTATCCCGACCGAGACGAAGAAGAGGATAACTGAGAAATTTAAGAAGCTGAATTCTACGAACGCGTTTAGGCGACCGAGGTCCCAGCCCAGGCCGTTATGGAGAACATCGAGCAAGAATCTCCCGATGCCCATTATGCCTCCAAAGACGAGCGTTGTTAGCGCTGCTCGTGCTGTGGCTCCCTTCCAGAGAATACCAATCAAGAACACCGCTGTAATCGGTGCGGCCAAACTTGCCTGAATGCTCTGGAGATATTGGTAGATCTCATTGTTCATGTGCTGAATGAATGGAATCCACAAGATGCTGACGACGACGATGACCGCCGTCATTATGCGCCCAACGGAGACGAGCGTCTTTTCAGCGGCATCGGGGCGCCGCTTCTTGTAGACGTCCATCGTAAGCAGGGTTGAGCACGAATTGAAGACCGAACTGAGTGATGACATGAGTGCTGCCAGTAGCGCGGCGATCATCAAGCTTTGCACTCCAGCCGGGAGTAGTCGGAGTACCAAAAGTGGGTAGGCATTGTCACCGGTCACGTCCTCTGGCCAAAGTGCCTTGGCGATGAGGCCAGGCAGCACAAGAATGAAAACTGGCAGGATCTTGAGTGCGGCGCAGAAAATGGTTCCCTTGCGGGCATCGTGCACATGTTTCGCTGAGAGCGTCTTCTGGACGATAACCTGATCGGTGCACCAGTACCAGATGCCGAGGATAATCGTGCCAAAAGTTGTTCCTGGCCACGGGTAGACCGGGTCGCTTGCTGGTTTCAGCATGTGGAAAAAGTCGTCCGGGAGCGCTGCTCTTAAGTTGGCAACGCCGCCTATCTCACTTAGGCCGAGTGTTGTCAGTAGAATCGCGCCGCCGATTAAGATGAACGCTTGAATTAGGTCAGTGTAGATGACGGCTGCGAGACCGCCCGCGATCGTATAAGCACCGGTTGCAATTACCAGTAGGATCGCAGAAGTCATGTAGTCCCAGCCGAAAACTTCTCGGATTAATATCCCGCCAGCGAATAACGAAACAGAAATCTTTGTAAAGATGTAGGCAAAGACCGAAATCCACGTAAGGTAGGCACGACACCCTGGGCTGAATCTCCGTTCCAAAAACTCCGGCATCGTGAAAACGCGAGTCTTGAGGTAATGCGGTAAGAATAACCATCCGAGGACCAAGAGGCACAGGCTGGCGGACCACTCGTAGGCTCCAACCGCTAGGCCAGACGACGCGCCCGAGCCGGCTAGGCCGATGAAATGTTCACTACCGATGTTCGTCGCGAAAACCGATGCCCCAATGGCGAACCAGCCGACGTGTTGGCCAGCTAGGAAGTAGTCGCGACTTGTTCGCCCTTTGCGAGCGAAGTGGAAGCCGATGGAGAAAATCCCGAGAAAGTAGGCGATGAGGATGCTGGTGCCGAGCATAATCTGTCAGCGCGCCAAATAAACTCCGTGCATTTTTCCCACATCAATGGGAGCAAACACTTCGCACGGAGTAAGGCAGGTGCTGGACAAAAACAGCATGGTTGGTTGAGCGGAGCCTCCGAAGGATTATATGTGTTTCCACAGCTACCGTCGGGTGTGGCCCCGCGCCCCCTAACCTGAATTGACTGTACTGCGACGACCTCTTACGCCCAGTAAGATGTCTATGGTCAACTGATCAAGTCGCTCGTATGGCAGTCGCCGCATGCCGATTTGGTCCCGGTCGAAGCGGTAGCCAAGGAGTTCCTTGGCGTGCGACTCTCTGAACTTCTCGACTGTTGGAACACCGGGGCGGGCCGAAGAGATTTCCGTCAGGATTTCTTGGATCTCGGCGTCAGCGTTCCAACAAAGCGCTTTTTCTTTTAGGACGAGGTAGTTACGCATGCAACCGCGGGCGAAATCCTTGACGCCCTCGTTGTCCTCAGTGCGGTAAGCATGGGCGTCGAAGTGGCGCGGATTGTCGTAGCCGACATCTTCAAGGAACTTTACAAGGAAAAAAGCTGCTTTGGGGTTCGCTGAAGCGAAGCGGAAGTCCTGGTCGTACCGTCCGATGACTTGATCGTTAAGGTCAATGTGAAAGAGTTTTCCGGCCTCCCAGGCTTGTGCGACGGCGTGCGTTATGTTGAGTCCGGCCATATGCTCGTGGGCCACCTCAGGGTTGACTCCGACCATGTCGGCGTGTGCGAGTGAATCAATAAAGCCAAGATAGGCACCGGTTGTAGGAAAGTAGGTGTCGCCGCGTGGTTCGTTCGGCTTCGCTTCAAGCGCGATACGGTAACCATATTTGTTTGCGAGGTTGTACTCACACACATAGTTAATCGCGTCACGCAGGCGTGCGATTGCCTCGTCCGGCCGTCGGCAGGCGTCTGTTTCTGTACCTTCCCGGCCGCCCCATATGACGTAGGTCTTCGCGCCAAGCTCCGCTCCAAGGTCCATTGCGCGGAGAGTTTTCTGTAGCGCATAGGCACGCACGGCGGGATCATTGGACGTAAAGGCACCATCCCGAAAAATCGGATCGAAAAATAGATTAGCGCTGACCATGGATGTGACGACACCTTGGTTGGCGCAAGTGTTTTTGAATTCCCGGACGATCCGATCGCGATCGATAGCGGAGGCATCAATTGGGACCAGGTCGTTGTCGTGTAAGTTGACACCCCAGGCTCCGACTTCAGCAATTAAACGGACTAAATCGTTAGGCTTAACTGGAGGCCGCACTGCGTCCCCAAACGGATCCCGCCCACGATTGCCTACGGTCCACAACCCGAAAGAAAACTTATGTTCTGGGCGAGGTGTGTAGAGGTTGTCATGCATGTATCGATCCTCGTGGATTCTCTGCCTCAAGGAAGTTAATCCTCAGAACTGAGCTTAAGATTACTTTGTAAACCCGGGAATTGTTTTGAGTGCTGGATACAGTGTTCGATATCGCGCATACTGACGTTCTAAGAGCGCGGCATCAGCGTCGTTTGGGTCTGTGCGAGTGGCCACAGTCACGGTAGTGTCACACGCCTCGTCGACGGAGGCCCATACGCCGGTACCAACGCCGGCCAAAAGCGCCGCTCCATATGCCGCGCCTTCTTCAGTGGCGAGTGTCGTCACCTGTTGGCGGTAAACGTTAGCCTGAATCTGCCGCCAGAGTGCTGACCGCGCACCACCACCGCCCAGTCGTATCTCGTGAACCGGTACTTTCATAGCTTCGAGAATTGTGAAGGAATCCTGGAGACTGAACGCCACACCTTCGAGAATAGCGCGTACGACATGGGCACGCGTATGCGTTGCGGTGAGACCCACCAGCGCGCCACGAGCATTGGAGTCGAGATAAGGTGTCCGTTCGCCCATTAGATACGGCGCCCAGAGAACGCCATCGCTACCTGTTGGAGCTGTCGCGGCTTCGTCGGTGAGACGGTCGTAAGGGTTACGACCATCGTCTTCGCCCGCCCCGAACCGGCTCCTGAACCAGCTGAGTGAGAGCCCAGCTGCCTGCGTTACTCCCATGGTGTGCCAGCGGTTGGGAACGGCGTGGCAGAAAGTGTGGACCCGTCCTTCCGGGTCCAGAGTGGGTTGGTCGGTCGCGGCGAATACCACCCCCGAGGTACCAATCGTCGCGCTCACGGTCCCCGGCTTCACAATCCCCATGCCAACGGCGCCGGCCGACTGATCGCCGCCGCCAGCCACCACCGGCGTGCCAGCCGTGAGGCCGATCTGGTCTGCGACCCGAGGAGTGAGTTGACCTGTGATTTCCGGTCCTTCGTGGACGGACGGCAACATTCCATAATCGAGATCCGTTGCTTTGAGCATTTCCGCGGACCACTGTCGGCGCGCTACATCGAGGAGGAGTGTGCCCGACGCGTCAGCCATATCGGTTGCTCGCTCACCAGTTAATTTGAAACGGACGTAATCCTTGGGTAACAGAACGGTCTGGACTTTGTTCCACAGCTTCGGTTCGTGGGCGCGGATCCAGAGGAGCTTTGGCAGCGTGAAACCGGTCAACGCGGGATTCGACGTCAGTTCGACCAGGCGCTCACGGCCCACCTGCTCGGTAAGCCATTGACATTCGGCCTCGGTGCGTTGGTCGCACCAGATGAGCGCAGGCCGAATGATGGTGTCATCTGCACCGAGGAGAACTGAGCCGTGCATTTGTCCCGATAGGCCGATGCCTCGGATGTCGCTGCTCGAACACGACGCATTGGTCAGCGCTGCGCGCACGGCCATCTGGCTGGCACGCCACCAGTCATCGGGGGATTGCTCAGCCCAACCAGGCTGCGGCGAGGCGAAGTCCTCGTGCTCTTCGGTTGCCGAGGCGATGATCGACCCGGTCTCGTCTATAAGGAGTGCACGGCTTCCGCTGGTACCGACATCGAGGCCAAGAAGTGCCATTGAGGTCTTAAGGATAGCGCACGACCAGCGAAAATCATGCTGGTCGTTTTGTTGGCACGCCTCACGAGCAGTGGTGAGAACTCTCGAGCCTTTCGGTCTATCACTTTCGATGGCAACAACCACGTGATCGTGACATGATGTGGGCGTTTTTCTAAAGCTAGAGACCGTGAGTTGTGGTCTAGCCCTGGAACGAGGAGCGTCACGGTCTTCAAGGAGGGGTCGCATGAGTGGTCAGAAATTTCTGTTTTCACGTCGTCATTTCCTCGGAACTTCTGTAGCTGCAGCGGTCGGTGGAGTTTCCACAGGTCTGGTGGGTGCGAGTGTGGAGGCCAAACAGCGTCCCGTGCCCGCGATAGCGCTCGAGGGGCTCCGCCCAAGCGGAATGGTTGACGAGGCATATTGGTGGAAGGTTCGCTCGCAGTTCAACATTGTTGATGGGTTGGCCTTCATGAACAACGGCACTCAGGGCCCGATGCCCCGAGTTGTTCTCGAGAAGAACGAGCGGATTTTGCGTGAAATCGCCGAGGACCCAACGGACAACTATCGTCGGGACGACATCAACGCGGTTCGAGAAAAGGTCGCACCCTTTGTCGGTGCTGACCCCTCTGAGATTGCCTTGACCCGTAGCACGACGGAAGGGATGAACATCTTCGCTCATGGTCTCGACTGGCGTGAGGGTGACGAAGTACTCATGAATTCGCATGAGCACGGCGGTGGTCGGGGACCATACCTGACGCTTATGGAGCGTAAAGGAATCAGGATCAATGTGATTGACTTGCCCTCACCACCTGAGAGCACGGACCAGATCGTTGACCTCTATGAGCAGGCGATAACCTCACGGACTCGTGCCATCATGGTGAGCCATATCACCTACGTGACTGGGCTCATGACGCCAATTAAGATGCTATCTGAGATGGCACATCGACGCGGTGTCCTTGTGTCAGTTGATGGTGCTCACCCGCTCGGTATGATTGATCTCAATTTCCACGAAATGGGTTGCGATCACTATTCGGCTGCGGGGCAGAAGTGGTTGCTCGCGGGCGGTGGGACCGGCGTGTGTTACGTCAAGGGTGACATCCAGGATCAGGTATGGCCGCTTATGGGGGGGCCACCACGCGAGGGCGCGACAGCCACGCGTTATGAATCGGTTGGTCAGCACAACCTTCCATCGGTGCTCGGCATGGGCGACGCGGTGGACCTCCAGGAGACGATAGGCAAGCGGAACATTGAGGAACGGGACCGACAGCTCAGCACGCGATTGAAGGAGGGGTTAAACGAGATTCCTGGCGTACACCTGTGGACGTCAAGTGACCGAGGTCTTAGTGCTGGACTGACGTTGTTTTCGGTGCACGATATTCCGATGCAAAATGTTGTCACGGCTCTTTTTGATGAGTTCCGTGTACACATTCGAACCATGGGCACTGGTAATCTAAATGGCGTTCGCACCTCAACACACTTCTATAACATGCCGCATGAGGTGGATCGTCTGTTAGAAGGAGTTCGGCATATCGCAGCGAATGCGGGTAACTACATGACGACGTCTGGATAGTCGACGGTCGTTTTTCTGGCGCGCGGCGGGATCTTCCCGTCGCGCCGAAGTTTCTGCCTCAGCATGTTCCATTCGACACTGATTTAAGGGAGGGTGTTATGTCACGAAAAATTCTAAGATTCGCGGCCCTGTTGTTGGTCAGCGTGGTCGCTTGGGCGTGTAGTGGCGGCACGAACCAAAGCGAGGTCGCGCCAGAACCCACAGAGCAAGAGATTGTTGAGTTGGCTCGTGGTATCCACGAGCGGGCACTCACTATCGATACGCACGACGACATTCCATTTAACTTTGCGACCGAAGAGGTGGACCCAGGCGTGCGGGGTGATCGAAAAGTCGACTTACCCAAGATGCGCGAGGGTCTTCTCGACGTGGGGTTTTTCATCGTTTTTGTCGGACAAACTGAGCGTACGGTCGAGAATTACGAGCAGGCAAAAGCCGACGCGATGACGAAGTTTGAAGCGATTCACCGGATGACTGAGGAAATGTACCCGGATGAGATCGAGTTAGCCTACACGGCCGATGACGTCGAGCGTATACATGCGAGCGGTAAGCTGGTGGCCATGATAGGCATTGAGAACGGCTACGTTATCGGTCAGGATGTGTCCTTACTTGAGAAGTATCATGAACTTGGCGCGCGTTATATTACGCTCGCGCACGGCGGTCACAATGACATCGCCGATTCGGCAACCCCACGTGAGAGTGAACCAGAATCCGAGCACGATGGATTGAGCGAGTTTGGTGAGGAGGTTGTGGCTGAGATGAATCGTCTTGGGATTATGGTTGACGTGTCCCATATCGCGAAGCAGGCGATGCTTGATGCGACAGCGGTATCTCAAGCTCCGGTGATCGCATCGCACTCTAGCACGGTCACTATTAATCCCCATCCTCGTAACATGGATGATGAGCAACTACTTGCGCTCCGAGACAATGGTGGTGTGATGCAGACTGTTGCCCTCGGTTCGTTTGTTAAGGCGCCGCTGCCAGAGAAACAGGAGGCGGTCGCCGCGCTTCGAGAGGAGATGGGAATTGAAGGGCGGGCCGGGGTTCGAAATCTTAGCGACGAGTTACGTGCTGACTATGACCGTCGAATGGCTGAGCTTGACGAGCAGTGGCCTCCGGCCAATGTGCAGGATTTCGTCGACCACATCGACCATGCTGTCGGACTGATTGGTCTCGATCATGTGGGCATAAGTTCAGATTTTGATGGTGGTGGGGGAATTGTGGGCTGGAACGATGCTAGTGAAACGTTTAACGTCACGTTGGAACTTGTCCGACGCGGGTATAGCGAAGAGGAAATCACGAAACTCTGGGGCGGCAACCTGCTTCGAGTGCTGCGTGATGTGGAGAGGGTGGCTCAGGAACTGCAAGGTGAAACGTCCAACTAGCCTAGGTGATGACGTATTGAGCAATCAGTGCGGAGCCTTAGTCGCCCATTGGAACGAGGATAGTGGAACATGCCGTTGACTTCATTCGAGGAGCTACCGGGGTCGGCGCGTTTATGGATCTTCGCCGCTGATCACGAGCTTTCACACCCCGACTCCAACCGCTTACTCGCCGAAATTGACAGGTTCTTGATGGAATGGACCGCTCATCGGTCGCATCTAACAGCCGGCCGTGACTGGAAATTTAAACGCTTTTTGTTCATAGGTGTAGACGAATCTGCAGCTGGAGCGTCCGGGTGTTCCGTTGATGCGCTGGTACATGAAATACAGCGTTTGGAGAAGGTGATCGGTGTGACGTTAGCGGACCGTGGGCCTGTGCTGTTCCGGCGGGGTGAAGCTATTGAGCGTGTGTCGCGTGTTCGGTTTGCCGATCTTGCTGGTGTAGGTGACGTGAGTCCAGAGACCCATGTTTTCGACAACACGCTTACAACCGTTGGTGATGTCCGGGCCGGACGCTGGGAGATTCCAGCACGTGAGGCTTGGCACGGCCAAGCGTTTTTCTAGGTCGAGGTAAGTGAGCAGTGATATGAAAAGTGGACATCCACTGATCGTGGAGTTCTCGATCGTACAACCGAGCCAGTAGGTTAGCTTTGATGCCGGCGCTAAAGGTAAAAATAGCCAGTCTCCAATTGGTGCTGCGCGAGATGCAGCAGATGGTCGTTTGTTTCTCGGGCGGTGTCGATTCTGGCTATCTTTTAGCTGAGGCGGTCGCGGTCGTTGGTGAAGATGCCATTGCACTCACGGCTGTGTCGCCGAGCTTGGCCCCTGAAGAAGGCACCGACGCACGCCGCCTCGCCGAACAGCTTGGTGCTCGCCATGTGCTCGTCCAGACCCATGAACTCGACGACCCGAGATACGCTGCTAATCCGATCAACCGCTGTTATTTCTGCAAAGTCGAGACCTACGAAGTGGCAACAAAGCATGCGCGTCGCTTTGGGATTCCCTACGTGCTCGACGGGTTCAACGTTGACGATCGTGGAGATTATCGCCCAGGGCGAAAAGCGGCACTTGAGCGAGGTGTCCGATCGCCACTCGACGAGCTGGGTTTTACGAAGAACGACATTCGTGAAGCCGCCCGCCGGATCGGTTTACCGGTGTGGGATAAACCGGCACTAGCGTGCCTGTCGAGCCGGTTTCCATACGGTACGGAGATTACGCCGGAGCGGCTTCGGCAGGTCTGGCTGTGTGAGCGTACACTGCATGCTCAGGGGTTTAAGGTGTGTCGTGTTCGGTATGATGATGTGGTCGCGCGAATCGAGGTGGAGCCGGAAGAGATCCCGCGGTTACTCGAGTCAAGCCTGCGCGACGTTGTCGTGCGCGAGTTTCGTGCTGCGGGTTTCCAGGACGTGACGGTCGACCTTCAGGGCTACCGTACTGGTTCGTTGAACGAAATGAAAGCTAGGTCAGCCGAGGTCGTGTCTCTTACCGCTAGCGAGTGTTGATGTGCCGACCATGGGGCCCGCAGGCGTGGTCGGTTAGCAACACCCGTGGTCGCTGCGTGACAAAGAAACTAAGTTTCTCAAGATCAGGTACTGAAAAGTAATTTCTCCCGTCTTCGAGCCGGTTGTTAGAATAGATTTTCCAAGCGACTGGATTGGAGTCCTCTGAGGAGTTAACGTCATGACGAAGCGTCTCGTATGGATGCTTGGACTGGGTATGTCCGTTTTATGCGGATGTGCTGGTCCGAGTTCTGTGCCCGAAGGGAACAATACGGTTCCTGCGTTGCGAATAGGGTCGGTTTCGGTCGATAAGAACGACTATCCGGTGTTCCCCAATACCGACGAAGGCGCTGACCCTCAGGTATCGGCGGAGAATGGCGGTTCTGGGTTCGCCGGCGAGGCATGGGAAACGAACCTTAGTTTCGCTTTAATGGGTGATCCCTCAGCGGTAAAGGGTGGGATGATTCGGTCCCATCAGTTGGACTTTCCGACCACATTTCGATACCGCGGTCCGAACACGACGGAGTTCGACCTGATGCTGGATGGTCTCGTATACGAGGGGTTGTTGACGCTGCATCCCACGAGCACCGAATGGATTCCGGCACTTGCTACGCATTGGCAGATTTCGCCGGACCGGCTGACGTATCGATATCGGATTAATCCGAACGCTAGATTTTCTGACGGTGAATCCGTGACAGCCGAGGATGTTGTAGCAACCTGGGAGCTGATGATGGATCCCGGACTGCAGGATCCTGCGGCTAGGCTCGTCTACGGGAAATACGACAGGCCTGTGGCGGAAACGCCATATATCGTCAGTGTGACGAGTACGCAACTCAACTGGAGAAACTTCCTCTACTTCTCGTCAATGCCGATTTATCCAGCCCACGTGCTCAACACGATTGACGGGGAAACATACATCAGGGATTACAACTATAAGATGTTACCTGGGACGGGTCCCTACATTGTGAATGAAGCCGATGTTGATCGAGGTAACCGTGTCATCATCCGCCGGCGTTTTGACTACTGGGCGGAGAACTCTCGGCGTAACGTCGGCCTACATAACTTTGATGAGATACATCAGATCGTTGTCCGTGACGATAATCTCGCGTTCGAGATGTTTAAACGAGGAGATCTCGATTACTACCACGTCAATGTCTCCCGTGAATGGGTTGAAGAACTTGATACCGAGCCAGTGCGGCGCGGTCTATTGCAGAAACGGAAGGTGTTTAACGAGTATCCGCTGGGAATGTCCGGCATAGCCTTCAATGCCCGACGTGAGCCCTGGCAAGATGTTCGTGTGCGGCGTGCGCTTGCGCACCTGTACAACCGACAATTGATGATCGAGAAACTCTTCTTTGGCGAGTACTTCCGTAAGACGAGCTATTTTTCTGGATCATACCGGAATCCAGGCAACCCAGACATTCGCTACGACCCCGAGCTTGCGGTTTCACTGCTTGCTGAAGCTGGATGGACCGAGCGAAATTCTCAGGGGCGTCTCGTAAAGGATGGCCGGCCATTGACCGCCGAGTTGCTGTATGGCCAGCAGGGTCTGGAACCAAGCTTCACGATGTTTCAGGAAGACCTCCGTCGAGTTGGGATCACGCTGAACCTCAGGCTTGTGACGTTCGAGACGATGATCCAGTTGATCGACGAGCGAAGGTTTGACCTCGTGTCGGTTGCCTATACCGGTTTACTGTTCCCAAATCCGGAAACGACGTTTCATTCCTCATTGGCGGATGTCGATAACACGAACAATATTACCGCTGTCAAGAGTCCACGAATCGATGAATTACTCATTCGGTATGACACGGAATTCGATCAGCAAGCGCGAGAGGAGATCATCCGTGAGGTCGATGGAATTCTTGGCGACCTCCATAACTATATTCTTGGATGGGAAGCGCCTTTCTTTCGGATTGCGTTCTGGAACAAGTTCGGCTCCCCCGAAGGCTACCTGAGTCGTTTTGGTTACTATCGCGATCCATTGTCGTTATGGTGGTTCCATCCCCAGAAAGAGGCGCGTTGGCGGCAGGCAATGGCGAACACCTCCGAAACACTGGAGGTGGGCGAGACTGATGTCCATTACTGGGAACAGTATGTTCAGGACTCTGGCCAATCAAGGGCGATGCCCGACGGTCACTAGTAGTCGGTTAACAACACTGTGACTTGTCGGTGTTGGTAAGCGTGGCGTCGGATTCTGCGCGGTGTTGTCACTATGCGTGCGTACTTCCTCAGAAGATTACTTTTAGTAATCCCAACCTTCATTGGGATTACACTCGCTGTCTTCGTCATCATGCATTTCGTCCCGGGCGGACCGGTCGAGAGACAGATTCTTCAGTACAGAATGGCGATGATGACAGAGGGTGGCGTAAGTGGTGGAGCTGGAGCATTTGCTGTTTCACTTCCTCAGGATGCGATCGACGAGATTCGTCGGTTTTACGGCTTCGATAAACCAGTTCATGTTCGGTATGGGCAGTGGCTCTGGAATGTCATACGCCTAGATCTCGGAAATTCCTATATCTACCAGGAGCCAGTTTGGGATGTGATCAAGTCTCGGTTTCCGGTTTCAATTTTCCTTGGGCTCACCGGATTTCTACTGAGTTATGTAATCTGCATCCCTTTGGGTGTCATGAAGGCGGTTCGACATGGTACAAAATTTGATGTAGTTAGCAGCATCGTCGTTTTTCTCGGTTACTCTGTTCCGGGCTGGGCACTTGGCACCGCACTGTTGGTGCTATTCGGTGGTGGTAGTTTTTGGAGCCTCTTTCCGCTTGGAGGATTTCGGCCATACAACTGGGAGTTCTTGAACCTCGGCCAGAAGGTCGTTGCTCAACTTCACCATATGTTCCTGCCGGTGTTCTGCTACATGGTGGGTTCGTTTGCGACGTTGACGATCCTGACAAAGAATTCTCTAATGGAGAACCTCGGACAGGACTACATCCGTACGGCGTTTGCAAAAGGCCTTGGCGAGCACCGCGTTATCTTTGTGCACGCACTTAGAAATTCTCTAATTCCGTTGGCGACCGGACTCGGTCACGTATTCGGCCTGGTACTAGCCGGTTCATTCTTGATTGAGAAGGTCTTCAACATTGACGGCATGGGTTACCTTGGTTATACGTCAATCCTGCAACGTGATTATCCGGTCGCGCTAGGCATTCTCGTCATTTCCAGCCTACTAATGCTCCTTGGCAATATTCTGTCTGACGTAATTTATACCGCAGCGGATCCCCGCATCCGTTTCAAATGACGAAACAAACGGCGCTACCTACTGCACCGACTCGATCTGAATCGATCCTTCGTCGCCGGTTTAGAAAGTTTCAGAGGCTCAAGCGGGGTTACTGGGCTGCCGTGACGCTTGCCTCCGTCTACGTGGTTTCGTTTTTCCTTCCGGTTCTAGCCAGTAACACTGCAATCGCGGTTCGTTACGACGGTCAATATTATTTTCCTGGATTTCGGGTCTATCAGGCGGCTGAGTTCGGGCAGGTGGCAATCGGTGAAGCGAACTATCGCGAGTTGCAGAGGCGATTTGCTCAGGAGGCCTCTGCCGATTGGGTGCTAATGCCGCTGTATCCGTATGGCCCCAATGAGTCACTGCTCGACCAAGAGGGTTTTCCGCCGCACCCACCATCACCTGAGCACCTGCTCGGTACTGATGATCGGGGGCGTGACGTACTCGTCCGTCTTGCCTACGGCTTCAATATCTCGCTTACCTTTGCCGTGGTGGTAACGCTGATCAGCTTTTCCTTGGGTACCGTCGTTGGGGCAGCCCTCGGATATCTAGGGGGGAAGGTTGATCTGCTTGGTCAGCGGACGATCGAAATATGGGCCTCGCTTCCGTTTCTCTACACAATCATCATTGTTAGTTCAATTGTTGTGCCGGTCTCCTTGCCCGGGCGGAACCAATTTCTGCAGCCCGCTTTCTGGCTTCTAGTAACTCTCTTGTCGGCCTTCGGTTGGATGGGGATTACTTATTACGTCCGAGGCGAATTTTATCGCGAGAAGGCGAGAGACTACGTTGGTGCGGCGATTGCGATGGGTGCAGCCGAACTAACCATCATGTTTAAGCATATTTTGCCGAACGCGCTGACCCCGGTCGTCTCCTTTGCACCATTTGCGGTTGTTGCCAACATTGGCGCACTCGTTGCGTTGGATTTTCTTGGCTTCGGTCTTCCAGCGCCGACACCGAGTTGGGGAGAGCTGATTGGGCAAGGGATGAACAACCTCTCGAAATGGTGGCTCGTGTTTTATCCGTTAGGTGCCGTCTTTGTGACACTACTCCTCATTGTTTTCATCGGCGAGGCTGTTCGTGAAGCCTTTGACCCAAAAGAATTCTCTCGTCTCCGGTAGTGCCTTATGGAACCAAGTTCAGTAGCCGTGCAACCGGCGGAGCCACTCCTTAAGGTTCGTGGTTTGCGGACCTACTTTTTTACTGAGACGGGCACCGCTAGGGCGGTGGACGGCGTTGACCTCGATATTGGAAAGGGTGAAGTCGTTGGCTTGGTGGGTGAATCGGGTTCTGGTAAGAGTGTTACTGCATTGAGCGTGCTGCGACTCATTCCTGATCCACCGGGACGCATTGTCAGCGGTTCGATTACCTATAAAGGGCGGGACCTGCTGAAGTTGCCGTTGGACGAAATCCGTAACATTCGGGGCCAGGAAATCAGCATGGTCTTTCAGGAGCCGATGACATCGCTTAACCCGGTCTTTACCATCGGTATGCAGGTGATGGAAGTCATCCAGGCACATGAGGCCTGCTCGAAAGAGGAAGCATTCGGACGGGCTGTCCAGATGCTCGAGTTGGTCGGTATTCCCGAGGCGCGACTGCGTATGCAGGAGTACCCACACCATTTTTCTGGTGGTATGCGCCAGCGTGTGATGATCGCAATTGCGCTGGCCTGTGGTCCAGCGTTACTGATTGCAGACGAACCGACCACGGCTCTCGACGTGACCATCCAAGCCCAAATCCTCGAACTGATACTTAGGTTGAAAGCGAAGCAACAAGACGCCGCGGTCTTGCTTATCACCCATAACCTGGCAGTGGTGGCTGAAACCTGTCAGCGGGTCGTTGTGATGTACGGCGGCAAGGTACAGGAGGTAGCGCCGGTGGAACGATTATTCGATGCGCCTCAGCACCCTTACACCAAAGGTTTGCTGGCATCGCTTCCGAGCCTCGACGGTGCAAGAACCGACAGACTTCTTGCCATTCCCGGCTCGGTACCCAGTATTCACAACCTGCCGGCTGGCTGTAAATTCTGCACTCGCTGTGACGTGAAGGTGGAACGCTGTGAAACAGAAGAACCCGAGCTGATTGAGGTTGCGCCTGGGCATCTGGTTCGGTGTCACTTGTTGGACTTGTAATGGAGCCTGTTCTCGAGGTCGACGATCTTCACGTGCGATTCCCAGTTCACGGAGGCATCTTCCTCAGGCGGATTGCTGAAGTGAAAGCGGTTGACGGTGTGTCGCTTAAGCTTGGGCGCGGCGAGACACTCGGGCTGGTGGGTGAGTCTGGCTGTGGAAAGAGCACTGTCGGGCGGGCGATTGTGAACATCCTTCGCACCATGAGCTACGGTGTAGAGGTGTCGGGTCGGGTCCTTTATCACCATGAAGCACAGACTGTCGACCTGACCACGCTGAGCCGAGCTTCGATGCGGCCCTACCGTTCGGATCTCCAGATGATCTTTCAGGATCCCTACTCCTCGCTTAATCCTCGAATGACCGTGGGTGACATCGTTGGGGAACCACTCACGATTCACGCCAAGGAGCTTTCGGTGACCGACCGACGAGACAAGGTAATGTGGTTGCTCGAAAAGGTTGGTCTAACGGGCGAGCAGGCCGACCGTTATCCCCACGAGTTTTCGGGTGGGCAGCGTCAGCGAGTTAGCATCGCACGGGCACTCTCGACGAATCCGAAGATAGTTATTGCAGATGAGCCGGTAAGTGCACTCGACGTGTCGATTCAGGCTCAAGTGATTAACCTCATGCAGGACTTACAGCAGGAATTTGAATTGTCCTACCTCTTTATTGCCCATGACCTGTCGGTCGTACGACATATTTCTGAC
>PBBF01000046.1 GCA_002717745.1 Acidobacteriota bacterium
CCTAACCGCCGGTACCGTGAACGGCTACGGGTCGGCGACGACGTTGATGGCATTTCGGGTGCAACGATTACGGTAAGCGCCGCCACATCTGCCATCCGGCGATCAACCCGACGCATGTTTCGTGAGTTCGTCAAGGAACAAATAGAGGCGCAACCGTGACCATCGTTCGTGTCCTCGTCGCATTTGTGATGACCGGCTTCCTATGTACCGCGGCGGCGGCACCACGGCCAGCCCAGGACGTCGAGGCCGACCAGCCAACCCTCTCCCTCGAAGACCTCGATGCGTTGTTGGAGGAAGATGAGGTCGAAGAGTCGGTGACCTCACTTAACTCAAGTGAGGTCACGGACATCATCGGGATCGTGGTCGTGCTCAGTTTTGCGTTCTTCAGCTTTGCGAAGAAGAGTGTCGCCCTCAAATACATCTCGTTTGCTGTTTCGATTGCATACCTTGGCTTTTACAAATCAAACCTCGTCTCAATCGTTAACATTTTCGCGATTCTTCAAGGCAATCTTCCTGGGTTTAGACATAGCATCCCGTGGTACCTGCTTATCGGCTTCACGGTGGTATCGACCGTGCTCTGGGGGCGGCTCTACTGCGGGCGAATTTGCGCATTCGGAGCACTTACCCAAGCGCTCGATCGTATTCTGCCATCGCGGCTTCGCATCGATCCACCAGCTTGGCTCGACCGACGGCTGGCTTATCTCAAGTACGGCATCCTCGGCGGCGTGTTGGTCTACTTCCTCAGCACAGGTGATTTCCTCATCTACCGGTATGTCGAGCCATTTTGGATGTTCACACTGAATGGCAATACGGCCATGTGGACGCTTGTCACTATTCTCCTGATAGCCACGGTTTTCGTCCGTAATCTCTATTGTCGGTATTTGTGCTCTGTTGGCGCAGCGCTTGGTCTCATTTCGAACTTCACCGTGTTTCGGATTAAGCGTTGGGGCGAATGTCAGACCTGTAAGATCTGTGAGAAAGCCTGTGAGTGGGGCGCAATCGACGGACCAAGGATCTCGGTTGCTGAGTGTGTCCGCTGCGACGACTGCGAACGTATCTACCACGACCAGAAGAAGTGTGTGCACTGGATCGTGCTAAAGAAGAAGCCGCGAGCCCAGACAGCAGCTTCCTCATAACCCGAGCAGTATTATGGCGGAACCTGGTCGTAAACGTTGGTCTTCACGTGGGTCGTTCTTGCTCGCTACCACGGGAGCGGCGGTCGGCTTAGGGAACGTCTGGCGGTTCCCGTTTCTCGCTGGTGAAAACGGCGGCGCGGCGTTCGTCTTGGTTTACCTCGCCTTCGTCTTTCTCATCGGAGTACCGGTGATCACGGCCGAGTTGGCACTCGGCCGTATGGGGCACCGGAGTCCCATCGGTTCGGTCAAGACGATCATCCGAGAACAGGGCGCCCACGCGGGGTGGCAGGCAATCGGTGTCATCAGTTTACTGGTTCCTTTTCTCGGCTTTACCTATTACAGCATCGTCGCCGGCTGGTCCCTGTACTACACTGTCGAGGCTGCACGGAATGCTTTCGACAGTATGGGTGCTGCCGATTCGCAGCGCCTGTTTCAAGACCTAGCGGCCTCACCGTGGCTCACCGTGTTCCTGCAAGGCGTCGTGATTGGACTCACCGCTGTGGTCGTCGGGAGTGGTCTCCATCGCGGCATCGAGCGTGCCACAAAGGTCATGATGCCCAGCCTCGTATTCATCATGCTGATCATGGTCGTCTACAACGTCTTCGCGGCCGATGTCACCGCTGCTTTAGCTTTCCTGTTCACACCCGACTTCTCGCAACTCACGCGCACATCGCTGCTGCTCGCGCTGGGGCAGGCGTTCTTTTCGGTTGGCGTGGGTGTTGGCTTCATGATGACCTATGGTGCCTATCTGCCCAGAGAAGTCTCGGTTCCCCACGCGGCGTTCGTGATCGGCGCAGTCGATACAGTCATCGCATTACTGGCTGGCCTTGTGATCTTTCCGATCGTCTTCGCCTCAAATCTGAGCCCGGCCGAGGGTCCGGGGCTCGTCTTCATCACGATGCCGATTGCCTTCGGCGGAATGGGTTTGGGACATGTAATCGGCGTGCTGTTCTTCCTGCTGCTGTCGCTGGCGGCCTACACAACGACGCTCGGCATGCTCGAGCCGATCGTGTCGTACCTGGAGGAGCGGTGGCAGACTTCACGGCGTACGCTGGCTGTGGTGGCCGGCGGTTCAATCTGGATAGTCGGCTTCCTTCCCGCGTTGTCCGACAACGTGTTGGCAGATATTAGACCGCTCAGCTTCATCGGCACGATGTCGGAAATGTCGTTCTTCGGAGTATTCGACTTTGTAACAGCGTCGGTCTTACTACCAATTAACGCGCTACTGATTGCACTATTCTCGGGATGGGTTGTCGCGGGAAACGCGTTTCGGCGGGAGTTGGCAATGAAACACGACGTTTTCTTTACGGTCTGGCAGGTGCTAATGCGTTACATCGCGCCGGTCGCTGTTCTTGTAATCTTAATCTCTGGTTTCATCCAATAGCCCAACTTAATGGAACCACACAATCGCACTACCTAGTCTCCTCCGTCGTCCTCTAACTCAGGCAGTCGATACGCGAGTAACTCCCCAGCGTAGGTGCCGCCGCCCACAGCGACAACGATGTACTGGACACCGTCAATGCTGTAGGTCATCGGAGACCCGGTCTGTGAGGATGGCATAAAAACCGCATCAATCTCCTGACCGGTCAATTTGTCGTAGGCGCGGAGCCGCGCGCCCTGGCGCTCGTCGGCTGAAGTAAACACCCCGCCGTCACCCGCAATGACAAGCGTCTTGGTCACAAGCGTCCCAACCCGCCCGACGCGACCAGTACGCGGGATGTCAAAATCCTCGAGCGCCGGATGGTCACGTACACGGTCTGCCGTCTCGCCGTGTGCGACTTGCCAGAGGATCTCTCCAACATTGAGATCAATCGCCGTAATCCGTCCCCACGGCGGTTTTACCAACGGCAGACCGGAGACACTCAGCGCCGCCCGCGCAGCATTGACGCCCGTTGGACGGCCGCGAATGAAATCCATGTCCGATCGCTCGGGATTGTTGACAAGACCGAGCGACGCGACCTGCGTCTTTGAATAGATGTAGAAAATCCCGGTTTCCGGGTCTAGGGCACCGCCTGGCCAATTGGGCCCACCGGTAGACGATGGAATCATCAGGGTTCCGTAGGTGCCGTCGGCTGTCGCAACCGAAGGAGGGGTGTAAAGAGGTCCGAGACGGAATCGTGAGGCAACTTCGAGCGCCTCGGCTCGGAGCGCAGGTGTGAAGTCGATTAAATCGTTTAGGCCAATCCCCTGACGGTCGAATGGGGGTGGCTTCGTCGGATAGGGCTGAGTCGGCGCCAGCACTTCACCGGGCACGTCCGAGGGAGGAACCGGACGCTCTTCAATTGGCCAGACCGGTTCCCCTGTTACGCGATCGAAGACGAACAGAAAACCTTGCTTCGTCGGCTGAACGATCGCCTTTATAGCACGGCCGTCAACTGTGATGTCAGCAAGGATAGGCGCACATGGTAAGTCTAAATCCCAGACATCGTGATGTACAGTCTGGTAGTGCCACACGCGTTCTCCGGTCTCAAGATCGACCGCCACCAAACTATCACCGAAGAGATTGTCACCCAGCCGGTGCCCACCGTAGTAATCACCTGTCGGCATCTCAAGCGGCAGATAGGCTAAGCCTAGGTCAAGGTCCACGGTTACTTGCCCCCACAAGCCCGTATTACCAGTGTAGCGCCAGGAATCATTTAACCAAGTCTCGTGACCGTACTCGCCTGGCTGCGGGATCGTATGAAAGATCCACTTCCGCTCCCCAGTGCGGACGTCGTAGCCGCGTACGTATCCCTTGACGTTCTCCCGGCTGACCGGCGCGCCGCCTACCGCGTGCGCAGCGCCAATGATGATCGTATTGCCAGCAACAACCGGAGCCGCGTGTAAGCCAACCTCGCCCGTGACAGGATCAATCTCCTGGTCAAGGTCTCGCTTCAAATCAACGATTCCGTCCAAACCAAAGTTCGGAATTTGGTCACCAGTTGACGCATTGAGCGCAACGAGATGGTAACCAGGCGTGACATAGAGGATCCGACCCGCTGCACCATCGTCCCAGTAAGCGAGCCCGCGTCCCGAAAGCCGTCGAGGAGCCTGCTGACCTCGTTCGCCCTCGTCAAGGCGGTGCATCCACAGCAGTTCCCCGGTCTTCGCATCCAGCGCAGCAAGCGCTCGGCGCGAACCCGCGGTTGTGTAAATCACGCCACCCACCATGAGCGGGGTGACCTGGTAATTCGACTCCGGCCGCGGGCCGAAGCTGTCGGTCTGGAAGGTCCACGCCAGTTCCAAGTCACCAAAGTTTTGAGCAGTGATCTGATCAAGTGACGAATAGCGGGTACTTGCGAGGTTGCCGCCGTAGGTGCGCCATTCAGTGTCAGGCATCACCGTCTGTGCACTTAATGACACAGTCGCACAGAACAGACCGCTGAAGAGTAAAAGGCTGACGTTGTTACGCGAATACTGTGACACGTGCTAAACCTCCCCTGACAACTGGACCACAGCGACCCCAACCCATAGACCGCAACACGACAGGTTTGGCGTCGTCATCGAAGACAAGAATTATAGCTGGGAACGAGGGTGCCTCATCGGATTAGGCTTTCGGAAAGCATTCTCGGCTGGAACGTCCCTTTTGTCAGTTAGTTCTGGCGACAGAGGCTTGGTCTTTGCCCCCCCGCCGGCCGCCTAAATAGCTGCGGTCACGGACCCTAGCGAAACATTGTCTTCTATCCCTTGTCATCTTGGGAGATGCGGCCGTAGACTGCCACGGTGCCTTGGTTGGCGTGAGCATCGTTTTCTTTTCCTCATCAATACTATCAAGGGGAGTTGTATGCGGATTACGCTCTTGTTGCTATCGTTCTTCACCGTTTTAATGCCGGCGCTCGTTGAAGCGCAGCCCGTCGTGACCGTTGAAGACTACACCCGTGCCGAAAGCTTTCTGAGCGGTCAGACTGACTCACTCGTTTCGGGTGTTGTGACTAGTCTGGCCTGGCTCAATAGCGACAGGCTCGTCTACCAGAATCGGATTCCAGAGGGTCGGGAATTCGTGATGGCCGATCCAGAGGGCGTGCGGGCGCGCGCTTTCGACCATGCCAAGATGGCAGCGGCACTCTCGGCCGCAGTCAATACGGGTTACAACGCTTTCAACTTACCTACCCAGGCGAGATTTTCAGATGATGGTGCGTCAATTACGTTTGGCCACCAAGAACGGCAGTATACCTGCATCATCGAGACATATGCCTGCCACGAGGTAGCGCGCCTAGATGCGCAGAACTTACGGAACACCGTTATTGCCCCCAATGGACAGAGGGCAGTATTTATCCGGGAGCATGATCTCTGGATGCGTGACTTGACCTCTGGCAGAGAGACACAGCTCACGACTGATGGTATTGAACACTACGGCTACGCAACCAACAATGCGGGGTGGGTCCGACGCGACCAACCAGTGGTCCTTTGGTCGCCAGACTCCGAGAAAATTGCAACCTTCCAACATGACGGCCGCTCCGTCGGTGAGATGTACCTTGTGTCCACCCAGGTCGGGCATTCCGAACTAGAAGCATGGAAGTATCCGTTACCCGGCGATGAACACATCTTCATGATGCGGCGCGTTGTTATTCATGTGGACGAAGCTCGCGTTGTGGACCTACTGGTCCCACCCGACCCCCACCGGTCCACGATCTCTGATCATGTGGCTAGCCGTGACGGCCAGTGGCTCGATGTGGAGTGGAGTGACGATTCATCGCTGCTTGCGTTCGTTTCTTCGTCACGGAACCACAAAGGAGCCAGGCTCAAGCTCGCCGACCCTGAGACTGGTGAAGTGCGAAATGTTTTAACAGAGACGGTTGAAACGTTCTTCGAGTCTGGGAGAGGAAGAATTAACTGGCACGCACTACACGAAACAAATGAAGCGATCTGGTTTTCTCAACGAGATGATTGGGGACATCTTTACCTGTATGACCTGGAAACTGGTGACCTTAAACACCAGATCACGACCGGTGACTGGACCGTCTTGCAACTGCTTCGGATCGATAAGGTGAACCGCACCCTGTATTTTACGGGTGCCGGACGTGAGCCTGGCGACCCTTATTTCCACTACCTCTACCGTATCGGGATGGATGGCACAAACCTCGAACTTCTTACGCCCGAACCCGCGCACCACGCCATCACCTTTTCGGTAGCGGGTGACTATTTCGTCGATAACTATTCGACCCCAACCGTTCCGGCAATCACGATTCTCCGGGCCGCCGATGGCGAACATTTGTTGACAATCGAGGAGATGGACATCTCCCGTCTCGAAGAAGCCGGCTGGCAACCGCCGATTCCATTTACAGTCAAGGCGCGAGATAACGTGACTGACCTTTACGGTCTGATGTACCAGCCAACGAATCTCAACACGGCAGGCTCGTACCCGATTGTGAATTATCTCTACCCAGGTCCACAGACAGGTAGCGTCGGTAGCCGTTCCTTCCGGGCCTCGCGGAGTGATAAGCAGGCACTGGCTGAGCTTGGATTCATCGTTGTCGAAGTGGATGCCATGGGCTCACCCGGTCGGTCAAAGTCTTTCCACGACACCTACTACGGCAACATGGGCGATAACGGTCTGCCGGATCAAATCGCCATGATCAAAGAGTTGGCAAGACGGCACACGTGGATGGACCTCAACCGCGTGGGTATCTGGGGACACTCGGGGGGAGGCTACGCCTCGACTGATGCTATTTTGCGCTACCCGGACTTCTATAAGGTAGCGGTCTCAGGTGCCGGAAATCACGACAATCGGAACTACGAGGACGATTGGGGGGAGAAATGGCAAGGTCTCCTCGAAACGAACCCCGACGGCACAACTAACTACGACAACCAAGCGAATCAACTCCTTGCCGAAAACCTGACCGGGAAGTTGTTACTTGGGCACGGCACGATGGATAGCAACGTGCCGCCATCGAACACGCTGCTTTTAGTGGACGCACTTATCGCAGCCAACAAGGACTTCGATCTCGTAATGTTCCCGAACCGGCGCCATGGTTTCGGCCGTGAACCGTACTGGATGAGGCGTCGCTGGGACTACTTCGTACGGCATCTACTTGGAGCTGAGCCACCCAAGGGGTACAAGCTTGGCACCGTGGCCGGACGATAATACTTTGCCAGGAACAGGCGTCTCTGGCCTTAAGGAGAATTTCATGCACCGAACTTTGATCAGAATCTTGGTGTTCTTAAGCGCAACGGTCTGGGCCGCGTCCGTTTCAGCACAGGAAGGTGGGAACTTCTGGCCGGAATGGCGCGGTCCGTGGGCAACTGGCGTGTCCACCAATGCTAATCCACCTCTAGAATGGAGCGAGACAGAGAACATTCGCTGGAAGATTGACATTCCCGGACGCGGTGCGTCCTCACCGATCGTTTGGGGGGATCGCATCTTTCTGCTTACCGCAGTACCGCTCGGTGTCGCCAGGGAGGCCGACCACGCGCCACGCGGTGGATATGAGCCTAGGGACACGCACCAATTCTTGGTGCTAGCGATCAACCGGCACAATGGTCAGATCCTATGGGAGCGAGTGGCGCGTGAAGCTCAGCCGCATGAAGCAACGCACGGCGAAAACGGTAGTTGGGCCTCTAGCTCGGCGGTGACTAACGGCGAGCTTGTCTTCGCGTCTTTTGAGTCGCAGGGTGTCTATGCCTACGACCTTGACGGTAACCTAGTCTGGGAGAACGACCTCGGCGACAAAACCATGCGGAACCAGTTCGGTGAAGGGACTACGCCTACAGTACATAGCAACCGCCTGTTTGTCGTCTGGGATCACCAAGGTCAGTCATTCATCGTCGCTCTCGACGCAGAAACTGGTAAGGAAGTATGGCGTACAAATCGGGACGAGATCGATTCATGGGCCACACCGCTAGTTGTCGAACACGACGGACGTAGGCAGGTTGTTGTAAATGGCATGAACCGGCTGCGTAGCTACGACTTCGAGTCCGGTGAGGTCGTCTGGCACGCTGATGGCCTCACTATGAACCCAATTCCGTCGCCGGTCGGTGCCGACGGTCTCGTGATCGTCACGGCCGGCTATCGGGGCAACGACCTGAAGGCGATCGACCTTACCTTGGCCCAAGGCGACATCACGGACACCGCTGCGATCGTGTGGACGCTGGACCGGGATACACCGTATGTCCCGTCGCCGCTACTCTACGGTAATTTCCTCTATTTGCTTAAGCGCAACAACGGTATTCTGTCGGTGTTCAATGTCAGGACTGGTGAACCACACTACCAACTCCAGCGGCTCACCGACGTCCCGAACATCTTCGCGTCACCGGTGGGAGCGTCGGGGCGCGTTTACATCCCAGGCCGAGACGGGACTACCCTCGTAATCAAGCATGGCGGGATGTTCGAGATACTCGCAGCTAACACACTCGACGATGGATTCGATGCATCACCCGCACTCGTCGGCAATGAACTCTATCTGCGTGGCTACAATCATCTTTACTGCATCGCAGAGAGCTAGACTCTCGCCTCGGAATTGCGGAATCTGCAGTAGGAGAATGTCATGACCAACAAACTTCTCAGGCTGGTGATCTTCAGCGGATTGGCACTCGCGCTGTCAGGCAATACCGGGCTTGCGCAGTCCAAGCCGAGAGCTCGGGATTTGGGCGTGCCATTCGAGGGAACCCCTGGTCCCTTTAATGCGATTACCGACGTTAGGGGCGTCCATGTCGGCCACGCCACACTGATTCGTGGCGAGGGAGCACTTCAAGTGGGCCAGGGGCCGGTTAGAACCGGTGTTACGGTAATCCTGCCACGGGCTGAGAACCCCGCTGACCCGGCGTTTGCCGGCTGGTTTGCATTAAACGGCAACGGAGAAATGACTGGAACGACCTGGATCGAGGAGTCGGGTTTCCTTGAAGGACCAATTTCAATCACTAACACGCATAGCGTGGGAACCGTGCGCGATGCGATCATCGCCTGGCAGGTCGAACGCGGTACCGCGTTTCAGCCTTGGTCATTGCCGGTTGTCGCTGAAACTTACGACGGATCACTTAACGACATTAACGGCTTCCACGTAAAAGCAGGACACGTTCTCGAAGCCCTCGACAGTGCGTCCTCTGGGCCGGTGGTAGAAGGCAATGTCGGTGGTGGCACCGGTATGCGGTGCCTCGGCTTCAAATGCGGTGTAGGTACTTCGTCAAGGGTGACGCAAGCGGCCAGTGCTTACACCGTTGGCGTGCTGGTGCAAGCCAATTTCGGTGGCGGCCGGCAACTGACCGTAGCGGGAGTGCCTGTGGGTCGAGAGATTTTCGGCGACCGTCGGGCGAGGCTAACTGCGTCACCTAGTGGGTCTGAGCGTGGGTCGATCATCATCGTTGTGGCGACTGACGCACCTTTGCTGCCTCACCAGCTTAAGCGGATCGCCCGCCGGGCTTCACTGGGCGTGGCGCGTACTGGTGGAACCGCGGGTAACGGGTCAGGAGACATTTTTGTTGCATTCTCCACCGCTAATACAGGTGCTGCCAGCGCACAGCCGACCGCGGACATTACCCTGTTGAGTAACTCTCAGATAAGTACGCTCTTCGAGGCTACGGTGGAAGCAACTGAAGAAGCGATCATCAACGCCCTAGTCGCTGCAGAGACGATGGTGGGCCGTGACGGTAATCGCTCGGAGGCCTTGTCGCATGACCAACTGCAAGAGATTCTCCAACGTTACAACCGGTTGGAAAACGGTTAACCGCAGCTAGTAGAGTGAACGGTGGGGTGTCTCGTTCCGGTTCCACCCTGATAAAGTGTTCACTTACCGGTCCCCTTCCTTTGTGAAACGGCGTCAGCTAGCACGCACAAGATCTCATACATCATGGTGGCTCCGACAAGTGCGGTGTTTCCCGTGGGGTCGAATGGCGGTGCGACCTCAACTACGTCGCCCCCAATTAGGTTAAGTCCTCGGAGACCACGCAATAATCCCTGCGCCTCGATAGTGGTTAGCCCACCTACTTCAGGTGTCCCTGTTCCAGGCGCGAACGCTGGATCAAGGCTATCTATATCGAAAGAAACGTAGGTCGGACCGTCCCCGACCAAACGCCGCAGCTCCGCAATTACCGCCTCCACGCCAAGCTGACTAAATTCTTCGATGAAGATAACGCGCATGCCAGAGTCAAGGGAGAACGCCCATCCTTCTTCCGAGTTCTGCGCACCCCGGATGCCGATTTGTACGACCCTTCTCGGGTCGAGGACCCCTTCCTCCACTGCTCGACGAAACGGGGTACCGTGAGTGAATCGGGATCCGAGTTCCTCGTCGCAGGTGTCTGTATGAGCATCGATGTGGACCATACCCACCGGCTGTCTTGCAGCAATCGCGCGAAGAATGGGGAGGCTGATTGAATGGTCGCCGCCGGCGCTCAGAGGTGCTACACCCGCTTCCCGCAAGGTTTCATAAAACCGTGTGATGTCAGCATGACTTTTTTCTAAGTCGAAGGCCCAAGGGAACGCTACATCCCCCATATCGCCGATGCGACACAACTCATAAGGGTTAATCTTTGTGACATGGTGGACCGAACGAGTCAAACTCGACATATTGCGAATTTCGCGAGGCCCGTGACGCTGACCGGGTCGATTTTCCGCTCCAGCGTCGAATGGAACACCGACCAACGCGATATCCAACTTTGATGGGTCACGAATTAACGGCGCCCGCATAAAGGTTGGAATTTCCGCGTAGCGCGGTGCAAATCTGGATGTAGCGTTTGGCTCATTTGCCATGGTCTCAATCCTTTGGGCAAAATTTGGGCTACCGCCTGTATACGACGCTATGCAGATCCCAGATTCTTAGGCCTGCAGTCGGTGTGGACACTGGCGGAGGGACTGGGATTCGAACCCAGGGTGGGGTTTCCCCCACAGCGGTTTTCAAGACCGCCGCCTTCAACCGCTCGGCCATCCCTCCAATATAAAAACTAGCGCGCGGGTTCGATGACCTCCTGCCCGTCCATGAACGGCCGGAGCGCTTCGGGCACGATGACTGAACCGTCCGCCTGTTGGCCATTTTCCAGTACAGCAATCAGGGTACGACCCACCGCAAGTCCGGAGCCATTAAGAGTGTGGGCGAACTCGGCTTTGCCCACGCCGTCAGGACGGAACTTGATACCAGCACGTCTGGCCTGGAACGCTTCTGTGTTACTACACGAAGAGATCTCGCGATAGGTTTCCTGTCCAGGCAACCACACCTCAAGGTCATAGGTCTTCGCCGCGGCAAAACCCATATCACCGGTGCTCAAAACTATCCGTCGATATGGTAGACCGAGTTTCTCAAGGATGATCTCCGCATGGCGGGTCAGTGTTTCGTGTTCTTCATACGATTGGTCAGGGGTGGTGAACTTGAACAGCTCAATTTTCTCAAACTGGTGCTGTCGAATGAGGCCTCGCACGTCCTTGCCGTAAGAACCGGCCTCGCTACGGAAGCACGGCGTGTAGGCCACGTAGCTGAGCGGTAGTCTTCGACCGTCCAGTATCTCCTCCCGGTGAAGATTGGCGAGTGGAACCTCAGCGGTTGGTACTAAGTAGAGATTCGAGTCCCCTGCCATTTTAAAAAGGTCGGCTTCAAACCTAGGCAAGTTGCCGGTACCAATCAGAGCCTCTTCGTTGACGAGAAACGGTGGGGCTACCTCAACATACCCATGCTCCTTCGTGTGAACTGCAAGCATGAAATTAATTATCGCGCGGTTCAGTTTTGCGCCCACGCCAAGCAACACAGCAAAACGAGCCCCAGCCATCCGCGTAGCACGCTCAAAGTCGAGAATGCCCAATTCGGGACCAAGGTCCCAGTGCGCTTTCGGAGTAAAGTCAAAGCGAGTTACTTCACCCCAGCGGTTGATTTCCTGATTTGCCTTCTCGTTGGCGCCTCGCGGCACGCTCTCGTGCGGCAAATTTGGCAGCTGGAGTAAAAGCTTCTGCTGCTCCTGTTCAATAGCTGCGAGGTCTTTCCCCTGCTCATGAATCCGATCAGAGAGGACCCGGCCTTTCCTCAGCAAGTCATCAGCCGACTCACCGGCTCTCTTGGCCAAGGCGACCCTAGCGCCCAATTCCTTGCGCTCTCGACGCGCCTCCTCGAGACCTGGAATGATCGCCTTGCGGCTAGCGTCGAGTTCTTTAATCGTGGCGAGATCGGCCTTAAGATTAGTGGCCCCCCGCTCAGCGAGCCCCTTTTCAACCTCGTCGAGATGATCTCTGACTATTGCTGGGTCGAGCATGATGACGGCCTTGCTGTTACCATCGTCGCGCCGTGCGCGCTAGGAGCATTCTAAATCGTTTATCCCCACGGTGGCACCTGAGATAGGATGCCCGCCGAGAGGTTACGCGTGTTGCCAACCATTCGCAAAGCAGTCTTTCCAGCCGCCGGACTCGGAACCCGGTTCCTGCCGGCGACCAAGGCGCAGCCGAAAGAGATGCTGACATTGGTCGATAAGCCAATTATTCAGTACAGCGTTGAAGAAGCCGCCGCCGCTGGCATTGACCATGTCATCCTAGTGACCGGCCAGGGAACCAAGGTTGTCGAAGACCACTTCAAAATTAACGCCGAACTGGAGACGTTACTCGAATCTCGTGGCAAGGAAGACCTGCTCGCCGAGGTCCGGAATGTCCCCTGCCCCGCCAGCATCTCCACAGTCCAGCAGGGTGAGCCGTTGGGTCTGGGGCATGCCGTGATTTTGGCGCGCGAGCTAATCGGCGACGAAGCATTCGCCGTTATTTTGAGCGACGACGTGATTGATGCCACCCCACCAGCGGTGCGTCAACTGATCGATGTCTACGAAAGGCTTGACGGTCCTGTTGTTGGCGTTGAACGAGTGCCTGCTGATCGGATTAGTGATTACGGGATCGTCGATGCCGAGCCGGTTCCGAACCACGCCGGCGTTTACCAGATCCGTGACATGGTCGAGAAGCCCACAAGGGAAGATTCGCCTTCCGACCTTGCCATCGTCGGCCGCTACATCCTCACTCCAGATATTTTCTCCATTCTCGACACGACAGCGCCGGACGCGCAAGGTGAAATCCAGTTGACCGATGCACTCCGGCAACTACTGACCGGCCGGCCGGTCTACGCGTGCGAAATCGACGGCGTTCGTCACGATACCGGTAGCAAGCTTGGCTTTCTCCGGGCAACCGCCTACTTCGCACTCAAGCACCCTGACTTGTCGGACTCCTTCCGTGAATATCTCCACAAGGTCAGCGTCAATAGGCCCACTAAGAACTGACAAGATTACCTCTTTCCGTTTTCACTAATAAGAACCTCTGCCAGCGGGTAACCGCGCGGCCTACTTGTTGTGGGTGGAGCCAGACGATCCCTTCGAAGCCGATGGAGACGTCGTCGACGAACTCGATGATGAAGCGGGGCTGTCAGAAGAGGAACTAGCTTTCTGCTTGTCTTTCTTGGCTTTGGAGTCGCTCGGCGAACTGGGTTTCGCACCGTCGTCCGACTGGGATTCAGCGTTCGACTTCTTGGCGTAGTCGGTCACATACCAGCCGGTGCCCTTAAACTGAATAGCGGGCGCCGACAACAGTTTCCGCACCGATCCACCACAGGCCGGACACTTTTTCTCAAGTGGATCAGAAAATAGCTGAATCCGTTCAAAGCGGTCACCGCATGCGTTGCATTCGTACTCGTAAAGAGGCATGTTTTCAGGAAGTTAGAAGGAACCATCGTACGCTCGCCCTCTCCACCTGTCAACGGGGATGAGGGTCGCTCACGCCAATGCGCTCCCGGCGTTACCACCGAGCATGAGGCGACGATGCGCCCAAATCGGCAAGTTCCCGTTGCCGAGGAGACGGTCGTGGAAGGTCTTGAGAGAGAACTTGCTCGGCTGTTTGGCTTCGTAGTCTGCCCTGAGCTTAAGAATCATCAGTTTGCCGAGCGAATAGACAACATAGCCAGGGTCGAAGGTGCCCCGCTCGGCTTCCCGGCGTGCACTCCCCTCTTCCATGAACGCTTCGTCACGAAAGAATCGTACGCCCTGC
The DNA here is from genome assembly GCA_002717745.1 of Acidobacteriota bacterium. GTDB lineage: Bacteria > Acidobacteriota > Vicinamibacteria > Vicinamibacterales > UBA823 > UBA11600. The sequence continues at coordinate 14,044 of PBBF01000046.1, forward strand.
TCGACTGACATATCCTCGACGTGCAACCGGATACCGACAACAAGTCGTGCGAGGCGAATTAGTGCCTCAGCGAGCTGACCAAGCTTGACGTGATTATCCTTCCCACCAAACCCAGCCTCAATCATGACCTGCTCGCCATAGTGCGCCCAGCCCTCGATAAACCCAACCGACGCAAGAAGTCCCGATTTGCGAAGCTTCGACTCAATCCGACACACATGCTGGTGCTGAAGAAAGTGCCCGGGGTAGGTTTCGTGCATCGAGATCGCCCAGAGTGCTCCGGTGTGAAAATCGCGAAGATGTTGCTCCTGGCGGTCGGGTGTCCAAGTGGGGTCGACATCAGTCAGGTAGTAGTAGGTCGGCAGCGGTCTAGCCTCAAAGGGGCCCGGCGCCCAGAGGCTGGCAAACGTCCACCGGTAGAAAGGTGGCGTGGGAGCCACCACGGGCACCTCGCCACCGGTCACGGAAACGAGACCCTTTCGTTCTACGAACGCGGCGAGTTCCGTCACCTGACCTTGCGCCGTCGACACTAACGTGGCGGCGGACGGATGATCCTGTTTTAGACGTTCAAGCACCGATGCCACATCCCCGCCAAACCGCCCAGCGACGCTACGAAATTCTTCCTGGGTCTCGCGGAGTTCCCGCTGTGCAATCGCGAGCAGGCGGTCGGCACCTAGTGTTACGCCTTCTTCAAGTTCAAGTTTCCTATCAAAGTTTTCCCGGCCGAGCCGGAACGAACCTCGAGCCTTCGGTGCCGCCTCGTTACGTAGATACTCGGTGTAGCCGTGAATTGCTGTGACCGCTTCTGTGGACGCATCGGCGAGATCACTTAACAGATGCATGTCGTCCAGACTGGTTAGGGCTCGTGGCAGGTCGTGCTCAATGAACTCGATTACCCCGTTAAACGACTTAATGCCTTCTTTAATGAAGATACCTGGCGGATCTTGAATCGTCTTCCTCGCCGTTTCGATGAACCGGGGCGTCTGTCTTAGTTTTGAGAGAATACGGCGTGCGCGCTCCCCTACCAGTGCGTAGGGAAACAAGACCTGCGCCGCCAGGCTCGTGGCGAGAATCTCGGAGTGCCGCTGTGGGTTACGTTCCCATGAACGTATATTCTCAAGTTCAAATATCCTTGCACGGATGTTGGCAGTAAGCATTTCCCGTTCGACCTGTTCGGTCTGCGTCATCCCCGACTTGCCAACAGTAGCCAGCTGCCGTACCAGTCCCCCCAACTCACGGCCCTGGCCCTCAAGTGCGGTGCGGCTTTGATCCTCCAGAAGGTCATCGTATTGATGAACACCGTCGAAGGCTGCGGCGGTGGGTTGAGCCTCGTATAGATAGTTCAGGTAGTTCTCAACAAACGGTGACAGCGGTTCGACTGAGTACATTCAGGATGTCGTCTATCGCTTAGGCGAACGCGCTCTCGAGCGACGCCTCGCGGGAATGATAGAATACGCTTGCCGGCGCCGGTTGACGCACGGTACCTCGCATGCCCGGCACCCTCTACGTAGTCGCCACGCCCATCGGCAACCTTGAAGATTTCACGTTACGGGCGATCCGCGTCCTCCAAGAGGTCCACCTCATCGCGGCCGAGGACACCCGCCGCACTGCGAATCTTCTTAGACATTACTCGATCTCAACTCCGACCACGAGCTTTCACGCGCACAACGAACAACAAAAACAGGCTCCCCTGCTTGCTAAGCTCGAACAGGGCCAACTGCTTGCACTGGTCTCAGATGCGGGTACTCCAACATTGTCCGACCCCGGAACACGACTCATCGCGGCCGCTCACACGCGAGGTATTCGGGTGGAGGCTGTTCCTGGCGCCAGCGCCATTCTCACCGCATTGGTCTCATCAGGAATGACAACGGACCAGTTTCTTTTTGCAGGATTTCCACCTTCTAGGGCAAAAGATAGAACGGCTTGGCTTGAGAGACTCACAGACGAGCCTCGGCCGATCGTAATGTTTGAATCTCCTCATAGAATTCTGAAGTTATTAGGTCATATGAAAGATGTATTCGGCGATAGAGACATTAGTCTTGGTAGGGAACTCACGAAGAAACACGAGGAGTTGGTTAAAGGACCTATCTCATTTGTAATAAATAAGTTAAAGTCTATAAAAGGTGAGTTCACCCTCGTTATCAGCCCTTCTATTCCAGACAGAAGAAAAAATAGTTCAGTAGATAAGATGCTCATTTATAAGGAGTTCTGTCATTTAACAGATCAAAAGGACCTTATGAGAAGAGAGGCTGTTCTGAGGTTGTCTCGTAGACACGGAATGTCCTCTAAGACAGTCTACAAGGCAATCGAAGAAGCGAAGAAAGCTATTGATTGACTCACTCAATGACACCAGCGACGTTAGGGGTCAATTGCAGGTCTCTGGGGACGTGTTGACCCTACATATAGCTTCTGCTACCCTACCGCGCCCAAATCAGGAGACTAAATGGCGAAGCAGCGCCGACCAACCAAAGCAAAGCGAACGGTGCGAGGAAAGAGAAAAGCGCAGACCGGACGGGCCGTCAGCCCTCCGGCTCCTGGGCTAAGTCCTCAGGAGGAGGCTGCCCGAGAGGCCAAGTTAGCCAGGCACCGAGAGGCCGTCAGCACTTATGAACATGGCCTTGGAGCCCTCCAACTTCGTGATTTTGCGTCAGCAGCTATTGCTTTCAAGTCAGTAATTGAGGAGTTTCACGACGAGCGTGAGTTGCACGACCGATCCCGGGTGCATCTGCGGGTGTGTGAACGCCAAACGGTGCCACTGATGCCGGGACCAACAACAACAGAGGAGTTAGTCTACGCGGCGACGATAGCTCTTAATAATGCGGCTCAAGATGAGTCACTGCGTCACTTACAGCAAGCTATCAGCCAAGATGCTGAAGCTGAACAGGCCCACTACATGCTTGCCATCGTCTATGCCCAAACTGAATGCCCAGACCTGGCAATATCCCATCTAGAGCGGGCGGTGGAGCTCGAACCAGAAAATCGAACAGTCGCGCGTCAGGAGCCAGATTTCGAATCCCTGCGGGAAGATCAACGGGTTCAGAAATTACTCAAACCACCCGTGCGCAGACGCCGGCGGGGTCACCGGCCGGCACGGTAGCTCTTTGAGTGCCTGCAGTGCCCCGGGTCGACGATCCGGTACACTACAATTTCTACCAACTATGAGTGACACGCACGTCTTGATCTTGGCGGCGGGTATGGGCACGCGCATGAAATCGGCGTTCCCAAAGGTTTTGCACCGCGTGGCCGGGCGGCCAATGATCGAGTACGCGCTTCGCGCCATTTCCGCGCTCAATGTTGCATCGACTACGGTAGTTGTTGGCCATGGAGCCGAACGGGTTCAAGCGGTAGTGCGTGGGTGGCCCGGCGTGAGGTTTGTTATCCAAGAACCGCAACTCGGGACAGGTCACGCACTCATGCAGGCCGAATCGGCGCTCAGCGGCTTAAATGGCACCCTTGTCCTTTTAGCTGGCGACGTGCCACTGATCCGCGGAGCTACACTGCAAAACCTAGTGGCATTCCATAGGGACGCCGACGCAGCTGCCACAGTACTCACCGCAACCGTGCCGCGGCCGTTCGGCTATGGTCGAATCGTTCGGTCACGTGGGCAGATCATGCGTATCGTTGAAGAACGTGACGCAACACCGGCGCAGCGAAACATCCGTGAGATCAACAGCGGCATCTATGCACTCAAGCTGACACCATTGTTTGATGCGCTTCGACAAATCGCTACAGAAAACGTGCCAGATGAATATTATCTAACCGATCTCGTTTCAATTTATCGGCGGCGGAAGCTAGTGGTTGAAACCGTTTCCATCGAGAAGGCAGAGGAGGTTCGCGGCATCAACAGCCGGACTGAACTGGCAGAAGTGGGGGCCGTCGTGAGACAGAAAAAGAACGAAGAATTAATGGCAGCAGGTGTGACGATCGAGGACCCGGCGACGACTTACGTCGATGCCGATGTAACCGTGGGCGCCGACACTGTGCTACACCCGGGAGTTACACTCGAGGGCCGTACGGCTGTCGGCACCGCCTGCGAGATTCACAGTGGCGTGCGGATTGTGGACTCAACGATTGAGAACGATGTGACAATTAACAATCACTGTGTGATCACTGGGGCCCACGTGGCAACCGGCGCGCGTGTCGGCCCGTTTGCTCACCTGCGTCCGGATGCTGACATTCGGCGTAAGGTCAAGATTGGTAATTTTGTTGAAGTGAAGAATGCTGTCGTAGGCTCCGGCTCAAAAGCCAACCATCTCGCCTACCTCGGTGATGCCACCGTAGGAGAGGACGTCAATATCGGTGCGGGTACGATCATTTGTAACTACGACGGCGCAGCCAAACACCAAACCGTGATCGAGGATGGTGCATTTATTGGCAGCGATTCCCAGCTCATTGCACCGGTGACGGTGGGGAAGGGCGCCTACGTTGCATCAGGGTCGTCAATCACGGATGACGTGCCCCCTGGGTCGCTTGCGGTCGCGCGTGGTCGCCAGATTATCAAGGAGGGCTGGGTGGAACGGAAACGTCGCTCTTGACGCCGTAGTGCCCAGAGAACTGCTATGTGCGGCATCATCGGCTATGTTGGCTCAAAACCTGCCCTGCCCGTGATTCTCGACGGGCTGCGCCGGCTGGAGTACCGCGGCTACGATTCCGCGGGAATTGCGTTGGTCCGTGAAGGGAAGCTCGAACGCCAGCGCTCAGCCGGGAAATTGGCACACTTCGAAGAGACCCTCAATCTGCAGTCTGCCGACGGAGATTACGGCTTGGGGCACACGCGGTGGGCGACGCACGGGCGACCGACCGAAGAGAACGCCCATCCTCATGTCGATTGTAAGAACCGGCTAGTGGTTGCCCATAACGGCATCATCGAAAATTACCTCGAACTGAAGCAAACACTTGAGCGGGATGGGCACACATTCGTTAGCGAGACTGACACTGAGACGATCGCGCACCTGGTGGAGAGCGAGATGCGCGATGACGGTCTGGCGGCTGCAGTGCAACGATCCCTCTCGGCTCTCCGTGGTCTGTTCGCTCTGGTGCTCATCTCAGTCGACGACCCCGGCACCATCGTTGCCGCCCGTAGTGGACCTCCGATTGTCATCGGCGTGGGCGACGGAGAATACCTAGTGGCGTCGGACGTTCTTGGAGTGCTTAGCCATACTCGGGATGTCGTCTATTTAGGCGATCACGAGATGGCAGTCGTGCGACGTGATGGAGCGACGTTCACAGATTTCGAGGGGAACCCGCGCACACTCAAACCACGGCACATCACTTGGGACGCCGTGATGGCCGAAAAAGCTGGTTACAAGCACTTCATGCAGAAGGAGATCTTCGAGCAGCCCGACGCGATCCAAGAAACCTTGCTCGGACGGATTTCTTTAGAAACCGGCGATGTCTTTCCCGGCGAGCTCGGCATCTCGGAGGATATCCTCCGAAGCATTGACCGGGTCGCGATCGTGGCCTGTGGCACCTCCTGGCACGCAGGCCTCGTCGGGAAGTTCCTCTTCGAGCAACTCGCACGCCTTCCTGTCGATGTCGACTATGGCTCGGAATCCAGGTATCGCGACCCGATCATCGACAGCCGGAGTTTGACTATTGTCATTACTCAATCCGGTGAAACGGCCGACACGCTGGCCGCACTCCGCGAGGCCAGAGACCGGGGTGCGCACGCCATCGCAATTTGCAACGTCGTCGGCAGCATGGTGACACGTGAGGCCGAAGGCACGGTCTACACCCACGCCGGCCCAGAGATTGGGGTGGCATCGACCAAGGCCTTCACCTCGCAGCTAATCGCACTGCATCTGCTGGCGTTACACTTGGCGCGCCTGCGAGGAACCCTGACACCAGAAGCTGCACGGCCGCATCTTGAGGCTCTCGCACGACTGCCCCGGCTCGTTGAGGAGACGCTCAAGCTGAATCCGATTATCGAGCAACTTGCGGGCCGGTTCTACGAGCGGTCGGACTTCCTCTACATTGGCCGCGGCATTAATTATCCGATCGCGTTAGAGGGCGCACTCAAGCTAAAAGAAATCTCCTACATTCACGCAGAAGGCTATCCGGCAGGCGAGATGAAGCACGGACCGATTGCGCTCATCGAAGAGAACGTTCCAGTCGTCGCGCTGGCACCGCATGATCACGTTTTTGAAAAAATGACGAGCAATGTCGCCGAGGCCAAGGCGCGCGGCGGCGCGATCATCGCCTTGACCGATGGTGAACCGAACGTGCTTGGTCAAATGCTCGACCGGTCGAACGACCACATCCTAACGATCCCCAGCACGCACCCGTTACTGACGCCCGTCCTGATGGTCGTGCCGTTGCAACTCCTTGCCTACCACATCGCCGTCCGCCGAGGCTGTGACGTCGACCAACCTCGTAACCTCGCGAAGAGCGTCAC
>PBBF01000047.1 GCA_002717745.1 Acidobacteriota bacterium
ACGTTGCTGGCACTTCAGCCACATTCAGCAGGATGTAGATCGCTGCCACCGCGAGATAGAGCACGATCATCGACGGCACGAGCTTTTCGGCAACGGCAGCAATTCGCTTGATGCCGCCGATTAACACGAGTCCGACGGCGGTCGTGATCAGTATGCCGGGAAACCAGAGAGGCACCTCGAGGTTGAAAACACTTTGCGCTGCCTCCACGAACGTCCGCGCGATGGTGTTCGACTGGGCCATGTTGCCCGTGCCAAGTAAACAAGCCACGGCGCCGAAGAACGCGAAGGCGTACGCTAGCGGTTTTGCAAGCCATCCATAAGGGATTCCGCCGGTAATGTAGTACATCGGACCCGCGGCCAATTCGCCTGTCTCACGGGTTACCCGGAAGTGGACGCCTAGAACGGCCTCAGCGTATTTCGTGGCCATGCCGACCGCTGCACAGACCCACATCCAAAAAATAGCGCCCGGTCCACCGATGATTATGGCGGTGGCTACGCCGCCGATATTGCCATTGCCGACGGTTGAGGCGAGAGCCGTTGATAGAGCCTGAAACGGCGTGATGGTGCCGTCTTGGGCGGTATTCTTCTTAAAGGCGCCGGCGAATACCATTCGAACGGCGGCTGGAAAACGGCGAATCTGCACCAACCCTGTCGTGATGCTAATCAGTGCACCCGTGGCCAAGAGAATTAAGGGAATCGCATACCACTCATACGCAGAGGATTCGATGCCTTCGATGGCCTTCGTTAGTTCTTCCATCCGGAACTCCTTAAATCAAGGCTAGTGGTGGCGAATAATATCAGGCAATTAAGCTTTGTAAAGTGCCGAAGATGATAAGAAAAATTGCCGCTGGGCAAGCGTAGCGAATGAGTAGGCCCCAGAACTGACGCCCTGGAAACCACGCCTGTTCAGCCAGAAGCTCCTCAAGCGCATTGTCAATGCGCCAGACGTACCCAACAAATACCGCGGTGAAAAGTCCTCCAAGCGGCAAGGCAAAATCGTTCCAGACCGTGATCATAACTGTTAGGAAATCGAGGCCGATAACTGGAAGACTCGTGAAAAAGTCATTAGCGCCACTGGCCAGAACTGACGGAATGGCTAAGGCAAAAGTCGCCATCATCACAACGAGCACCGCTCGAGAGCGGCCCCAACCGTGAGAGTCAATGAAATGAGCCACCGGAACCTCGAGGAGCGAAATCGCTGAAGTAAGAGCAGCCAAGGTCAACAAGATGAAGAAAGCGGCTCCAAAAAACTGGCCTCCAGGGAGAGATGCAAACAGCCTAGGCAGTACAACGAAGATGAGGCCGGGGCCTTGGCTGCTGGGATCGAATCCAGGAATTGAGAATCCTGACGGGAAGATCATGAAACCGGCCAGCAAAGCAAGGCAGGTGTCCACAACTACCACCATGACAGCCGCTTTAGCGATACCTTCACGTCTGGTTAGATAACTTCCGTAAACCAACATTGTTCCAAGACCGAGACTCAATGAGAAGAACGCCTGACCCAGAGCAGCGTTGAGGGTGCCAAAATTCATTACCTTGCTGAAATCTGGCTTCAGGTAATAGGCGACCCCTTCGGCCGCGCCTGGTAGTGTGACGGCACGGATGGCCAGCCCGACCAGGAGAAGCGCTAGCACTGGCATGAGAAATTTCGAGACGCGCTCGATGCCGGAGCGGATGCCTCCCAGCAATACACCAGCTGTGGCTGCCAACATCACGAAGGTCAGCATTAGGTTGATAGGTGCACGAGCCGTAAATTCGGTGAAGAATGTGGCACTTTCGAGTGCACCACTACTCACTGAGCCGGTTGCACTGAACCAAATATAGGCGAGCGCCCAGCCGGCGATGACGGAGTAGAAAGACAGAACCCCAAATCCGGCTGCCACACCGAGGGCGCCCGCCATCCACCACCTTGTTCCGGGGCGAAGTCTTGCATACGCCTTGACAGGGTCACTCTTAGTGTGTCGACCAATCGCTAGTTCGGCGATGAGAATGGGTAGGCAGATAAAAATTACGCAAGCTAGGTAAACCAAAACGAAGGCGCCGCCGCCGTTCTGTCCGACCTTTGTCGGGAAGCCCCAGATGTTTCCGAGGCCGACCGCCGACCCTGCCGCAGCCAGCACGAAACCAAACCGGGAACCCCAAGTGCCACGATCATTGATAGTCATCAACGTCTCCAGGCTACATGCTTTGTCATACAGGGGCGGCGGCATTCTACTGAAGATCCCATGGGTTCCAAAGCCGAAACTCCCACTGTTACTGTAACGATGACGTTTGAGGCTGTTAGAATGGCATTGGTTCGACGTCCTGTTGGTCTGTATCTAGTTGGTGGAAGGTTCTAACCGTAAGCGTTTCGGTATGGCAGCACGACTCTTGGACGGTACGCGTATCGCGGCCGATATCCGCACAGAACTCATTGCACGCGTTGAGGCCTGCACGCTGGCTGCTCAACGGCCTCCAACATTGGGGATCCTACTCGTTGGGGATGACCCGGCGTCGGAAGTATATGTAAATACTAAATCGAAGGCCGGTGATGCGTTGGGTTTGAAAGTTGATGTGGTTCGGTTACCGAAGACGGCCACGTTGGATAAAGCTAAAGAGGTCGTGTGTCGGTTCAATCGTAGTCAGAACCACGATGGCATCTTGGTCCAGGCGCCTTTACCCAGCGCACTCGGCACCATTGCAGAACAGACGCTTTTTGAGGCGATTGATCCCATGAAAGACGTTGACGGCTTTCATCCAATTAACTTCGGACGGTTAGCCCAGGGACGCTCTGTGTTTGCTCCTTGCACCCCTTCTGGAATTCTCGAGCTCCTCGATCGGAGCTGTATCAATCTTAAAGGTCAGCGTGCTGTTGTGATCGGACGCAGTCAGATAGTTGGTAAGCCAGTTGCTCTCATGCTTCTTCATCGCCATGCGACGGTCACCGTCTGTCACTCGCAGACCCGTGACCTTCCTGCGCTGGCCAGAGACGCGGATATTCTCATCGCAGCATTGGGTCGGCCGGCGTTCGTAACCTCGGAGTTCGTGAAACCAGGAGCCACTGTGATTGACGTAGGAGTTAATCGTCTAGTAGATGAGACTATCGTGAAGAGCCTCCTTCCACTTGGTTCACCTAGGCTTCAAACGTTCGCACGACGTGGATCACTATTGGTAGGTGACGTCCATCCAGCTGTTAGTGAAACGGCCGGCGCGCTGACACCGGTGCCTGGTGGCGTAGGCCCTCTCACTGTAGCAATGTTGATGGTTAATACTGTCCGAGCGGCGGAAATGTCTCTGGGGCAGGCCGTCCAATACCGCGGCTAGATCGCCTGATCTAATTCCTGCACGAGTCGGTCGACCTGCGCATCGGTTTCTTTCAGAGTTCCCTCCGTCGAAATCACGATATCGGCTCGTGCTGCCTTCTGTACTGTCGGAATTTGAACAGAGATCCGGTGCTGGGCGTCTTCTTCGCTGAGCCCGTCTCGAGCCATGACGCGTTGCAGCTGTGTTTTAAGTTCGCAAGCCACGACAATGACCTTATCAAAGTCATCGTCGTGGCCAGTTTCGTAGAGTAGCGGGATGTCGGCAACGGCGGTACGGTGGGTACGCGCCTGCGCTAGTTCATTGAGCCAGTTTCTAATAACTGAATAGACGCGAGGGTGAAGGATACTCTCCAGGTCTTTTCGGGCTGCCTCGTCGGAGAAGATGATTGCAGCGAGCGCTGTTCGATTGAGAGAACCATCGGCTTTCCAAATGCCGTTACCAAAGCGTTGACGTATGTCGCGCCAAGCTGGCTCACCAGGACGGACCACCTCTCTGGCGATTGTGTCTGCGTCGATTGTTGGCAGCCCTAGGGTGGCAATTCGAGCTCTTACATGACTCTTGCCGGTCGCAAGTCCTCCCGTTAGGGCGATTGTTAGCATGTCGAAGTCCCAAGTGAGCTCATTCGCGGTCGCGATGTGGATCCACTGGTTCCTTCGCAGGTGCCATTCGTTCTTCGAGAAAGGTCTTCCACTCGTGGCACTGTGGACACTGCCATAACAGTTCCGTGCTCCGATAACGACAGTTCGTACAAATGTGCGGGTCAAGGTAAAAGATAGCGCCGCGGGTCAATTCAACATAGCGCTGTACAAGAACTGAGTCGAAGTTGAGTTTGGTCAACGTTTGCAAGATCGATTGATGGATTGAAAGAGCGTGTGGATTGTGTACGAGTGCTTCAAGGAGGAGCTCCAGTGCGTCGCGGACCGCCCCTCGCTCAGTTAGGTGCCGAGCTAAGGCCTGACGTGCTCGCCAGTCAAGCGGGTTCGATGCGATCAACCGACGACATAACTCCTGAAACTTCTTAGGAGCCCCGACTTTAGGATAGGAGTCGTCGAGCCGGTCGAAAGCCAGGTAAGCGCGATTTGGCTCTACACTAATGATGTGTTCCCACGCTGAGATCGCCCCCTCGGCGTCACCCGAGGCTAAGCGTACGTCACCCAGGTTCAGGTATGCTGGCACCGTGCTTTTATCAAGCTCGATAGCCGCCTCGAAACGAGAGATAGCCTCATTAGTATCAGCATCAGATCTAGCTTCTTGGCCGATTTCGGTCTCAAGAAAAGCAAGAATGGAACGATGGGAGGCCTGTGATTCAGGCTCGGCGAGTGCCATCACGCGCTTGCGCATTGTGTAGGCTTCGGACCACTGGTGTTGATCCTCGTAAAGCTTTCCTAGGTTAATTAGCGCATAGCGATTATCAAAGTCGAGCCGGAGGACCTCGTTAAACGTCTCTAGGGCTCGATCGACGAAACCACCACGTTTAAAGTCAAGTCCAAGGCAGAGCAGTACGTAAGCGTGCTCGATGGTACTAAGTCCCGTCCTTTGCAGTAAGGCCTGATGAACTTGGATCGCACGGGCGACCTGACCTTTTTCACGATAGAGGTTACCCAAAATCATATGGACTTCGAGCGCGTCTGCATCAAGGCCAGCAGCGTTACTCAGTTCCTCGATTGCCAGATCGATCTGGTTCGACACAAGAAAGTTGAGACCGAGGATGTAATGAGGTGACTTCCTGGCTTTCCGACGGTCAATCCAGCGACCGCCACGTAACTTGTAGCGCTCCCAGGCCTTTCCGATAGTAAGACCGATGAGTAGCGCGACCAGCACGCTGACGAATGTAACAGAAGCGGTTTCATCCATGGGATAGAACGGATTCTGGATCGGCTGGAGTCTCAACAGTCGGCGGCCAGAGCGATTGGGCTTTCAGGACAAGCTCAATCAAATCACGTACAGCACCCTTCCCGCCGCGTGTTGAGCTGGTCCAGTCGACTTTTTGTCTTACGTCGACGGCAGCGTCGGCTGGTGCAGCAGAGAGACCGACCCGCGCGAGCACCGCCAGGTCGAGTAAGTCGTCGCCCATGTAAGCGACTTCGGTGTCAGCCAACTGATAATTAGCTAGGATTTGTTCGTACCCGGAGAGCTTTGCTCTGACCCCTTGGAGAACAATCGGCATTTCAAGTTGCCTAGCCCGTAATGTCGTTGCAACCGAAGTGCGCGCTGAGAGAATGCCGGTTAATAAACCGGCCCGATGAGCCCACATAATCGCTGCACCGTCACGGATATGAAAACATTTTGATTCGGTGCCATCCGGGCGTATTTCTATCCGACCATCGGTAAGTACGCCGTCAACGTCGAACAGCAGTAGGCGAATTCTCGAAGCTTTGTTCTGAACCGACACGGTGGTAATTTCGTTGTATAACTAGATTTCAGAATTGCTCAACTCGCCAGAGGTCATGCAAGTGCAACACCCCCTGGATAGTACGGTTACCGTCAACGACAACAAGTGACGTAATTCGCTTCGCTTCCATAGTATTCAATGCAGTCATAGCGAGAGCGGTCCCATGAATTGTGACAGGAGTTGAAGTCATGACATCACTTGCCGTGCAGGCAAGGACATCAGGTGAGTCATTCATGTGGCGACGGAGATCGCCATCAGTGATGATGCCCAGTAGGCGCCGGTCGGCATCGGCCACGCAGGTCATCCCGAGACCTTTGCTCGACATCTCATAAATCACGTCACGCATGGGAGTCGTGGACTCAACGGATGGTAGTTGAGCACCACCGTGCATTAGCTGGTCGACTCTCATCAGGCTCCTGCCGAGCTTCCCGCCAGGATGGTTTATGGCGAAGTCCTCTTGTTGGAAACCCTTTCGGACGCTGAGCACCATAGCCAATGCGTCGCCTATAGCCAACGATGCGGTGGTGCTGGCAGTTGGTACGAGATTAAGCGGACAGGCCTCCTCGCCAACTCGACAGTTGAGAGTGACGTCTGCGGCCTGGCCAAGTGCTGATGAAGGATTACCAGTAATGGCGATCAAGCGTATGTCTCGACGCCGGATTGTTTCGAGTAGTCGTAGTAGCTCATCTGTTTCACCGCTGTAAGAAAGCGCGAGCACAACATCGTCAGGTTGGATCGCTCCAAGATCGCCGTGGATAGCCTCGGCCGGATGTAGGAAGAATGCAGGAGTTCCCGTGCTTGAAAGCGTTGCAGCAATTTTTCGACAGATGATGCCTGACTTGCCCATACCGGTAACGATGATCGTTCCTGAACAGTGGTGTAGCACGTCAACTGCGCGTTCGAATGCTGTGTCGAGGCGGTCAAGAAGCGCCAGGATTGCCGAAGCCTCAGTTTCGAGAACCTGACGCGCTAACGCTAGGTCAGCATTGCTCCCGGTGTCAGAATCGGGCTGGTCTGGCATTTTGGCTTCCCAAGCATTACACGCGCGCTGCAGTTGTCCGAACCACATCGTCAATTCGGACGAGGCGTTGCAACAGCGGTTCTAATTCGTCGAGTGGACACGCGTTCGCCCCATCGCTCTTAGCCTTAGAGGGTGAATCATGGATTTCGAGAAATAGCCCGTCGATTCCGGCAGCTACTCCAGCGGAGGCTAGAGGCACGATGAATTCTGCTTGGCCGCTTGATGCACCATCCGCGCCGCCAGGAAGCTGAAGGCTGTGAGTCACATCGAAGACCACAGGCACTCCCAACATGCGAAGCTGAGGAAACACACGCATATCGACCATTAGGTTGTTGTATCCGAATGTAACCCCACGCTCTGTCACGATCACTTGGCTGTTACCGCTCGCAGTGATTTTGGCGATTGCATAACGCATGTCCTGTGGTGCTAAGAATTGTCCCTTTTTAAGGTTGACAGGTCGCCCAGTTCTGGCGGCTGCCACCAAGAGATCGGTCTGACGTGAGAGAAACGCAGGAATCTGCAAGGCGTCGGCTACCTCAGCGACCGGTGCAGCCTGCGTGGCCTCGTGGATGTCTGTGAGAATCGGAAGGCCTAGCTCATGCTTCACGCGGTCCAGGATACGGAGCCCTTCATCGATTCCAGGACCACGAAAGGACTGGAGCGATGTTCGGTTCGCCTTATCGAACGATGCCTTGAAGACTAGTGGAACGTTCTGGCGTGAAGCGATTGTTTTGATACGTTCGGCTAGCGACAAAGCGTGCGCCTCGCTCTCAATAACACAAGGTCCACCGATCAGCGCAAGGCGATTGATCCCGCCGAATCCGACGCCTCCGATTGTGACAGCCTCCACCATTTCATTATAAACCGGCGTCGGATGTGAGAGAGCACTCACGGGCGATCATTTCGCCAGTGAGGGAGTGATTTCGGTTTGGCTTGAAAAGGCCTGTTTATGCTGGTAGCTCGCATCAACGAAGCGGTCGAATAGGGGGTGGGGTTGCAGGGGTTTCGACTTAAATTCTGGATGAAACTGGACCGCCACGTACCACGGATGCTCTGGCAATTCGATTACCTCAACAAACTTACCGTCGGGAGATTGCCCAGCTATCCGTAGACCATGTTCCACCAGTGGTTGTTCATATTCGCGATTAAATTCGTACCGGTGGCGGTGCCGTTCGCTAATTTGACGCTCACCGTAGGCCGCGTAGGCCTTTGAGTCGGCTGTGAGTTCACAAGCGTACGCGCCGAGCCGCATGGTTCCACCTAAATCATCCACTCCGAGGAGATCGCGTAATTTGTAGATAACCTTGTGGGGTGTATTGGGTGAGCACTCAGTGGAATCCGCGTTCTCTAGGTCACAGACGTTTCGTGCGAACTCCACTGCGGCCCACTGGAAGCCGTAACAGATCCCAAAGTAGGGAATTAGGCGTTCCCGGGCAATACGAGCGGCACACATCATGCCTCGGCTACCACGATCTCCAAAGCCACCGGGCACAAGAATTCCGTCAGCTCCATCGAGTAATTGTTCGCCGTCGGGAACCTCAAGTTCTTCGGATTCAATCCACTTAATCTTAATCTTTAGACGATGCTTGAAGCCCGCATGGTAGATCGCTTCATTTAGACTTTTATAGGAATCCTCGTATCCCACATACTTACCGACCACACAGATTGTTAAGTCGTCTTTTGGGTGCTGGATCCGAGTTACTAGGTCTTCCCATGCCCGCATGTTACGCCGCTCGTTAGATAGGTTGAGATGTTTAAGAGCTATGCGGTCCAGTCCTTCGGCCGCGAGGACTAAAGGTACCTTGTAGATGTTGTCAACATCCCGTGCCGTGATAACTGCCTCTTCACTGACGTCACAGAACAGAGCGATTTTCTTCTTAATTTCCGACTCGAGTATCCGGTCAGTTCGACATAGCAGAATGTCGGGTTGAATGCCGATAGCACGAAGATCGCGAACACTGTGCTGGGTTGGCTTCGTCTTGACTTCACCTGCCGTACTAATAAAGGGCACTAAAGTTAAGTGGACGTATAGGGTGTTCTCGCGACCTACGTCCTGCCGGATTTGACGGATTGCTTCGAGGAAAGGCTGGCTCTCGATGTCGCCGACCGTCCCTCCGACCTCCACGAGCACGACGTCAGCCTCATCGGAGACATTACGGATGTTTCTCTTAATTTCATCAGTGATGTGTGGGATCACCTGCACAGTGCGACCTAGGTACTCCCCTCGTCGCTCCTTTTCAATCACAGATAGGAAAATTTTTCCAGTTGTCCAATTGTGATTACGTGTCGTGACCGTACTGGTGAAACGCTCATAGTGTCCGAGATCCAGGTCGGTTTCTGCGCCGTCGTTGGTGACATACACTTCGCCGTGCTGATAGGGGCTCATCGTTCCAGGATCGACATTGACGTAAGGATCGAACTTCAGCATCGTTACCTTGTAGCCGTGCCCTTCGAGTAAGCAGCCGAGCGACGCTGCAGCCAATCCTTTGCCCAAGGATGACACCACTCCGCCAGTCACGAAAATGTACTTGATTGGTCGGTCGTTCCTTTCCTGCGATGGCTCGGTCACGTTCGAACTCCTTCGGCCAAAGACCGACGAACCCGTTCGACATCTTCGGGTGTATCAACACCAAATGAATCACTCTTCGTTTCAACGGTCCTGATCGTGAAGCCGTGTTCCAATACTCGAAGTTGTTCAAGTGATTCGACGGTTTCAAGTGGCATGGGCGGCAATGTTGCCAACTCGAGTAGGAAGCGTCTTCTATACACGTAGAGTCCAATATGTTTATAGACAATCGGCTCTACTTCGGATACTGAATGTGGGATCTTTTGTCGAGAAAAGTACAATGCGTCTTCACGACTATCGACAACGACCTTTACGATACTCGGATTCACTAACTCCGCGGGGTCGGTGATTTGTCTACGCAGTGTGCACATTTGCACCGATGGCTCAGAACGAATCGTCGCAAGTGCTTCCCTGATCATCGATGGTTCGATGAGTGGTTCATCGCCCTGTATGTTGACAATGATGGCGCAGGGCAATCTCGCGGCGACTTCGGCAACTCGTTCGGTACCGGAGCGATGGGTTAACCGAGTCCGCTCGGCGTGCCCACCGAAAGCCAGAACAGTGTTAATGATTCGGTCATCGTCAGTTGCGACGATGACTGCATCAAGTTCTAGAACCGAAGCTGCACGCCTGTAGACGTGCTCAATCATCGGCTTGCCGGCAAGGTCGACAAGCATCTTTCCCGGAAGTCGCGAGGAGGCGTAACGAGCAGGGATGATAGCGACGATCGAAGACTTGGTTAGAGTTTTAAGGGGCCTAAGGGTCGTCGAAGGGCGCACGGCGAATGTTACCATAGACGATTTCTTAGGTCGACGAAGTGCTAGAGAGCGACGATATCTGCAAAACCTACTCGAGGTTCTTTCCTAACCAACTGTCCTAGATCCGCACCAGTTGGGCTGACCTGATGGCTGGCACGGCCCGGAGTGTGTCAAGCAGCCCCTCATCCAAGTCCCTCTTACCGGAATCCATTGAATCATCGATGCTGATAACGGAAACTGCACCGGCTGGGCCGCGACCCAAGGCAAAGCTCGCGATGTTGACGTCGCATTCAGCTAGGATTGACCCCACGGTGCCAACCACGCCAGGTTCGTCGAGATTACGGATAACGATGTGGGTGCCTTCAAGACCGGCCTCGATTTCAACACCGTCGAGTAGAACAATGCGGGCACCACCCTGCTCGAAATTGGCCCCCTCGACCCATAACTCGCCGTTGGAGGTATCGAGTTTCACGGCCAAGAGGTTAGTAAAATTTCGTGGTCGAGGACTGCGTGACTCGACCACGTCCACGCCGCGAGCTTCCGCTACTGAGCGGGCGTTGATCAAGGTAACCGTGGACGATAGCATTGTTTGAAAGAGGCCCTTCAGTACAGCCCCAACGAGCGGCTCATTATTTCCGGTGGTAAGGCCTCCGTAGTATCTGATACTCACGGTTTGAGTTCTGCCGGTCGCCAGTTGGGCGATAAAGGTACCTAACTTCTCAGCTAGGTCAACAAACGGCTGAAGGCGTTTGAGCTCCTCCAGTGGCATTGACGGGAAATTGACTGCGTTTTGAACGATACCGAGGTGGAGATAGTCGCGAATGCCCGCAGCCGTCTCGGTGCCGACTAGTTGCTGGGCTTCTTGGGTAGAGCCAGCAATGTGAGGGGTTGCCACGACTTGGGGTAATGCGATGAGACGGGAATCGATGGGCGGCTCACACTCAAAGACGTCGAGCCCAGCTCCGCCAATTTGTCCTGATTCGATAGCATCCACCAATGCCGACTCGTCGATGAGTTCGCCCCGAGAAGTGTTGATGAGTTGTGCGCCGTATTTACATTTGGCGAGTTGCTTAGCGTCGAACATCCGACGGGTTGTGGCTGTTAGCGGTGCGTGAAGGCTCACGAAATCTGATTGGGTACACAGTTCGTTGAGGGTTAGTAGTTCGACGTCGAGACTTCTCGCTAGCTGTTCCGAGATATAAGGGTCATGAGCCACAACATGCATACCGAAGGCACGGGCACGAAACGCGACTCCCTGTCCAACCCGGCCCAATCCGACTAGGCCGAGAGCCTTACCCCTAAGCTCGATGCCTACCAGCTCTTTCTTGGTCCATTGGCCCTGCTTCATCGCTGTATCGGCGCGCGCAATAGAGCGTCCTAAGGCAAGCATAAGTGCACAGGTGTGTTCGGCGACGCTTACGCTGTTCGCACCAGGTGCGTTGATAACGAGAATTCCACGAGCGCTCGCAGCTCTGACGTCGATGTTTTCGACGCCAGTGCCAGCGCGCGCAATGATCTTGAGTTGGGGGGCTGAGGCCAGCAGTTCGGCATCCACCTGGGTGTTACTTCGCACGATCAAGCCATCCGCGTCCTTCAAATCTTGCAGTAGTTCTTCACGTGACCGTCTGGCACGAGCGTCGACCTTCCAGCCCATCTGACGAAGTAAACCGGCAGCGGAATCAGGTAGGCTATCTGCAATAACAATTTTCGTCGGGTAGGGCGTGACGGATGTCCCAGCTGATGGGTTCTCAAGTTGCATGGATTGTTAAACGCTGGTTATAAGCGATCATCGAACGTCCAAGATGGTGGTGGTAACGTCCCATCAATCACCATAGGTCGGTGAACAACGACGCACGTATACAGTATAATGTGGCGGTAGTGCTATCACATCCGCGCAGTTGAGCACGCCTTTTCGCACCACGATGGTGCAAAGCGCTAGAAGGCCTTAGTTGATGCGGCGTACCAAAGTCGACGGGACTTTTTTCCACAGGCTTTTCCACAGATTCTGTGAATATCTTTCTCTAACATCTGGGGCTCTGACCTAAAACGCGCCCTCGCGTCTTCTTGCAGTCTGTTATATATGAACAGTCTCTTTTTCTTTTCCGTAGCCTATGTCTAGCAACCTGGATTTGACCCCACCTGCCGATGGGGTGGCAATTACCCTTGACGGAGACCGACTGATTGTTCCTGATAACCCAATTGTACCTTTCATCGAAGGTGACGGAACGGGTCCAGATATCTGGCAAGCGAGCGTGCGTGTATTTGACGCCGCGGTATCGAAAGCGTTTGACGGTGCACGTCGTGTGGTTTGGTTTGAACTTCTTGCTGGCGAAAAGGCGAAGGGATTGATCGACGAGTGGCTTCCGAAGGAAACGGTCGAAGCGGTCAGGACTTACAAGGTTGCTATTAAAGGTCCTTTGACCACCCCGGTCGGAGGCGGAATTCGTAGTCTCAACGTCACTTTGCGGCAAGTTCTGGACTTATATGCCTGCGTTCGACCGGTCCGATACTTCGAAGGTACGCCGGCTCCAGTCCGTCATCCAGAGCGGATGAACGTCGTTATCTTCCGCGAGAACACTGAGGATGTTTATGCTGGGATTGAGTGGGAATGCGGTAGTGATGAAGCGCTGAAGGTTATCGAGTTTTTGGAACGGGATATGGGTCGAAAAATTAGGGCTGATTCAGGTATTGGGATAAAGCCGATCTCGGCGACTGGTAGCAAACGACTAGTTCGAATGGCGCTCCGTTACGCCCTGGCTAACCGTCGGGGTGTCCTGACGCTGGTTCACAAGGGCAATATCATGAAGTTCACGGAGGGCGCTTTTCGGGACTGGGGCTACGAGGTGGCGACTGAGGAATTCCGGGACTCCGTTGTTACGGAAGAGGAATCCTGGAATGGTGCAAAGTGCGACGGAAAAATTCTCGTAAATGACCGGATCGCCGACAGCGTATTCCAGCAGATCCTGACCCGAACCGCCGACTATGACGTGTTTGCTACGCCGAACCTAAATGGCGATTATTTGTCGGATGCCTGCGCGGCTCAGGTGGGCGGTTTGGAGATGGCGCCTGGCGCCAACATTGGTGATGAAATCGGGTTTTTCGAGGCGACTCACGGCACGGCACCGAAGTATGCGGGCAAGGACGTTATAAACCCGAGTTCAGTGATTCTGTCAGGAGCCATGATGTTTAGGCATTTGGGCTGGCAGGAAGCTGCTGACAGGATCGAGACCGCGCTTGCCAGGACGGTCCAGCAAAAGAAACTCACCTACGATTTGGCTCGACAGATGGACGGTGCCACGAAGCTGCGCACCTCGGAATTTGCCGACGCCATTATTTCGAATATGTGACCGGCGGTGAGTTGACAGCTTCAAGGGAGAGGTATGCATGAATCGTAAAGTTACGGTAATTGGTTCAGGGAACGTCGGGGCCACCGCCGCACGTGGCATTGCCATGAAGGAACTGGCCGATGTGGTACTACTGGACATTCTTGAGGGGATTCCACAAGGCAAAGGGCTCGACATGCTTGAAGCGAACCCCGTAGAAGGTTCAGACGCCTGTGTGCTTGGTACGAACGACTACGCCGACACAGCGAACTCTGACATCGTCGTGATTACAGCCGGTCTGGCACGTAAGCCTGGTATGAGTCGTGACGATCTTCTGTTGAAGAACAAAAACATCATTAAGGACGTTACCGAAAATGTCGTCAAGCACTCGCCGAATTGCATCCTTATCCCTGTGACGAATCCACTGGACGCAATGTGTCAGGTGGTGTACCGGGTCAGCGGGTTTCCGCGTGAGCGGGTAGTGGGCATGGCCGGTATCCTGGACTCAGCGCGGATGCGGGCCTTTATTGCCATGGAACTTGGGGTGTCAGTTGAGAATACCCACGCTTTCGTGCTCGGTGGACATGGAGACACAATGGTGCCACTACCGCGGTATTCAACGGTGGCTGGGATTCCGATCACCGAACTCATGGACACCGCGACTATTGAAGCTGTCGTAAAACGGACAGCGGGGGGTGGGGGCGAGATTGTTAAGCTGCTTGGTAGCGGGAGCGCCTACTACGCACCGGGTTCGGCGGTTGTTGAGATGGTGGAAGCCATTCTTAAGGACAAAAAGAAGATTCTCCCCTGTGCGACCTTCTTGCAGGGCGAATATGGTATCGAAGGCCTTTTTGTCGGTGTGCCTGTCAAGTTGGGTGCCCGAGGTGTGGAAGAAATCATTCAGATTGAATTGACTGCGGATGAACAGGCTGCGCTCCAGAAGTCGGCCGATGCGGTAAAGGAGCTTGTGGACATAATCAAAGTGTAGAGACTTAGAGCACCATAATCCGAACTTTTATGAAGATTCACGAATATCAGGCCAAAGAGCTGTTGAAGCGCTATGGCGTGCCCATTCCCAACGGTGGAGTCGTGTTTACCTCCGCTGAGGCACGGAAGGTTGCAGAGGGACTAGGTGCTGACGTGGTTGTAATCAAGGCCCAAATCCATGCAGGTGGTCGTGGGAAAGGTGGCGGTGTTAGGTTGGCAAGGGGTTCAGCCGAGGCTGAGAAAATCGCCGAGGAACTTCTTGGCATGCAGCTCGTGACCCTCCAAACGGGATCAGAGGGGCGTAAGGTCAGCCGACTCTTAGTTGAAGAGGGGGTCGACATTAAGCGCGAATTGTATCTCGGAGAGGTGCTTGACCGTGTAGCTTCCTGTCCACTCATGATGGTCAGCACAGCCGGTGGTGTGGACATCGAGCAAGTCGCAGCCGACAAGCCAAGGTTGATCAAGCGGCAGAACGTTTCTAGTGAACTGACTGTGGATCAGGCGAGGAGTCTAGCGGAGGCATTAAAGCCTGACGACGACAAACAGTGCGCAGAGGCCATCGAACTAATTCGCAAGCTGAATAAACTGTTTTGGGAAAATGATGTTTCGCTACTTGAGATCAACCCTTTAGTGGTGACTCGCAATGGACGACTCCTTGCGCTCGATGCCAAGATAAATTTTGATGACAGCGCGCTTTTTCGACAAAAGCATCTGGCCAACCTACGGGATTTAGCCGAGGAAGAGCCGCTCGAAATCGAAGCCTCGAAACACTCACTTAAATACATAAAGCTGGACGGCACGATCGGGTGCATGGTTAATGGTGCCGGGTTAGCGATGGCAACGATGGATATTATTAAACTCGCGGGTGGTGAGGCAGCGAACTTCTTGGATGTTGGTGGTGGCGCTAATGCCGACCAGATAAGAAACGCCTTCAAGATACTGCTGTCCGATGAAAACGTTAAGGCCGTGTTCATCAATATTTTTGGGGGTATTCTGCGGTGCGATGTGTTGGCCGAAGGCGTCATTAACGCTGTTAGAGACCTTGACGTAGCGATGCCGGTGGTCATCCGCATGGAAGGTACCAACGTTAAGAAAGGGCGGGAGATGCTTCAAGCGAGCGGCCTGAACTTTACAACTGTGGACACGATGGCTCAGGCTGCCGACCGGGTTGTAGGCTTGGCTCAGACGCACTAGGTCAATCCTGTCATGGCGATTCTAATAGACAGCGATACACGACTTCTCGTCCAAGGACTTACCGGGCGCGAGGGTACCTTCCATGCCAAGCAGGCAATCGCATACGGCACGACTGTTGTTGGTGGAGTTACGCCTGGTAAAGGTGGAACCACGCATGAGGGCTTGCCAGTATTTGACACCGTGGCCCAGGCTGTGGAGATGACTAGAGCCAATACTTCGCTGGTCTTTGTCCCTCCCCGATTCGCCGCTGACGCCGTGCTTGAAGCTGCTAGTGCAGGAGTTCCGCTTGTAGTCTGTATAAGCGAGGGCATTCCGACCTTGGATATGGTTCGTGTGCTCGGGGCGCTCGACCCAACCGCCTCACGTCTCGTAGGTCCGAACTGTCCGGGACTGATCTCTCCAGGACTGAGTAAAGCTGGCATCATTCCTGGACACATTTGCCAGAAGGGTCGCATTGGCGTTGTTTCGCGGAGCGGTACTTTGACCTACGAAGCAGTCCACCAGGTAACGGAGCTAGGTCTTGGGCAGAGCACCTGTATCGGAATTGGCGGTGATCCGCTCATCGGCACCTCGTTTATTGACGCCCTCCGGTTATTTGCCGAAGACAGCCAAACTGATGCAGTGATTTTG
Organism: Acidobacteriota bacterium; assembly: GCA_002717745.1. Lineage (GTDB taxonomy): Bacteria > Acidobacteriota > Vicinamibacteria > Vicinamibacterales > UBA823 > UBA11600. The sequence continues at coordinate 16,175 of PBBF01000047.1, forward strand.
ATTGGAGAGATTGGCGGTACGGCTGAAGAGGAGGCGGCGGCCTACATCAAGGACAGTTTTAGGAAACCCATAGTCGGCTTTATTGCCGGTCAGACAGCACCACCGAGTCGTCGGATGGGTCACGCTGGTGCCATTATTTCTGGTGGAAAGGGTACTGCCGTGGAAAAGATGGACGCTCTGGTATCAGCAGGAGTTCACGTCGTGGAAAGTCCGGGCGATCTTGGAGCCGAGATGGTTCGGGTGTTGAGTCTTTGAGATTTCATTGTGCTGACCGCGATAGCGGAGCATCACATTCGATCGAAATCTACGGTAATAACCAAGGAATACAGGCTCATATCGTGCTATAGTGAGCCGGTACGCTACGTCAGTTTGCCCGGCTATCTCGGACCTACCTAGTGAGCCGGTGGCTGTGTGGTGACGAGGACGCAGCGTGCCGAGTTGTTGGCTCGGTAAGGACACGGTCGAATGTCGTCTACAGGTGTTGTGGCTCAGGATGCCACAGCAAGTTCGTCATCCCGCCAGACGGTCAACGATTTCAATATTCAAGTCGCTACGGTGAATGGGTCTGGGAGTCAGACCGCGAATCTTGTGCTCTTCCGGTCCATCTTCAAGATGGGAATACCGGTTTCCGGTAAGAATCTGTTTCCTTCCAATATCGCGGGTTTACCGACGTGGTACACGATCCGTGTGAGTCGAGATAGCTATCTTGCTAGGAAACCCGAAGTGGATGTACTCGTTGCGATGAATGCGGCGACCGCCCGGGAAGACGTGATGGGACTCGATTCCGGCGCCGCTGTCGTTTACGACGAGGCGATGGATCTGAGTACGGTTCGTGATGATCTAATCTTCTACCCGGTGCCGTTCGCTAGCCTCGTGGCGGAGTCCTGCCCCGATGCAAAGCTTCGGAGACTCGTCCGCAACATGATCTATGTCGGCGTGCTGGCGAAGCTGTTAGATATCAATCTCGCTTATGTGGAGGAATCCCTTGATGGGCAGCTTGGTCGCAAGGTGAAGGCTCTTGAGCTGAATCAGTCGGCCCTAAGGGGTGGCTACGATTACGCTGACGAACACTTAAGTAAGCGGGATCGGTTCGTGCTTGAGCCAATGGCTAAAACGAACGGAAAAATTCTGGTTGACGGTAACAACGCGGCTGCGCTGGGCGCGATGATGGCTGGCGTAACGGTTGTGGCTTGGTATCCGATCACGCCGTCTTCGTCTCTCTGTGAGACGCTGATCGATTACATGGGCAAGTACCGAGTCGACGAGGAGACCGGGAAGGCAACTTTTGCCGTCGTACAAGCCGAGGATGAAATTGCGGCAATTGGAATGACTCTCGGTGCGGGCTGGGCCGGCGCGCGAGCGATGACGTCGACGTCAGGTCCTGGGATTTCCTTAATGGCGGAGTTCACGGGGCTTGGCTACTACGCGGAAGTCCCGGCTGTAATCTTTGACGTGCAACGGGTTGGCCCTTCTACGGGGCTACCGACTCGAACTGCCCAGGGCGACATATTATCCACCGCGGTTCTGTCCCATGGTGATACGAAGCATCTCCTCCTTTTGCCATCTTCGGTGACCGAATGCTATTCGATGAGCTTAAGGGCTTTTGACTTGGCCGAGCGTTTCCAGACGCCTGTGTTTGTGATGAGCGACCTTGACCTCGGGATGAATAGCTGGATGTCGGAACCATTCGAGTATCCGACCGGGCAGCCCGATCGAGGGAAGTTGCTAGATGCTGAGACGTTAAAACGTCTCAAGGAATGGGGACGGTATAGGGATGTTGACGGTGACGGTATCGCCTATCGGTCATTGCCCGGTGATGGGATGCCGACGTATTTCTGCCGTGGTTCTGGTCACGATGCCGAGGCCCGCTACAGTGAGCGGGCCGATGACTATGAAGAAAATCTGAAGCGTCTAGCTACGAAGTTCGAGACCGCTCGCGATGCTGTGCCGGGACCGGTCATCGAACGGGAGAGCGAGGGTTCAATTGGCGTAATAGCGTACGGAAGCAGTCACTGGGCGGTGATTGAAAGTTGCGACCAATTGCACCACGAAGCTGGCCTGGACCTGACCTATTGTCGCCTGCGCTCGTTACCTTTTAATGCCGTGCTTAACGACTTCATTGATCGCTGTGAGCGTGTTTACGTGGTTGAGCAGAATCGTGATGCGCAGATGCTGTCCCTGATGCGCATGGAACTCTCACCTGAGCGTATAGCTAAGCTGAGAAGCGTGCTGTACTTCGGTGGGCTGCCGCTTGATGCCCGAAGCGTCACCGATACCATTTTAGCTAGTGAAGGAAGCGAACTGGCACCGACCACCAGTGCATAAAGTACTAGGCCGATAGACCGATTAGAGAGAGTAGACAACTTACTAGGTTCAATGAGTAAAATCGCATCTTCATCAGGAAAGAAGGTCAATCGGATTGGCCTTGAGTTGCAGCCGTATCGAGGAGACAAAACGACCTTGTGTGCCGGCTGTGGCCACAATGCTATTTCAGAGCGAATCGTTGATGCGTGTTTCGAGATGGGTGTTGATCCGAGTCGAGTGATCAAGCTTTCGGGGATTGGTTGCTCAAGCAAGAGTCCGGCCTACTTTCTCGGTGGGGCGCATGGATTCAATGGTGTTCACGGGCGTATGCCCTCGCTCGGAACTGGTGCGGTTCTAGCGAATAAGCAGTTGATGGCGATCGGTACGAGTGGCGATGGCGACACAGGTGCGATTGGTATCGGCCAGTTTGTGCACCTTATGCGCCGCAACCTACCCATTGTCTACATTATTGAAGACAACGGCTGCTATGGTTTAACGAAGGGGCAGTTTTCACCGACGGCCGACCTTGGCTCGAAGGCGAAAACCGGCGTCGTCAACGAGCTGCCACCGATCGATACCTGTGCGCTGGCCGTTGAGATGGGCGCGTCTTTCGTTGCCAGGTCTTTTTCGGGAGATAAGAAGCAACTCACGGCCGTGCTTAAGGCTGCGCTCAGCCATCGTGGAACGGCGATGGTGGATGTCATCTCACCATGTGTGACCTTTAATGACCACGTCGGATCAACGAAGAGTTACGCCTACGCTCGGGATCACGACGAACCGCTCGGTGAAATCGACTTCATCCCACACTTTCAGGAGATTGATGTTGAATATGAGCCAGGAACGACTCACGCAGTTACGATGCACGATGGGTCGCGATTAATCCTTAAGAAGCTTGAATCGGAATATGATCCGACAGATCGCCTCGAAGCGGTACGGGTGCTTCACGAGACGAGCCGTCGAGCAGAATTTGCGACCGGTGTGATTTATGTAGAGCCTGACAAGGAAGACTTCATTGAGATGCTTAATCTTGTCGAGGAACCGTTGGCAACTCTGCCGCTTGAGCGTGTGAGGCCAACAAAAGCCACGTTCGAAAAAATCTTGCAGGAGCTTCGCTGACTACGGCTACTCAACGAAGGCGTAGGAGTTTGTGACTGGGTTCGAGGCCGCGCGTTGCGTGGCCTTTTTTCGATGCGGTCTCGTCCAATTACGTTTAAGAGGAAAGGTATAATCAGCGCCCATGGAACGCACGTTGGCGATTATTAAGCCTGATGCAGTGGCGGCACGACAGGTAGGCGCCATATTGCGACGGATTGAATTGGCTGGCTTCACGTTACGCGGGATTCGCCTTGTGAAGCTGTCACGGCATGATGCGGAAGGTTTTTACGCAGTCCATCGCATGAAACCGTTCTTCGATAGCCTGGTCACGTTCATGTCTTCTGGGCCGGCCGTCGTACTGGTACTCGAGTCGGCGGATGCGATCGGAAAATGGCGGGCGTTAATGGGCGCAACCGACCCAGCAAAAGCTGAGGCTGGAAGCATTCGTCGTGACTTTGGTAGTTCGATTGAGCACAACGCCACCCACGGTTCAGACGCTGTAGACACTGCAGCGTTCGAGGTCGACTATTTTTTCTCGGACTTAGAGATCGGCGATTCTGGTGAAGGGTAGCGAGTGTGGGTAAAGCGTTGGTGGTCATTGGTCTAATGGTTGCTGCGCTTGGTGGGTTGATGATGCTTGGGTTACCGCTGGGAAGGTTGCCTGGGGATCTTGTGTTTCGGCGTGGCAATGTCACGGTTTATGTTCCGGTCGTCACCTCGATTGCGGTGAGTCTCTTGGCGACCCTATTTTTCGCCGTTATGCGACGCTGAGCGTGGGAGCTGGATTTTTTATGACTATCAAAGCAGACCATTGGATTGCCCAGATGGCGCGAGATTGTAAGATGATCGAGCCGTTTGTCGACACGCAGGTAAGGAGCGGGGTGATTTCGTATGGGCTATCGTCCTATGGGTATGACATTCGGGTCGCTGACGAATTCAAGATCTTTACCAACATTAATAACACCCTTATCGATCCGAAAGCATTTGATCCCCGGTCGTTCATCGACTTCAAAGGATCCGAATGCATCGTGCCACCCAACTCGTTTGCGCTCGCCCGAACGGTGGAGTACTTCCGTATTCCTCGGGATGTTCTGACAGTATGTCTGGGCAAGTCGACCTATGCTCGTTGCGGCATTATCGTGAATGTCACACCATTTGAGCCTGAGTGGGAAGGGACAGCCACTTTGGAGATTTCAAACACCACTCCGCTACCTGCGAAGATCTATGCAAACGAAGGGATTGCCCAAGTACTATTTTTTCAGAGCGATGAGGAATGCCAAACTTCATATGCCGATAAGAAGGGGAAGTACCAAACTCAGCGGGAGGTTACACTGCCCAGGATATGAGGCGATTGAGGCACCTTTTGACCGAATTTCAAGCTTGCGCTAAAATTCACGATCGAAAATCTGTGCACCCTTTACACTAATGTAGAAATGGACAAACTCGAGGAGCGTGACGATCAGGTTTCGGGTGGGCGATCGGTGCCGGCACTGGCTGTCCAGTTCTTTCTCATTCCCTTAACTGTCGTTGTTGCGGTCATCCTGGTTTATGGTGGATTTCGTTGGCTGCTCAACGATGAGCGAACTCCCCAAGAGTACTTGAGTGATATCCGTGTCGGTGGTCGGGAACGGCGATGGCCTGCAGCCTTTGAATTGTCGCGTCTCATGGCTGATCCAGAAATCCAGGCATCGGAGCCATCACTCGGGCCAGCATTAGTAAGGGCCTTCGTTGAGTCGGAGAATGATGACCCGCGGGTGCGCCGTTATCTAGCCATGGCCGTTGGTCAATTGACAGAGCCGCCTGGGGATGCCGGTGCAAGACTCGTCGACGCACTTGATGATCCTGAGACCGAGACCAGGATTAGTGTGATTTGGGCGCTCGGGTCACTGGGTGACTCTAGTGTCATACCGGAACTGGCTAGGATGTACGCGTCGGATGACGCCGGTGTTCGGAAGATGACAGTTTATGCGCTTGGCGCGTTACCTGGCGAGGAACAGATTGCCACCTTGCGTACCGCGCTAAACGATTCTGTGCCAGACGTTCAGTGGAATGCTGCCGTGGCGCTGGCGCGGCACGGCAACACTCAGGGTGTTGGGATCTTGGGTCGGATGTTGGACCGTGAATACGTCGAACGAGTGGCGGAACCTGCTATGGGTGTCGGTAGCGATGAGGTCGACCGCGTTGGTGAGGTTATGATTACCGGATTGAATGCGGTCGCGGCGCTTAATGCTGACTCGTTTCGTGATTCGGTCGTCCAGTTGAGTCGTCAAGACGAAAGTCTTCGTGTCCGTCAGGCAGCGATTGAAGCGCTTGCAGTGTTTGACGCAGCCGATGAAAGGCTTGAAGGGCATGTACGTCGCTGAGATAGAGGTTTGAAAAACATCAGCTCGTGAGAAACGAGTGCACGGAGTAGATGAGATTAAATGGCTGACGAACCAAACGCTCCAGTAGAAGGCGCCCCGGCCTCGAAGGGTCCGCCCGCAAAACCGGCACAACCGGCCGTTCCGCCCAACTTGGCCGGCAAGACGACTTCTGCGGCTGTTGCGCCACGTCGGCCGCCGGCGAGGAAGAAAAAAGTCGTTGACGACACTTCACCACTTCTGTCCCGTCGCTCCTGGCTGGGCTTAGCATGGGGATCCTTTACAGCGGCTTCGGCTGGGGCGCTGGCAGCGACTGGACGGTTTATGTTTCCAAACGTTCTTAACGAGCCACCGCAGCAATTCAAGATTGGCTTTCCCGACGAGTATGCGCCAGGTGTCGACGAGCGGTGGAAAGACCGCTTTGGGATCTGGGTCGTGCGTACTCCGAGCGATATCGTCCAGGAGGCTGGTGGGTTCTATGCCCTGATTAGCGTCTGCACGCATCTCGGTTGTACACCCAACTGGCTGTCGGCTGAGTTGAAGTTTAAGTGTCCCTGTCACGGGAGTGGCTTTCGACCGACGGGCGTCAACTTTGAAGGCCCGGCGCCGCGTCCGCTGGAACGAGCGCGAATCGTACTGGCTGACGATGGTCAAATTCTGGTCGATAAGGCGAGAAAATTTCAGTTTGAGTTGGGGCAGTGGGCAGACCCTGAATCGTTTCTAAGAGTGTAATAGTGGGCCGGGACAGTGGGTTGAGCGTCATTCGGCAATCGTGTTGATGAAATTGTTATGGCTGACACAAAGATCGTTGCTCCTAAAGAAGGCGCCCTAGAGCGCTCGTGGAATTGGCTGACCGAAACTCAGGTATGGAAGTCGGTCTTCCGGCACAATGCGCCGATCACGGATCGGAATCGTGTATTGGTCGTGTTGTCCAATGTCTTTCTGCACTTGCATCCAGTCAGACTTCGTAAATCTGGAGTGCGCCTGCGCTACACGTGGTGCATGGGTGGCCTCAGTTTTTTTCTTTTTCTGTCGCTTACGTTTACAGGCGTGTTGCTGATGTTCTACTACCGCCCAACGTTGGAATACGCTTACACCGACATCGTTGGACTGCGGGAGCACGTGCCACTTGGAATCATGCGCGAAATGCATCGCTGGGGTGCGCACGCGATGGTTGTCACTGTTTGGCTACATATGTTCCGAGTGTTCATGACTGGGTCGTACAAGCCGCCACGGGAATTCAACTGGAATATTGGCGTAATCATGCTGGTGCTAACGCTTCTCCTCTCGTTTACGGGCTACCTCCTGCCTTGGGATCAGCTCGCGATATGGGCAATCACGGTTGGTTCAAACATGGCACGGGCAACCCCATTCATGGGTTCTGAAGGCCCAGGGTCGGCATTGTTGATGCTGGGTGATGTGAGGCTTATTCACGCTGCCGACGACGCTCGGTTTGCACTACTGGGTGGAACGTTTGTTGGTGAGGGGGCATTACTTCGATTCTACGTGCTGCACTGTGTCGGTTTGCCGCTTGCGATTGCGGTGCTCATGGCCGTGCATTTCTGGCGCGTCAGGAAGGACGGCGGCATTTCCGGTCCGGTGTAGAGGGCGGTTCGAACTATGGATGCGATCAAGGGATTCTTCAATTTCTTCGCGGACCCGCGTGTCTTCTTTTTGTTGACACTGAGCGCGTTCATTTTCGTGGTGTGGCGCCGTGACCTGTTTGTGAAACCACGCGTCGGCTATGGGTTGCAGATCTTTCTCGTATTGTTCTTTGGGCTGGGCCTGTTCGATGAAAACTTCCGGTTGATTATCGCGAAGCCAGACAACGTTCCCATTGTCGGTCTGATTTTCTGCCTACTGTTCTTCACTTGGTATTCGATGCGCCAAGCGGTATTGAACGATGAGAGGCTCGACAAGGGTGAGCCGGTCGAGGAAAAGGTGGAGGAGGGACGTGTCTGGGTCTGGCCAGATTTAGTTTACACGGAGTTGATTTGCCTCGTTCTGTGCTCTGTCGTTCTGATCGTTTGGTCAATTTTGCTGAATGCTCCACTGGAGCAGCCGGCCAACAGCGCTGCGACGCCGAA
>PBBF01000048.1 GCA_002717745.1 Acidobacteriota bacterium
CACTCGCCGACCAGTTAAAGGGCAACATCAAGTCGGGTCTTGTGGTTCTTGCCTCAGCCACTGAGGCCGGACAGGTAGTGATTATCGTTAGTGTTACACCTGACCTTAAGGCTCGTGTGCCTGCTGGACAGGTCGTTAAGGCGCTAGCGCCACTCGTGGGCGGAGGTGGCGGTGGAGGTCGACCTGACTTCGCCGAAGCCGGCGGCAAGGAATCACAGCATATTGACCACATGCTATCCGAGAGTGAAAACGTCGTGCGCAGTTTCCTGGACAACAAAGAGTGACACGGCAACCATCCATAACCAGCCGAAAGTGGAGCGTGCGCGTTCCACACAGTGACTCTCTAGTCGCTGATCTATTTTCTTTCAAGCCGTGACCACCAGTGTCGACTCGACGATCTCTCGCCTTCGCCTTGATGTCTGGCTGGATATCACCTGCCTCTTTAAGACACGGTCTGCGGCGCAAAAAGCTTGTAAGGGTGGCAAGGTCGATGTCAATGGCCAACGCGCAAAGGCGCATCGAGAGGTTTCTGTCGGAGATCGCATCGCGATCACGCGTGCTTTTCGCGAGCGACAATTGGTAATTGTAAAGGCCTTAACGGAACAGTACGTAGCCAAAGTTAAAACTCGAACCCTCTACGAAGACGCCACACCGCCTCCGTCTGAGGAAGAGGCGGAATTGCGGGAATTGGTAAGGCTGGCCAACCGAGCCAACCCTCCGGCCCGGTTGGGCACGGCCCCAACAAAACGGGAACGCCGAAACATCCGTCGACTGAAAAGAGGGAGCGACTGAAACCAGTCTCGCTGAAGAGACAGCGTAACGATGACTCGTCCAGTGGTATAATGACGGTTTGCTAGCGTGCTCAAACGCTAGGCTTCTTGAGGACTGAACTCGTGGCAAACCATAAGTCGGCGGTTAAGGCACATCGGCAGGATATCAAACGGCGTGAACGGAACCGACAGCAACGAACGCAATTGCGCACCGTGCTGAAGTCAATTCGAGCCACTCTGGGCTCTGGAGATGCGGACGCGGCCAAAACCGAGCTCCGGGGTGCAGTTTCAGTGATCGACAAGATGGCCGGGAAGGGCATCATTCACAACAACACGGCTGACCGTTACAAGTCACGCCTGGCAAAGCGACTCGCTAATCTTTTAACCTCGGCGTAAATCACGGCGGACTCCACAGAGTTCTAGGACAAGTTGCTCGATTACGATCCGTCCGTCCCCTCTAGAGCTCTTCAGAGCCAGATCAGTCCGATACAGCGCGTCCACCGCTGCCTTAACTTTGCTGGACGCCAGCCTCTCACGAACACACCATCCGAGCTGGCCAAGAATCTGCTGTGGCACCACCCCGGCGTTAAAGAGTAGAGCCACCTCCCTCAGTGCAACATCCGCCTTACCCTGTACAATTGCCCGCGTTATCTCCCAGTTGTCCTGCAAGACAGCCGGTCCAACGACGGCTTCAACGTCGATCCGTTCAATCGTAGCCTGTCCAGAGGCATAAATTACCAAGCGCTCGAAATCCGCTCTAAGCCTCGGTAGATCTTTACCCGTTCTGGCAATAAGCGCCTGCACCGCTTCAGCATCCATCGACAACTTTCGCCGTTTCACCTCATCACGCACCCAACGCTTTGCGTCACCCTCGGTCTCAATCCCCGAGCAAGTCACGACAGTGGCGCACTTTAGTAGTTCCTTGACCACTCTTCGCCGCCTGTCGAGATTACCAGCTTCAAAAATGACCGTAACTTGAGGCGAGGGGCTCTGAACGTACTTTTCAAAAGCCTCGAGATCGCGTGAAACCTTTTCACTCTCAGAATTCAGAATCTTCGGCGTGAGTACACCTTCGGCCTGCGACACAATAACAATGCGACGCGGTCCGAGCATCGGCAACATGCGGACAGCCTGAAGCAACGTCGCCGGTTTCGTTTCCCCACCATAGAGCCGCTCGACGTTGAAGGGTCGGAGCTCTTTCTCGACAACCTCAGTAAACTCACGAGCTAGACGAGATCTCTCGCCCTCGTCACTTCCGAGAATCAAATAGATCGGGTCTGTGTTACCCGAGGCAATTTGCTTACGAACGGTGGCCGGAGTGGAGGCCGCCATGGATGAAGTCAGCTAGAACGCTTCGAGAATCGAAGTAACAACCGTGGTTCCAAAATCGCTGGCCATACGCTCAAGTGCATTCGTATCCTGACCGAAAAACGCATCTGCGTCGAGAGCGCCGCCGCCCGTAGCAACATCATATTCCTCAGTGAAGACAAGCGAAGCGTTCTCCCAAATTGCTTCTTCTGTCCGTAAGTCACGCAGCACAATACTGGAAGTGAGCGTGAAAGTGTACCGGGCGGCTTGCTGCTGATCTGTGAAGCTCGACGGCTGTAAGTTGACCGACACAACCCGACCGATGAGGACAGCATCAACACCGCTCTCCTCGGGCACAATTTGGTAGCTGCCCCTCCCGATGAATTCCGTGCGCACTGCTTCGGTCAATATCTGCTCCATCTCGAAAAAGGCCGTATTATTTTCGAAGAGCGGAATACCGATCGTTTCGACGTAATCTGGTAAGAACGAGCCTCGGCCGGCCAAGGCATAGCCACAACCTGAGCTCAAAACGCTCACGAGCAGTGCCACAGCGCAACACCTCCGAGCGTTCGCACCATTTGTGTACCTCGACATCTTCTTCACTGCCCAGGTCATTTTGTCACAACGTTAACAAGGCGGCCACGAGCGACGATCACCTTCACTATAGTTTTACCAGCGAGGTGCCCCTGAACCTGAGGGTCGACAAGAGCATCCGCTTCGAGGTCGGCGTCACTCCGGCCAGTATCCACCGTTAATCGAGCACGCACTTTCCCATTGACCTGCACTGGTACAACCACTGTGTCGGGCCCTGCCACCGACGAATCAATCTTCGGCCACTGTGCCGCAATAAGACCCTCCGAGTATCCTAGTCGCTCCCAGAGCTCTTCCGCGATATGCGGAGTAAACGGTGCCATCAAAAGCACAAGCGCCTCAATCGCCTCGCGGAGCACGGCTGCCGTTTCCGGACGAATATCTGAAGTTTCTGACTGCCGTGCCCTCGGACCGCACCCAGCCTTGTCACAGAACACGTACAGATCGTTCACGAGTTCCATTAGTGCAGACACGGCCGTATTTAAATGGACACGCGGGTCGAGATCCCTAGACACCCGGTGGATGGTTTCATTAGTCTTGCGGCGCATAGCGCGTTCAGTGTCATCCAGGTTAGCCGACGGCTGCCCTGCATCACGCACCCGTGCAGCCAATGGCTCCACCAGTCGCCACACACGACTCAGAAAACGAAAACTCCCTTCAAGTCCGGTGTCAGTCCACTCGATTTCCTTTTCAGGAGGAGCAACGAACATTTCATAGAGGCGGAGCGTGTCTGCTCCATAAGTCGCCATCATGTCGTCAGGATCCACAACGTTACCCTTCGACTTCGACATCACGGCGCCGTCCTTCAGCACCATCCCCTGGGTAAGAAGCCGGGTAAACGGTTCGTCGTGCTCCACGAGCCCGAGATCCCGCATTACTCTACAGAAGAACCGAGAGTAGATCAGATGCAGGATGGCGTGCTCCACACCTCCACTATAAAAATCGACCGGAGTCCAGTAGCGTACGGCTTCAGGATCAAACGGCAGTGCCTTGTTATGCGGATCGCAGTAACGATAGTAGTACCATGACGAGTCGACGAACGTGTCCATCGTGTCCGTCTCACGTCGAGCGTCGGTGCCGCACGTCGGACATGTCGTGTTAACAAATTCTGGCACCTGTGCCAGTGGCGAATCGCCACGGCCGCTGAACGCTGTCACATCTGGTAATTCAACCGGAAGTTTGTCGTAGGGAACTGGTACCAAGCCACAGGACTCACAGTGGATAATCGGAATTGGCGTGCCCCAATAGCGTTGCCGTGAGATCCCCCAATCCTTCAGACGATACTGCACCGCACCTTCGCCGATTTTCCGATCGGTGGCCACCTGCGTCATCAAGACCCGAGCCTCAGCTGACGGCAAACCAGAAAACTCTTCCGAAGCTACTAGCCGCCCTGACCCCACATAGGCTTCCTCGAACTCCGAGAGTGAGGTCGCGTCCTCATCGGACTGAACAACTACACGAACTGGCAAGTTGTACTTCTGCGCAAACTCGAAATCGCGTTGGTCATGTGCCGGAACACCCATGACTGCGCCGGTTCCATAATCACCGAGGACAAAGTTCGCCACCCACACCTGGACATCCTCACCGGTAAATGGATTGGTGGCTCGCCGACCTGTATCGAACCCTTCCTTCTCAATGTCTCCGGTAAGTCGGGCCGTCCGATCCTGTGTCCGGAAGCGGCGTACGCGTTCCCGGAACGCCTCTGGCTCATTTGCAGTGGTTGCGATTTCTTCCACAAGTGGGTGCTCAGGGGCTAGCAGAATAAATGTGGCACCATAGATTGTATCGAGACGCGTCGTGAACACCTCAATTGGCACTGCCGTGTCACCAGTCAAAAGGAACTGCACGCGCGCACCCTCAGATCTACCGATCCAGTTGCGCTGCATCGTCAGCACTTTCTCTGGCCATTCGGTTAGACGGTCAATACCGTCAAGTAATTGATCCGCGTACGCGGTAATACGTAAGAACCACTGCTCCAGCGCACGTGCGTCTACCTCAGACGAGCAGCGCCAACATTGCCCCTCGATCACCTGTTCGTTGGCCAAGACCGTCAGACAGCTAGGACACCAATTAACCGTAGAACGTCGTCGATACGCCAAACCACGTTCAAACATCTTTAGGAAAATCCATTGGTTCCAGTGATAGTAATTGGGCAAACAGGTCGCTATCTCGCGTTCCCATGCATAGCTGATACCCAAACGCTGCAACTGCCCTTTCATGTGAGCAATGTTGTCTAGCGTCCACGCCCTGGGGTGTACCTTGTTCTGAATAGCAGCATTCTCGGCTGGAAGACCAAATGCGTCCCAACCAAACGGATGGATAACGTGGTAGCCCTGCATTCGTTTCATCCGAGCCACGACGTCGCCAATCATGTAGTTACGGACGTGCCCAACGTGCGCATGACCCGACGGGTAGGCGAACATCACCAGGCAATAGAACTTGGGCTTGGAAGACTCTGCTGCTACTTCAAACGTCTGGCGCTCAGCCCAACGCTGTTGCCACTTCTTCTCAATTGTCTGCGGGGAATACTCGGACACGGCTGAGGCCATACGCGTGAACCAGCGAACTGCGTCGCCAGCGGTACCTCGATGGGCGTACTGCACAAGCGATCAGCGGATGCTGATCGGATCGATGGAACGCCGAATAAGTAAACGTCGTAGCAACGATCAATAAGTGACGGAGACGACCAACAACCGCCACGCCGCCATTATAGCGTAGGCCCCTGGTTACGCAGCGTCGAACTGGATGTACTGACATCCACCCTTATACGCGGTGTCACCAGACGCCGCTGGGCCAGTGTGCCCGATGCAGCGATATGATGTCTTCTATTACCGCTTCCGCGCGATCGGTCGAACCCTTGAACGATGGCGCATCGCCGATGGGCGAATCACGAAGAACGGCGATTGTCGAGTCAAGACACTCATCAAAAGCTTGAAGATCGTAGCCGCCCTCGGTCACAAACGCCAGACGGCCACCACACACTTCATCCGCAATGACTCGTAAGTGACGGGTCATGGCTCGATAGCCTTCGGTCGTGACCTGCATACCGGCAAGTGGATCTCGCTCATGCGCATCATATCCAGCTGAAATAAGCAAAAGGTCTGGCGAAAACGCCCGTAAGGCTGGCAAGATGAGGCGTGTGAATACTAGTTCGTAGTCGGCGTCGGTTGCGCCGGCCGCGAGTGGCACGTTCAAGGTTCTCCCCTCACCCGCATCGCGTCCGATATCAACAGTCGCACCCGTCCCAGGGTAAAAGGGATACTGGTGCGTAGATACATAAAGGATGCGAGGATCGTCGTAAAACATCCACTGGGTGCCATTGCCATGATGAACGTCGTAGTCGACAATCGCCACCTTCGATGCACCGTTCTTTAAAGCATGCGCGGCTGCTACAGCCACGCTGTTGAACAGGCAAAAGCCCATCGCTCGGTCGGCTTCGGCATGGTGACCCGGCGGCCGTACCAGCGCGAGCGCATAGCCCCCACCAGCCATTGCATGAGCAGCCGCCTCCACAATCGCGCCGGCAGCCAAGCGAGCGACTTCATACGATCTTGGTGAGGCGTAGGTATCGGGATCGAGGTTAACAGCACGACCCGATGTTGCCGCAATTGATTTAATGTAGGCTGTGGTGTGAACGGCCACTAGTTCTGCGTCGGTTACCGGACGAGGTTCGATTACTGTGCCGCCGTCTTGAACGAAACTTTCTGCTACGTTCTGCATTACCTCAGCGCGTCCGACGCGCTCAGGATGTCCTGGCGGTGTAACGTGATCGGCGAATCGTTCAGATGCGAACAACGCTAGCGATGTTTCAATCACGAAACCTCCAGGAGTTGATTCGCCGCATCGACAAGTCCATGTAACGCCTGCTCGAGCTCGGAACGCTTCGTTTCAAGTATTTGCTCATCAGCATCTTGAGGCACATCGATCGGCGGGCCCACCGCAAGAGCAACCCGGCTGAACGGCTTCGGAATCTGCGTCCGGTCCCAGCTTCTCGCCATCCAATATCGGTCCGCTTCAAGGTGAAACGGGAGCAGGGGGTTACCCGTGGCACCTGCCAACCACACAGCACCAGGCTGCGCACAACCAGCTGGCCCGCGCGGCCCATCGACCGTAAAGCCAGCCGCCTTCCCCTCTGCTAAGGCGCGCTTCAGGCGTATTAGCGCACGTTGGCCGCCATGAGAGCTCGATCCGCGGGCCGTCCCGTAACCGAACCGCTCTATGATCCTAGCAATCCATTCACCATCGAAATTCTCGCTGGTGATCACAACGATGCCACGCCGCCGAAAATAGTAGGTGGCCGAGAGGATACGACCGTGCCAGAAAGCCATGACGGGTTGCCGTCCACTATTTCGAATCTCATCAAGATGCTCGATCCCGCTGACACGCCATCGGAGTGTCACACCGAGTAATGCGATGAGGGGATACGCCAAGGCAGCGATCCCAGCAGCCTTGGCTCGCTGCCATGTTGTTAGTTGGCGAGTCGTTGAGTTTTCCATTACTCTCGCACCGTCAGAAATACGGCCACTCGACAAACATCACATCCCGTCGTACTTCGGACCGCCTCCACCTTCTGGCGGAACCCAGTCGATAATTTGATACGGATCGATGATGTCACAAGCTTTACAGTGAATGCAGTTTGAAGCATTAATCTGCAACCGCAAGTCGTCTCCAACTTTCACCATCTCATATACGTTTGCCGGACAGAACCGGGTGCAAGGGTTCGCATATTCTTCACGACAACGTGTGCGACAGATATCTAAGTCGTGAACTAATAGGTGTGCCGGCTGGTCTTCTTCGTGGCGCGTTCCAGAAAAATGTATATTGGTTGAGCGATCGAACGTCAATTTCCGGTCAATGGGGACATTAATAGAATTGCCAACTGGCCCACTCAGTCCATGGTAGGCCGCCATCGTTTGCATTCGCTCATGACCGACAAGACTCGGCACCGGATCGCGGAACCACCAACCCCGTGTTAGTAACGACAGTCCAGCAAAGGTAAGTCCAGCGAGTAGTCCATGCCCAAAGCCCTGATGTACGTTGCGTACCGGATACATTTCTCGCCGGACTGGGCCATCATCGACCAGAGTCTGGAACGCCTGTAACCTGGTAGCCGATGGATCACTTGTCAGTACAGCATCGAGCGCCACCTGAGCCGCATAAATACCTGTCCACATAGCAAGATGGATCCCCTTTAGCCGCAGTGAGTTCAGAAATCCCGCAGCGTCTCCAACGAGTAATCCTCCGTTGATGTAGCATTGCGGCACCGCATGCCAGCCACCCTCCGGCAGCGCCTTCGCCCCGTACCGCAACAATTGGCCACCAGCAAGCAAACCCGAGAGCAGGGGATGAAGCTTTAACCGCTGGAATGCCAGGTGTGGATCAAACAAGGGGTCTTGATAATCGAGACCGGTCACGAAACCCAGCGACACCCGGTTAGACGCCAAGCCATATATAAAGCCGCCACCGAATTCTTCGGAACGGAGGGGATATCCGAGAGTGTGCATTACAGTCCCAGGTGTCAGTCGACCAGCCGGAACCTCCCAGAGTTCTTTGATTCCAAGGGCGTAAGTTTGGGGTTGCGACACAGCGTCAAGCCGGAACCGTCGCAAAACCGTCTTCGATAAATTTCCTCGCACGCCATCAGCAAAAATCGTTACCGCAGCACGAATGTCAACACCGGGTTGAAAGGTCGGCTTACGTTCGCCCATTCGATCAATTCCACGATCACCCGTACGGACACCCACGACACGGTCGCCGTCGTACAGCACCTCAGTAGCAGCGAACCCGTTAATCACATCCACGCCGTAAGACTCCGCCTGTTCAGCTAACCAATTTACAAACCGGTTCAAAGAGATGATGTAACAGCCGTGGTTCTTGAGTGGAGACGGTGTGAAAGGGAAACGGACCGCGCGCTTCTCGGTTAGGAACAAAAGGCGATCCTCGTGTACTGCGGGCCCAAGCGGTGCGCCGAGCGACTCGAAATCTGGAAGAAGATGGTGGAGCGCACTTGGATCGAACACAGCACCAGATAACATGTGTGACCCGCTATCCCGAGACTTCTCCAACACGGTAATGGCCAGCGGGTTGCCACCTCGAGACTTCTGCAGCTGTGCCAGGTGCAGAGCTGCAGAGAGGCCCGCCGGACCACCACCGACGATAAGGACGTCGACCTCAACCGTTTCGCGCCTCAAGGTGAACTCTCCAGTTCAGAAATTATTAGAGGGACAACGTCAAACAGGTCACCCACCACACCATAGTCCGCAATCTCAAAGATAGGCGCATCAGAATCTTTGTTGATCGCGACGATTGTCCTGGCCCCCTTCATGCCTACAACATGCTGGATCGCACCTGAGATACCAACCGCGAAATAGAGAGTCGGCGCCACCGTTTGACCTGAGCTTCCTACCTGACGGTCCATCGGTAACCAGCCCAAGTCGCAAATTGGGCGTGAGGCTGCGATCTCAGCACCCAGAACAGCCGACAGCCGCTGGATTAATTGGAGATGCTCAGCGCTCTTAATCCCTCGGCCGACCGCGACGATCCGGTCAGCCTGCGACAGATCCACCACCTGCTTTGCCTCCTGAAATGCCGGCTCCGGCCGCTGCCGCAGAGCGGAGGATTCAAAAATTACAGGAACAGTTCGCTTTGGCGCTGGAGTGTTACCGTAAACGATAATATCTGGGCTGACCGCGCCACTTTGGAACGTGACGATGTGTGGAGCCGGCCCCAGGGGCACCACGTCAGCCATCAACTTGCCCTGAAACATAGGACGACTGAAGACAAGGGTGTCGTCACGACGCACCGCACGAACACAATCGGTGATCAGAGCGCGGTCGAGCGCTCCGGCTAACGCTGGTACGAAATCTCTAGATTGATAGGTATGGGAAAATACGATAAGCGCAGGTGACTCAGCTTCGATTAAAGAGGTTAGGGCACGTACAAAGCCATCGGCCGTGTAAAACTCAAGCGCAGCAGCATCGAGCACAAGCACCTCGGCCACATCAGCCGTGGCAAGTTCTTCTGCAGCTCTGTCCAAATGGACACCGAGAATCGCAACCTTGATCTTGCCACCAATCTGCTGCGCTGCCGCCAGAGCTTCCCAGCTCGCACGGTTTAGCGCACCATCCCTCTGCTCGGCGATAACAAGAATCATATTGGTATCTATCGGATGCCAACAATGTGATCGTGTTCCATCACAGTACCCGTGCTTCATCTCGTAGCAGCCGCACTAGTTTCTTGGCAGCTTCTGATGGAGTTCCATCGATAAAATGGGTCTGCTTTTCCTTTTCTGGTGGATACAGCGCTACGATGCGCTGACGCACCTCACCGGGTGCTGCTGGCTCAATAGTGCGGATTTCCTTCTTCTTAGCAGCCATAATGCCCTTTAAAGTTGCATAGCGTAACTGATTGATCCCGCTCTGAATCGTGAGTAGCGCAGGCATCGGCAACGTAACCCACTGAAACCATCCGCCCTCGAGTTCACGCTTGACTCGAACTGCATCATCATTGACTTCGATATCCATCACGATAGTCGCGTGCGGTAAACCAAGAAGTGCCGATAGGATAATGCCGGTCTGGGCAAAGCCGTGATCATCGGATTGGAGACCTGTGAGCACAAGCGAGGCATCCTCGACCTTAATGGCATCGGCAAGCGCCTGAGCAACACCGAATGCATCTAACCGCGCGGTATCATCACTGACAACGTGAATCGCTCGATCCGCACCTCGAGCCAATCCTTCACGAATAACCTGAGTCACCCGAGCTGGCCCCATCGAGCAGACCGTCACCTCGCCGCCATGCGTCTCTTTAATACGCAATGCGGCTTCGAGCGCGTAAGAATCTGGCTCGTTCATCTCAAAGCTAGCATCCTGTTCGCGCACCCAGGTCCCCCCAGCATCAATTTGGAACGGCCAATCACGGGCGAGCACCTGCTTAATGCAGACGATAATATTCATGTTGTTAGTTCGCGCGGATGCGCAACGAGAACACCAGACGAACGATGATCCTGTAACGTTCGGTAGGACCGACTACGAATCGCACCGTTTGAAGAGAAGTACAGCGTTGGTACCCCCGAACCCAAACGAATTCGATAGCGCATACCTAACCGTGGCAGAACGCGCCGATCCCGGCACATAGTCGAGGTCACAGTCGGGATCGGGGGTGTCCAGATTAATCGTCGGCGGGAGCGTCTGTCGCCGAATAGCCAAAGCGGTGATACCGGCTTCCAAGCCGCCCGCCGCACCCAGTAAATGCCCGGTCATCGACTTGGTTGACGATACGGCTAGTTGATTAGCGTGATCGCCGAAAACGGTCTTAATTGCCAACGTCTCTAATCTGTCGTTGTAGGGGGTCGAGGTGCCGTGTGCATTAACGTAGTCGACCTGATCTGGACGGCACTCCCCGCGTCCCAATGCTGCCCGTATAGCCCGTACCGCTCCGTCGGCATTTTCGGAAGGCGCCGTCACATGGAAGGCATCGCCCGACATCCCATAGCCAACAAGCTCTGCGTACAACGGTGCCTTCCTGGCTTGTGCATGCTCGTACTCCTCAAGAATGACGACTCCAGCCCCCTCACCGATGATGAATCCATCACGATCACGGTCAAACGGACGACTCGCACGCGTGGGCTCGTCGTTCCTCTTCGACAAGGCTCTCATCGCTGCGAAACCACCAACACCGAGTGGTGTGATGGCCGCCTCAGAACCACCCGCAATCATTACATCAGCTGCACCTCTACTGATGATTTCAAACGCGTCGCCGACCGCGTGAGCAGAGGCCGAACAGGCGGTAACCGTCGCAGAATTGGGTCCCTTAGCGCCAAACCGGATCGAAACCTGTCCAGCAGCAAGATTAATGATGACTGACGGAATAAAGAATGGTGAAATTTTTTTCGGACCGTCCTTAAGTAACACCCGATGCTCGCGCTCGATGGCGCTAAACCCACCGATGCCAGATGCGATAAAGACGCCAACTCGCTCAGCGATCTCCGGTGTTACCTCTAAACCGGCATCGTGAACCGCAAACTCGGCGGCAGCGATAGCGTACTGAATGAAGACGTCCATCTTCTTGACGTCCTTCTTGGCAATAAACTGCAAGGGATCAAAGTTCTTGACCTCCCCTGCTATGCGTGTCGAGAACTGTGACGCGTCAAATCGGGTTATAGAACCGATACCACTACACCCAGCACAAAGCGCCTTCCAGTTCTCCTCCGTGCCGACTCCTAGCGACGACACGAGTCCAACGCCGGTGACAACAACTCGCCTCTTCACACAGCCTCCGCGTGCCTACAGGCGCTACTTCTTGGCCTTGGAGTGCGTCCCGATATAGTCAACAGCTTCCTTCACTCGAGTAATCTTCTCCGCATCCTCATCAGGAATCTCAATATTAAACTCTTCTTCTAGTGCCATGACCAGCTCGACCGTGTCGAGCGAATCCGCTCCTAAATCATCGACAAAAGAAGCATCCGGGGTCACCTCCTCCTCGTCAACGCCGAGCTGCTCCACAATGATGCCCTTGACTTTATCCGTGACGGCCATTCACACCTCCTACATGTACATTCCACCGTTAACGCCTACAACCTGCCCAGTAATATACGACGCCTCGTCGGATGCAAGAAACCTTACTGCATGCGCAACCTCAGCGGGAGTGCCCATCCGGCCAAGCGGCACCAATGACTGCCAGTCGTCCCGATCTTCATTACCAAGCGCCCGTGTCATATCAGTGTCGATCAGCCCAGGCGCTACAATGTTTGCTGTAACACCACGAGAGGCAACTTCTTTAGCCACCGCTTTAGTAAAGCCGATTAAACCAGCTTTCGACGCGGCGTAACTCGATTGACCCGCGTTACCCATCTGTCCCACGACGGAGCTGATCGTGATAATGCGACCGAATCGCTGCCGTATCATAGGGCGAAGGACCGCCTGGACACACGTGAAGACGGCGGTAAGATTCGTCGTCAGAACGTCGTCCCAATCCTTTCGTTTCAGGCGAAGTAGTAACTGGTCACGAGCGATTCCAGCGTTCGCTACCAAAACATCAAGTCTTCCTAACCTCTTAACCACATCACTAACCAGACTACGAACAGCATCGGGTTCGGTGACATCAAGACTCGCAAGTTCGGCTCGACCTCCTGCCGACAAAATCGTCGCTACCGTCTCCTCAGCATGTTGCGCGCGCGCCGCTGCAACAACTATACAGCCAGCCTCAGCGAGTTGTCCGGCGACCGCACGCCCAATACCACGCGATGCGCCCGTGACAATTGCCACACGGTCAACCAATTTCGTCATGCAATCACCCAGAAGTCCCTAGCAAGAAACAGTTTCCTGAACCGCTAGGACTACCCAATTAACTCCTTAGCATCGTTCAGCGTGGGCAGCGTATCCACCGCGACTGCCCGAAGGGCGCGATCGATTTTCTTCATAAGTCCGGTTAACACCGAACCCGGACCCACTTCAACATACGTGCGGCTGCCATCCGATGCAAGGCGTCTAACAACTTTCTCCCATAACACAGGCGAAGCGATCTGCTGAATAAGCGCATCAACAGAAGCCCGAGCGTCACGTTTAGGCTCAGCATCAACATTAGCAATGACCGGAATGCGGGGATCAGTCGCACTTAGTCCACGTAATTCCGGTGCCAAGCGATCGGCCACAGGCTGCATCAGGGCACAATGGAATGGCGCGCTCACCGTCAACGAAATGACACGTTTCGCACCCATCCGTCTTGCCACTTCACCGGCACGGCGTACTGCCTCTCGCGCGCCAGCAATCACGATCTGCCGAGGAGCATTTAAGTTGGCGGGCGCGACAATCTCTCCATTGCTCGCCTCATCGCACGCTTGCTTGACACTGCTAGCATCTAAACCGAGTATGGCAGCCATCGCACCATCACCAATGGGCACAGCCTCCTGCATATACCTACCCCGACGCTTCACAATACCCAGTGCGTCTGCAAACGCTATCGTACCTGCAGCCACATGCGCGGAGTACTCACCCAGGCTGTGGCCGGCCACGCACGTCGGCGTCAGGCCACGCTCCACCAATCCTCGATACATTGCGATGCTCACTGTCAGAATGGCCGGTTGAGCATTCTCAGTCAATGTTAAGCGGTCTTCTGGGCCATCAAAACAAAGCCTACTTAGCGACTCACCAAGTACTTCATCGGCTTCCTCAAAAGTGCTGCGACACTCAGGATACGCGTCTACAAGATCGCGGCCCATACCCACACGTTGTGATCCCTGCCCTGGAAAGATAAACGACAACATCTCTAATTTCTCTGCCAACCACTCACTGCTATGGGCGGATATTTTCGAACACTGTAGCTGGAGAGCGGTTTCACGCCAAGCTGGTTGGGTACATTCACAACGCATGCATTCGGCGATTGATGACCTGCGTGCCGCTTGATCTTCTCACGGGAGACATTGCCCCATGGTCGACTCGTAATACTCCGGATCTCCACGCTCAGGTCTAATGTAATCGCCGACTAGGTCTCGTCGATCTCACGAATCTGGCGGCCTCTGTAGTATCCGCAGTGCGGACAGACCTTATGCGGTGGCTTCATCTCATGGCACTGCGGACATTCTCCCACCGGAGGCATTGGCAGCGCATCGTGTGTTCGCCGTTTGGCGGTACGCGCCTTCGAATGTCTCCGTTTCGGATTTGGCATTATCGACTCCTTACTCGATCACTCAGGTTGCTTCGAAGACTTATCTTTTCAGTAGTCCATCAAGGACAGCTAATCTCGGATCCCGCCACTCGACCGAGCACCCACAATCGGCAGAATTAAGATTCTTGCCGCAGGCAGCACAGAGACCACGACAGTCTTCCTGGCAAAGTGGCTTCATCGGCAATCCCAAATAGAACTGTTCGGATATAAGTTGTCGCAGGTCGATCTGATCGTCGCGATAAAATGCTACCGTCAAATCTTCATTGTCGATCTCCGCATCATTCGTCCCAGCGCTCAGCGCTTCAGACACGTAGCGGAGATCAAACGCCAAGTCCAGATCTGTGTCACACCCCTCTCCGCATCGACAGCATTGCACTCGAAGCCTCGTAGAAAGATGACCCGCCAGTTGATACCAATCACGGATCTTCTCGACTTCGCACACTAGCTCCACGGGTTTGCCGACGATGAATTCGTCAGTTGCCTCAAAAGCCGACGGTGGATAGGTCCTTTCCAGGTGAACACGAGATTCGCCCAGAGTCTTGAGATCCAATAGCATCTGGCAGCCTACTGAAGCAGTTCCGAACCAGGAATTTTAACACGAATAGCAGAATATTAGCCGTGCCCTTACACATCACACCAACTCGACCCAGGGTTTCGGAATGAACAGCCGTTCGTAAAGACCCACAGCAAACCGATCTGTCATACCAGCTAGGAAGTCTCGCGCCGCAGTATCAACACCTTCAGTCGCTACTATACCCT
This sequence comes from Acidobacteriota bacterium, assembly GCA_002717745.1. Classification (GTDB taxonomy): domain Bacteria; phylum Acidobacteriota; class Vicinamibacteria; order Vicinamibacterales; family UBA823; genus UBA11600. The sequence goes on from PBBF01000048.1 coordinate 15,093, forward strand.
CGTCAAGGAAGCTACTAGGTTGCTCATGCACTTTCTCCCAAAGACCTCTAAGAATCCCCGATGCCTTCTTGAACTCGACCGTTGCATCGCTGTTTTCATACACCGCTTCGAATAGAAATGCCCGCAGGGCAAGCAGCGCATCCAAGATTTCATCACTCATTCGCACCTGGTCGAGCTCTGCCTTCATCGTCTGAAGTATCACATCGGTCACGAGTCGACTGATCCGTTTCGATGTGGTGCCTCCTAAGAGCGCTATCGGCTTGGTTGGAAGATCCGCCTCGGCTAGGAGGCCCGCCCGCAGAGCATCGTCGATGTCGTGGTTCACATATGCGATCATGTCAGCAACACGCGCCACCTGTCCCTCAAGTGCCGTTACCTGTTTCGCATTCGCTGCACCTACCGGCGCACCATGCTTTCCCTTTGAGTGTTTAGCAATTCCATCACGCACTTCCCAAGTCAAATTGAGGCCTTGGCCATTGTTTTCTAGTCGATCCACGATGCGTAAACTTTGTTCGTAGTGATTAAATCCGCCGGGAATCAGTTCTCGTAACACTCGCTCACCGGCATGTCCAAATGGGGTATGTCCTAGGTCGTGTCCTAGCGCAATGGCCTCGGTCAACTCCTCATGCAGACGGAGAGCTTTCGAAATGGTTCGCGCGATCTGCGAGACCTCAAGCGTGTGTGTCAGGCGCGTGCGATAGTGATCACCCGCTGGCGAAAAGAAAACCTGCGTCTTATGCTTCAATCGCCGAAACGCCTTACAATGTACGATACGGTCGCGGTCGCGTTGAAATGCAGGACGGATCGGGTCCTCGACTTCATCTTGAGGCCGCCCCTTACTCGCGTCACTCTTGGAGGCCTGAGGAGCAAGAAATTCGTATTCGCGCGCTTCAATTTCCGCTCTTATCGTATCCATCTAATTCGCCTACGCCTTGACGGACTTCCTGGCTAAGACTCTAGCGCGATCTCACTGAGAAAGCTCCTGCCCGACGCGAGCGGTGTCAATCCGAGGCCTTCAGCAATTGTCTGACCGACATCGGCAAAGCTCGACCGAGTCCCCAAGTTGGTACCAGCACGAACCGACGATCCGGCGACAAGAACAGGCACATATTCACGTGAGTGATCCGTACTTGGAGTTGTCGGGTCGTTCCCGTGATCAGCAGTAATGATAAATAGATCACCGGCCTGAACATGTGGTAGTAAACGAGCCAGACGGCAATCAAATCGTTCCAAATTAGCCGCATATCCCAACACGTCATTTCGGTGACCATACACAGTATCGAAATCGACTAGGTTGGCCATAATGATGCCTTGCGGCGTCGACATCAGTGTACGCTCAAGTGCGTCCATTACTTCATCATCGGATGAAGTGTGGACCGCTTTAGATATACCTCGCCCAGCAAAAAGGTCATCCACTTTCCCAATCGTGACCACCGGGACACCCTCGGCCGTCGCCCGATCGAACAATGTCTCACCTGGCGCCGGGCACGTAAAGTCTCGCCGCCCCGTTGTACGTTGAAAAGACCCGAATTCGCCGGCGAAGGGCCGGGCAATAATCCGACCTACTCCGAGTCCCTCAACCATCACCTCAAATGCAATCTCACAGCAACGATACAACTCGGGCACTGACATTATGGATTCGTGGGCAGCAATTTGGCAGACGCTGTCAACAGATGTGTAAACAATCGGTGAACCAGTCTCAAGGTGCTCAGTTCCCAATCTCTCTATGATCTCTGTGCCTGAAGCTTTTGTATTACCGAGTGTCTTATAACCAATCCGGCGTTCAAGGTCGGCAATGACGCGTAAGGGAAACCCATCCACAAACAGAGGAAACGGGCGGTCAAGGACAACTCCAGCCAACTCCCAATGTCCCGTCACGGAATCTTTGCCAGGTGAGGCCTCAGCCATCCGTCCGAATGCCGACACCGGCGCCGGTAAGGAACCCCCAAGATCAACAACGCTTCCGAGCCCCATCGCTCGAAGCGTCGGAATTGAAAGGTCTACGTGCCGCGCAAGGTTGCCGAGGGTATTGCTTCCCTCGTCCGCATACTCTTCCGCATCAGGCAGCACACCAACACCGGCGCCATCAAGAACAACCACAATCGCACGGGAGAACGAAAAGGATGAGGGTCGCACCAAACTAGCGGCACCCGTCATAAGAATGGGCGGGTTCGTCTCACAGAACTACAGACTCTGACCGAGTTACCACGTGCTCGCGAACAATTTGTTCCGCCACCCTACACGCGTACACCGGCCCATCGTCAACCTGAATCCAGTGTAGATTAGGCTCTTTCCTAAACCAAATCAACTGGCGCCGAGCATATCGACGGTTGGCTCGTATGATGTCATCCTGCGTACTCTCCTCGGTACCAACACCATTCAGAAAAGCCAACACTTGCCGATACACCATGCCGCCGAATGGCGCTGCCGAGTCGGGTATACCCGCATCACGTAAGCGCCGTACTTCGTCGACGAGTCCTTCATTAAGCTGATCTTCTACGCGGCGTGCCACTTTCACTGCCGTTGTTTCACTTGACTGGCGCAACGCAATACCAACGATGCTATATCCAGCTAGCAGTGAGCGGGTCTCTTCAAAGTGGCGTGTCAAGGGCCGCCCAGTGAGATAGTAGACCTCCAAGGCTCGAATCAGGCGCTTTACGTCTCTGGCATGGATCCGATCGGCTGATTCGGGATCGATATAATGAAGTAGACGGTGCAGCCGTTCCACACCGTATCTGTCGCTCAAGGCCGAAAACCGTTCCCGAAGATCGGAATCCCGCCCAGGACCAGGAAATAAACCACGAGTTAGTGCGCGATAGTAGAGCCCAGTACCACCAACAAGTATCGGTAGCCGCCCCCGAGCGCTAGTCTCAAAAATCACGGCAGCCGCATCGGTAGCATACCGTGCCGCCGAATAGTTCTCACGCGGATCGACAACGTCGATGAGATGGTGAGGTATGCCTCGACGGTCTTTCAGAGGAACTTTATCAGTGCCAATATCAAATCCTCTGTAGACAGCCGTCGAATCACAACTGATCACCTCGCCGCCAAAACGCTCGGCGATTTCGATTCCCAACGTACTCTTTCCAGTTGCAGTTGGACCAACGATTGCGACCAAAATCTTGGTCTTGCTCGGCAGTCGGATGGACGGACCGCTCGCTATTCGGCCACTCAAATGCCGACCTCCACTACAGACTCGGGGACCACACTCTAAAGATTGGCACTATCAGATGGGCGGACGTTCATTGTAATAAAAGGTGACCGTGAAGAACGCCTTGTCGGCCGGATATTCTGACGGCAACGGCAGTGTGGGGTCAGATGCCAACAGAGCGTTGCGCGCCGATAAATTAAAAGAATCGATTGTTGATGGCTGGATCACAGTCACGTCGGTCAACGCACCGTTCTTATAAACGTTGAAGGTAACCACCGAGTGCCCCTTAAAAGCCATAGCCGCGTATGGTACCAACCAGTTACGTTTGATCTGGGCGATGAAGCGCCGGATCCATGGCCCAAACTCTACGCCCTTAGTGTCGAACTGAATCGATGGGCCGAACTGTCCACCTCCACCACTTGGATTATTAAAGTTTTCTTGATCGACGTACCTCTCAAGATTACGGATAACTTCACCTAACGAACCGCCAGACAACGGCGCTTGAACTGCTGGTGGAGGAATTCTAGACGCTGTCCGCGGTGCATCAGTACCAACTGTGCCAGGGTCATTTATGTCGACTGCACCAGGGTTTCTCTCGTCGACGACACTAGCATCGGCAGCATTGGTCAATACCTCCGCCTCGTTGGTCTCGGTATCTTCTGGACTGGCAATTTCCTCAACAGTTGCACCATCCGGTTCACCATCAGCGGGGTCCAATCCTGGACCATCACCCCGCACCTCCTCCGCCAATTCCGGAAGGATGACAAATTCGGAAGAATTGCCACGCGCGAATGGAACCGGATTCAATGGCTCAGACGAACGCTCAGGAGCCATCGCCGTACGATCCCGATCTGACAGCATGCCGAAATCTGGTGGCTCTAGAGCCTCAGTATCAATGCGTGGCTGAACGAAAACGAAGCGTTCGGCCTGGCGCTGCTCCGCCAGCCGCTGCTCAAGAAGCTCTGAATTGCGAGCCGCAAGTTCCTGCGCTTGACGTTGGACCATCTCTTGGACAAACGGCAGTCCAGGAATCAGTAGTACAAGCACCAGTAGCAGGGCATGGCCCACAACTGAAATCAGAACTCCCTCGCGGCGCGACATCGGACCGTCAAAGGACGGCGTGTCAGGACGCGA
>PBBF01000049.1 GCA_002717745.1 Acidobacteriota bacterium
GCGGGGGGTCCAGAAACAGAATTCCACAGCGGTGACGAGTGCAATGCTCGGAGTGTTGCGCGATGATGCACGAACCCGGATGGAATTCTTGGAGCTTATTCGTCATCGCGGCAGCTCGACGTCGTGGAGTGCGGCGACCGATCAAGGAGTGTCCTGTGTCACGGAGGAAATCTGAGCGTGCTGATTGTCAAACCGGTAACAAGCGTTGGGCGGTGCTGTTCATCGCTGTCGCCGCGACCTCCTTGGTGGCCATGTCGACTCAGACAGAGCCAGCGGATTATGCCTGCCCTTCGTTCTTGGGTCACGGAATCAACACGGGTCGTAGTTTTTGCGATGTGCTAACGGGACGGGAACCTGCTGGTGGCATTATCGTTACCATTCCGCCCGACCGAGGTGAGACGACACTGACGTTCGAACTATCTAACCGCCACACCTACTCTGAGGGTCAGATTCGAGCCGGTCGAGCCTTCGCACGATATACAGCAACTATCGGAATTCTTACGTTGGACAACACGTTGCTGGCTCGAGCTGCCGTGCAGAGTGAATTTCGCGACGCCGACGACCTAGTTGACCGGGTTGATGGTGGGGCAGGCCCAGGTGGGGTCAAGGCCGTTGCTCCGGTTGGGCTCGAAAGCGTGTCGGTCACTATTCCACCCGAGGTGACTGAGGTCAGTATCCTCGGAGAGGTGCTTGAGGTGATTCGAATTGACGGGCAGGATACGTTTCGGTCACCTGGACGCCCCATTGCAATTATCAGTAACGTTCAGGTCGGTCGCCCAGTCGGCTGATGTGCCTTTGAGCTAGTGATGAACCGAAGAACGCTGTTGAGGCGATGAGTGTCTTATGACTATGGTTTTTGGAGTGGATTCAGGAGGATAACCACGGATGTCGCCTCGTGACGTAATTATTATCGGTGCCGGTCCGGCTGGGCTTGCCGCCGCAATTGCAGCTAAGCAGTACGGTCTTGATTACACCGTGCTTGAGAAGGGCATGTTAGTTAACTCGCTGTACCACTTCCCAACTCACATGGTGTTCTTTACCACACCGGAACTGCTAGAGATCGGCGGATTACCCTTCGTTACCCCGTATGAGAAGCCAACCCGGCTGGAATCGCTGCGCTACTATCGTCGTGTCGCCGATACCTACGAACTTGCGGTTGAGCTGGGAGAGAGTGTGACGGCGGTCCAGCCGCCGCAGACCGGTCGCACTGAAACGTTTACGGTGAAAACCCAGTCCGGAGACGGCAGGGCCCGGGAGCTGGAGAGCCGGACGATTGTTTTGGCTATTGGTTGCTACGACCATCCGAATTTGCTGCGCATTCCCGGCGAGCACTTACCGCACGTCTCGCACTATTACGACCAGCCGCATCGCTATTATCGTAAGCACGTGGTCGTGGTCGGTGGGAAGAATTCGGCTGCTGAAGCTGCTCTCGACCTCTACCGGGCCGGTGTCCATGTGACCTTGGTGCACCGGAGGGCTGAACTTGGGGAATCAATTAAATATTGGGTGCGACCGGATATTGAGAACCGGATCGCGGAAGGGTCAATTCCTGCTCGTCTTGAGACCCAAGTAGTGGAGATTCGACCAAAGGAGGTTATCGTCGAGTGTCGTGGGCAGCGGGAGACCCTACCAGCCGATTATGTTTTCCTCATGACTGGTTACCAAACTGATTCAACGCTGATGAGCCAAGCTGGGGTGCGTCTCGATCCGGAAACATGTGTCCCGGAGCACAACGAATCGACTTTCGAGTCTAACGTGCCTGGTTTCTACATCGCTGGCACGGCGCTTACGGGAGTGTACAGCGGTCGAATCTTCATTGAGAACGGCCGCTTCCATGGCCAAGTCGTCATCGATGCGATCCGTGAGCGACTTGCTACTGTTGAAGCCTAGGGGGTTCTCGGCAGAGTATTTCCCAGAAGGGCTTGATCTCCTACGCGTCGCGCTACAGCGAGAAAAAACTCTGAAGGAATAGGCGCTTACTGTATCTCGCTGTGGCGGCCGTCGTGGTGCCCAAGCATCAGTTTCATTTCCAGCAATTGGATTAGTGATTCGCAGCGGTGTAGTAAACCGTCACGCTCAAGCAGCGCCTGCTTTTCAACCGGTTCCAAGTCGAGATACTGTGCGAGCGCGTTCACAAGATCCTCGTCGGGCATGGAAGCCGGCATCTGACTTTCACTTGCAGCTTGATGCAAACCCTTGGTTACGAGTGTCTCGAGGTGTGCGCGGTCGCGGCGGATTGCCTGACGAATAGAGTCGTCGAATGGCTCAATGATTCCGTCCACATGGGCAAGGCGGTAACTTCGCCGATTGTCCTCATTGAGGATCCGAAACTTATGTAACCCACGGAGGACGATGTTGTAGCGACCATTCTCCAGGTGCTCAAAGTTTGTGATTAAACCAGCGCAGCCGACTGAATAGACTGGCGGTCGACCCTCATAATCCTGTTCCCACCCAGGACGAAGCAGTGCCATGCCGATGATCCGGTCACTTTGTAGCGCATCAGTTACCATCTCACAAAACCGTAATTCAAAGATGTGGAGCGGCAGAAACACGTTTGGAAATAGCACTACGTTAGGGAGTGGGAAAAGCGGGATCGACGACGGCAGCATGTCCAAGTTTCCTCATCACTCACGGCATTCAGTATCTCGATTCTAACATGCAGCCTGAGCGTTCTACGTAGCTGCGGTGGATACGATCAGCTTCCTAGCCGTCCTAAAAATGCTTGCTAGCATTGGTGGCGTGAGCTTGCCGGTATTGGTGTTTTGGCGGCTAGGATGATACGAAGCAATCAGGGTGGGGCCGCCGTCGGGTGTGTGTAAGAGTCCGTGTGTGAAGGCCGGCTTAGGTGAGGGACGGATTCCCCAGCTACGCATGACGCGCCAGTAGGTATCGAAAGCAATCCGACCGAGTGCAACAACGATCTTGATGTTCGACAGTGCTGCAAGCTCGGCCTCGAGGTGTGGCTGACAGTTTTCAATTTCTTGGCGGGTTGGTTTGTTAGCGGGCGGTGCGCACCGTACGGCGGCAGTGATATAGGCATCGTAGAGCTCTAGGCCGTCCCTGAGATGGCGCGCGGTCGGAATGTTCGCGAAGCCAGCCGAGTGCATAGCACTCATAAGAAAATCGCCAGAGCCATCACCGGTGAACACCCGGCCAGTCCTGTTGGCACCGTGCGCCGCAGGTGCCAACCCGACCACCAGGAGGCGTGCACGTTCATCCCCGAAGCCCGGCACTGGTCTACCCCAGTACACCTCTGTGCGATGTGCGGTCTTCTTCTCTTGAGCGATGCGGGTGCAGTGAGTCCGTAGTCGAGGGCAAAGGTCACAACGTATGATCGCTCGACGGATGGTTGAGAGAGAGACTGGAGTCAACTTATTACGTCGCGCGCGTGGCCGCATCGGCCTGTTCGTGGGCATGGTAGGAGCTTCTTACCAGTGGCCCTGATTCCACATGATGGAAGCCAAGGCCACAAGCCACATGCTTGATCTCTGAAAACTCCTTCGGTTCGTAGTAACGCGCTAAGGGGACATTCGCTGGAGAAGGTCGAAGATACTGACCCACGGTAAGCATACGGCAACCGTGTTTTCGTAGATCAGCCATCGTTTCGATCACCTCGTCCAGTGTTTCGCCGAGGCCGACCATCAAACCAGATTTGGTAGTGATTGTGGGCGTAAAGCGTGCAGCGCGCCCGAGTAGATCGAGGGCAAGGTCGTATCGTCCGGCCGGTCGGACTGAGCGGTAAAGCCGGCGCACGGTCTCGATGTTGTGATTTAACACGTCAGGCTTCTCCGCAAGGATCGTCTTGAGTGCCCGATCCTGGCCTTTAAAATCGGGTATCAAAAGTTCGATGCGGCACTCTGGTCTGGCGCTCCGTATCGCGCGAACGGTTGCGGCGAATGCTGAGGCCCCGCCGTCCGGTAGGTCGTCACGGTCAACTGACGTGATGACGACATGGTCGAGTCTAAGCGAGGCGACAGCGCGCCCCACGCGGCTGGGCTCTTCGAGATCCAGTGCCTGCGGGCGACCATGCAAGACGTTGCAGTAGCCGCATGAACGGGTGCAGACGTCGCCCAAAATCATGAAGGTTGCAGTGCCCTGGTCCCAGCACTCGCCAATGTTTGGACAATTTGCCTCTGTGCAGACGGTGTGCAGATTCAAGGACTGGACGAGTTGTTTGAGTCGCCGATAACCTGCCGAGCCAGGGGCTCTGACCTTCAGCCAGGGTGGCTTCGGCTCACGGGGTGGCGGAGCTCCACGCATTTGCCGCCCGCGTAGCAACGGCACACTCGAAGTCATACCTCCATATGTTATCGCCAATTAGACAGTTTAGGCCTTGTTAGTTGGTCTCGGGGCGCCCTGTGATGAGGAACGGTGTCTCCGATACTTGAGGTTTCCCTAGTAAGACTCTAGAGTGTGCCGGGTGAACGTCTTTCTCATCGATGGCACATATGAGTTATTCAGACACTTCTATGCGGTTCCTGCATCATCAGATACCGACGGGAATGAAATCGGCGCTGTGCGTGGTGTGCTCGGTTCGATCGTGGCGATGCTAGAAGACGGTGTCACCCACGTTGGGGTTGCAACGGATCACGTCATTGAATCATTTCGTAACGAGCTCTGGTCAGGCTACAAGACGGGTGAGGGGATTGACCCAGTTCTTCACAAGCAGTTCCATCCTCTAGAGAAAGCACTATCTGCGATGGGAGTGGCAGTCTGGCCGATGGAGGAGTTTGAGGCGGATGACGGGCTGGCGTCGGCTGCGGTGAAAGCGGCAGCTGACGAGGCAGTGGAACAGGTGTTTATCTGTACCCCTGACAAAGACCTCGCTCAGTGTGTAGTTGATAACCGTGTCGTACAGTTCGATCGTCGCGCTGGTCTATTACGCGATGCTAAAGGGGTGCGTGAGAAGTTCGGTGTTTCACCGAGCTCAATTCCTGACTACTTGGCTCTGATGGGCGATTCAGCTGATGGTTTTCCCGGCCTACCCGGGTGGGGACACAAGTCAGCGAGTACTCTCTTGGGCCATTATGGACATTTGGAACAGATTCCCGAGAAACCCGATTCTTGGGCCGTGAAGGTGCGAGGTGCTAAGAAGCTGGCACAGACGCTGGTCGAACAACGTGAGGTTGCCTTGAGGTTCAGAGACCTTGCAACTTTGCGGGAAGATGCACCAGTTTTCGACTCCGTCGAACAGATCCGATGGGTTGGTCCTCAGGCAAGATTTTTTGACCTCTGCGCAAAGATGAACGTGGGTAGAATCTATCGACGCGTTGATAAATTGGCAACCCAACGACGCTTGTAATCTACGTGGAGTCGTAACACATGGATTCAAATAGTAAGTTGACGATTCAATGGCTCGGACACAGTACGTTCATAATTACCTCGCCTGGTGGAAAGCGCATCGTGCTCGACCCATGGCTAGAGGCGAACCCAAAGTGCCCAGATGAGCATAAGAAGATCACCAAGGCGGATCTGATTCTTGTCACGCACGGCCATCCGGATCATGTCAGCGACGTAGTCTCGGTTGCGCGCACAACCGGCGCACCGGTGATTGCAATCTTGGAGCTGGCGAAGTGGTTTGAGGAGAAAGGACTGAAGTCCGTAAATGGCATCAATAAGGGAGGCACAATTAACATTGCCGGTATCGGCGTGACGATGGTGCAGGCACAGCATAGCAGTGGATTGGAGGTTGAGGGTCGGATGATTTATGTTGGCGAACCTGCTGGCTACGTCATCAGACTTGAAGATGGCCGGAGTCTCTACTTTGCAGGAGACACGGACGTATTTAGCGATATGGCGCTAATCAAGCAGATTCATGCACCGGAAATAGCGTTTCTACCAATTGGGGACTATTTCACTATGGGACCGAAGGGTGCCGCCCTAGCGGCTGAACTCCTTGGTGTTCAGCAGGTGGTGCCGATGCACTACGGAACCTTTCCCGTTCTTGTAGGCACACCAGCGGAGCTTAGAGCGCTACTTGCACCAGGCATTCAACTCTTGGAGTTGCAACCAGGTGAGACCACGGTCTGAGAGTCTCCTAATACCAACTACCGACTCCTAGACATCACCCCTTCTATCGACGACCCGATTAGCCTTGAGTTCGAACCTCGGCAATGAAGCGGGTGCGACCGTCTGGGTCTCAATCCTGACCGCTAGGTGCTGTGAGAAGGCGTCCGCAAGTGCGTTGGCTACCTCTGTTGAGGCCTCAACTTCGACGAACAGTTCATCCATTTCTTGTTGGCGCGTTCTCACGATCCGGAATTCATCCACCTCAAACTCTCTAATAATCGCTTCGATCGATGATGGATAGATATTGATGCCACGCACGACCATAAGATCGTCCGCCCGGCCGATCAGGCCACCTGGTAGCGTCTGGAATGTACGACCGCACGGACAACTACACCCGCCCATCTGGACGAGATCGCCTGTCCGGTAGCGGATCACCGGCCATCCGACGCGACCGAGATTCGTGAGCACCAGTTCCCCGACACTACCTTCCGACACGGTCTGCCCAGACTGAGGGTCAAGCACTTCAGCAATAAACTCCGATTCGATCACGTGTAATCCTGTCTGAGTGTCACAGGTATACCCATAAGCGCCCACCTCGGTCGCGCCGGCGTGATCGAAACACTTAGCGCCCCACGCCCGCTGGATCCGGTCACGTACCGAGGGAAGGGAGGCGCCGGGTTCGCCCGCGTGGATAGTCGTGTGTACTCCCAGTTGTGACAGGTCGATGTCTTCCTGACGCGCCACTTCGGCTAGGCGTAATGCGTAGGTCGGAGTACTCAAGAGCACTGTCGCTTGTGCACTCGCCATTAGGTGAAGGCGCGCTTTCGAATCGAGCCCACCGCCAGGGATGCCCAAGGCTCCGAGTTTGAGTGCGGCAGCATGCGCTGCCCAGAATCCGATGAAGGGCCCAAAGGAAAAGGCCATGAACAATCGGTCCCGGTCGGTCACGCCAGCAGCTCGGTAGATATACTGCCAGCACTCCGTCCACCAGTCCCAGCTCTCAGGGGTGTCGAGTACTACTAGTGGCCGACCGGTCGTGCCAGAAGTCTGATGGTAGGTCAGGTAGCGTTCACGTGGATAGGTCGCAATCGTACCGAGTGGTGGGAAGGCGGATTGGTCCTCGACGAGTTCGGGTTTCGTCGTGAACGGCAACTGAGCGAATCCGTGCCAGTCGATCGGCATTGACAACGATTTGAACTTTGACGCGTAGAAGTGGTTGTGAGGCAAAAGCTCAGACAGAAGCAAGTTAAAACGTTCAAGCTGTCGCGCTCGTGTTTGCTCAGGCGGTGCGGATTCAAGATTTGCTCTGTGCACTATGCTCACTACCAGGTTGTTGTCAGGCAGTAGGGACGGGCAGTGGTTTGCCGTTGAGTGTTGCCCGTAAGACAGTCGGGTAAGCTTCGCGCATCGAGGCGTGAAGGAAACAGGTTTGCTCACCCATTTTCACCGACTTTCGTGCCACGTCGTCAGATTCGTCGGCATCGATATACACGTGAGTGTCTACGGCAGTGGCAGCTGCGTTAGGACCAGCGGCGCCAGACTGCGTGTAGCCATTGGTCTGGACGATACGCATTGACTGCAATTTCTGCTTAGTGATGTGTGCGTAGCGGCCCAGTTGTGTCATATAGCAAAACCCAATGCCAGCTGACAGATACGCCAGAGGAGGTGGCGCGGTGTCGCCCATGCTGGTATCTGACAGGAACCGGAAGCTGCTGCCGAGCGGTTGGAACAAACGGATATCGGTTTGCAAAAGATCATTGTCGAGGAGGCAGGCATCGGAGCGGACATGCAGCGTCCGCTTTTGTTCTGCCTTTAAGCTCGATCCAGCACCGCCGGTCACACCGTGCTGTACTTCGACCGTTTCAGTTTTGGTGATGATGTTAGGGTGGAAATGGCCCGTTGGTGTGGGTCGGATGGCGTCGAAGCCTGCTAACGGGTCAGGAAAGAGGGCGTTTGGGGAATCCGCCTGGTCTGTGAGTTTCACCGTGCCCCCATTCAGCTGGAGGGCGAATGTGTTTCTAAAGAGGTCACGCATTACTGCGTGTCCGGGGGACTCCGCCAATGCTCTGGCGACCAACTCGCCCGCAGCTTCCGGAGATAGCTCAGCGTCGATTGCGACTTCAAGATCGACCGGGATACCTGCGCCGGTCATATCACCCTTCAATGCGGAACCCGTCATTGTGTACCGGGTATCCTGCCCAGACCTGAGCCCGCGTAACGCGAGGCCACGATTACGGCAGAGTCGCACCAACTGAGTCATATAGCAGAAGTGCAGTCCCGCAGCGAAGAACGCCAGTGGGAAAGGCGCCAGGTCCGTCCCGTTCAGATATGGGCCCTCGTCAGAGACCATCCGCCAGGTTTGGCCAGATCGCTCTGATTGGCGGACTGTTGCCTCTTTTTGCATTCCTTCGAGGGCACGCACCTCAACGCGAAAATTTTGGGCATCGTCCGGTGCGTCGAGTGCTGCTATGGGTGACTTATCGTCGAACTTGAAAACCAAAGGTGTCTTGAAATCCTGAAGTCGAGGCATGGGCGTCTTACCCTCCTAGCGTTGCGCATTATATCGTGTCGTTCACTCACGTTTGACGAGTTCAACCACGGTCATCATAATGAGTGATTAATGGCACAGGATTTTTCAGATCGCGAGGTTCAGTTCGAGACCCACCCAGATAGGTATCGACACTGGAAGCTTACGTTCGACGGACCGATGGCCACATTGTCGATGGACGTCCAGGAGGACGGTGGTCTATTAACCAATTACAAACTGAAGCTCAACTCGTACGACCTCAGCGTAGATATTGAGCTGGCTGACGCGATTCAGCGTATTCGGTTTGAGCATCCTGAAGTGCATTCGGTCGTCGTGACCAGCCTGAAGGAGCGCGTTTTCTGCGCAGGTGCCAACATTTTCATGTTAGGTAGCTCGCCGCACGATTTTAAGGTCAATTTTTGTAAGTTCACCAATGAGACGCGATTGGCGATTGAGGACGCGAGTCAGTGTTCTGGACTGAAGTTTCTTGCTGCCATTAACGGCATCTGTGCGGGCGGTGGCTATGAGCTCGCTTTGGCCTGCGACGAAATCGTCCTAGTTGATGATGGGAACTCTGCAGTGAGTTTACCCGAAGCGCCGTTGTTGGGCGTGTTGCCTGGAACGGGTGGTCTGACGCGACTTGTCGATAAACGGAAGGTGCGGCGTGACATTGCTGATTTCTTTAGCACCTTGGTTGAGGGCGTACGCGGGAAACGCGCCGTTGAGTGGCGTTTCGTCGACGCTCTTTATGCGCGGTCTCGGTTTGATGAGGCGGTGTCCCAACGGGCGGCTGACCTGGCGGCTTCATCGGATCGTCCGTCCTCAGGCCCTGGTGTTACGTTGGGACCACTGGAAGTAACGCGGTCGGGCGATCGTTTCGAGTACTCCACGGTTACCGTCGAGATTAACCGCATGAAACGGACTGCTGACCTGACGGTACGGGGGCCAGACGGGCCACAGCCAAGTGATGCCAAAGCCATGTTAGCTCTCGGCGATCAGTACTGGCCACTACGTGCGTTCCGAGAGTTGGATGCAGCGCTGTTGCATTTACGCCTTAATGAGCCAGAGATCGGCATTGTTGTCTTAAAGACTCAGGGTGATCGAGAGGCGGTCCTAGCTATCGACCGCACACTTGCCAGCCATCGGGATCACTGGCTGGCACGAGAGATTCTGCATTTCATGAAACGCACGTTGAAGCGGCTCGACCTGACTGCTAAGAGCTTCATTGCGCTAATTGAGCCGGGTTCGTGCTTTGCTGGGTCTCTTCTTGAGTTGGCGCTAGCGGCAGATCAATCGTTCATGCTCGATGATCCTGACCAGCCGACCGCAATCGCGATGTCAGTACTCAATGGCGGCGCGCTACCGATGAGTACGGGGTTAACCCGTCTGCAGACGAGGTTTCTTGGGGAGCCCGACAAAGTCGAGACGCTCCTCGCTATTGGCGAAGCGATCGAGCCACATGTAGCACTCCAGACTGGGCTTGTTTCATTCACACCGGACGAATTGGACTGGGATGATGAGATACGCCTGATGCTCGAAGGCCGGACATCGCTATCACCTGACGCTTTGACAGGCCTGGAGGCGAACCTACGATTTGCTGGTCCGGAAACGCTTGAAACGAAGATCTTTGGTCGCTTGTCAGCGTGGCAGAACTGGATTTTCCAGCGCCCCAACGCCGTGGGTGAACGGGGCGCGTTAAAAACATACGGCGTCGAAGGTAGACCGGAGTTCGATTGGCGGCGAACGTAAACTCGTCGCTCTCCTGGTGGTGATCATAGGAGTCAGTTGAGAGGTATGCACGCATGATTTCGACCGAACGTATTCCGAACAACGTTGACTTAGCTGATAACAAGCGTTTGCAACGGGCGCTTGAACACTGGCAACCGAAGTATCTCGAATGGTGGCGCGACATGGGACCAGAAGGATTCCAGAACCACCATCAGGTCTATTTGCGGACTGCGACCAGCGTCGATTCAGACGGCTGGGCACATTTTGAGTTTGTAAAGTTGCCCGAGTACCGCTGGGGGATATTCCTTGCCGAGCCTGAGCCTAACCGAACGATTGGCTTCGGTGATTCATTTGGGAAGCCGGTGTGGCACGAAGTGCCAGGAGAGTTTCGCAACCAACTCAGACGCCTCATCGTTACCCAGGGTGATACTGAGCCAGCGTCTGTGGAGCAACAGCGGCAACTCGGAGCGAAGTGCCCGAGTCTCTACGACTTGCGTAACCTGTTTCAGGTGAATGTTGAGGAGGGGCGTCACTTGTGGGCGATGGTTTATCTCCTGCACTCGTACTTCGGACGCGATGGGCGAGACGAAGCCGAGGAGTTACTTCTGCGAACGAGCGGGAATCAGGATAAGCCACGTATTCTTGAGGCCTTCAATGAACCGATTGACAACTGGTTAGATTTTTTCATGTTCACGATGTTCACTGATCGTGATGGTAAATCCCAGCTCATGTCACTGTCAGAGAGCTCGCTTGATCCTCTGGCTCGAACGACGCGTTTTATGCTCACCGAGGAAGCTCATCATATGTTCGTTGGTGAAACAGGGATTTCCCGTATTCTCGAACGGACCTGTCAACTAATGAAGGAATCCAAAGGCCTAGCAGAAGATGTGCGTCGACAAGGCGGGATCGATTTGGAGATGATCCAACGACATCTTAATTTCTGGTTCAGTCGGAGTCTCGATCTTCACGGTAGCGAGGTGTCTAGTAACGCAGCATCGTATTTTGCCAACGGGCTAAAGGGAAGGGCTCGGGAAGAGACTTACGAGGACCATCAGATTACGGATGCGGTCTTCGACATGGAGGTTTATGAAGACGGGCGGCTTTTCCAGCACGAGGTCCCGATGCGCAACGCAATGAATGAGGTTTTGCGCGACTGGTATGTTGGCGATTGCCTGGCTGGCGTTGAGCGTTGGAACAAGATTTTGGAGCAGTACGGTCTTTCTGATCGCCTCTACCTGCCCGACAAAAAGTTCAGCCGAGGCATTGGGATTTTTTCGGGTTTCTACTTTGACCCGAAAGGCAATTCAGTGTCGTTGGAGGAGTGGGAGCGGCGCAGGGGTGACTGGTTGCCGGTGCAGGCCGATAAGGAATATCTGAAGAGCATTATGGTTGAGCCGATTTACGAGCCTGGCGTATTCGCCAATTACATCGCTCCACCTCGTAGAGGGATCAACCGTATGCCGCTTGACTTCAAGTACGTGCGGACCGAGGCGTAGCTGACGGTTCGGGGGTGATCCTATACGCTAGTACGGAACCCTTCGTGCTGTGGGTTAGCTAAGTTGCTCGTTCCCGTGGTGGCACAGTGACAATCGATATGCCGAATGCCAAGGTAGTGGCTGAGCATCTGCTCCGTCGTGAGGTAATCATTGACTGCCGACCCGGAGCGGGAATTCTGATCGCTCCTCACTTCTATAACACTGAGTCGGAGATCGACTTAGCTATGGGCGCGATTGATGAGATTGTAGCCAAAGGTGTTACAACGGAAGTGAGTCCTTCATGATCCGTTCCATTGTAGTGCTCGGCGCCGGAACGATGGGTCACGGTATCGCCTACGAAGCGGCGATGAGTGGATTTGATACCCGACTGTATGATGTTTCAGAGGAGGTACTTGAGCGCTCCCGTTCGTTGATTGATGCTATCGGGACCAAGGCGGTCGAGCTCGGCAAGCTAAGGCCGAATGACTTCGAAGCCGCCCGTGCTCGCCTCGACTTTTTTACCGACCTTTCGACTGCTCTCAGTGGTATCGAGATGGTCATTGAGGCTGTCCCGGAGCAGATGGATTTGAAGTTATCAGTTCTCCAGGAGGTCGAGCGCCATGCCCCGGCCGAGACCATCGTGGCATCGAATACGTCGGCACTAAGTGTCACGGAAATGTCTAGTGCGCTCACGCGGCCGCAGCGGGTGGCGGGGATGCACTTCTTCAATCCGGTTCACAAGATGAAGCTGGTCGAGGTCGTTTGTGCCCTTGAGACGGCCCAAGAAACGATGGTCTTAATTGAGGAAGTCGCTAAACAGATGGGTAAGGAGACCGTTCGGATTAAGGAGTCACCGGGATTTGTGACCAGTCGTGTTAACGCGATGATCGGTAATGAGGCCTTCTACATGTTGCAGCAAGGGATCGCTTCGGCTCGCGATATCGACAAAGCGCTCAAACTGGGATTGAATCACCCGATGGGTCCCTTCGAGTTGGTCGATCTTGTGGGGCTTGATACTCGGCTGAGTGTGCTGAACTTTCTGCACGCCAAACTCGGTGAGAAGTACCGTCCGTGCCCCTTACTCGTTGAATACGTTCAGGCTGGTCGGCTTGGTAAGAAGGTAGGAAAGGGTGTCTACGAGTACTGATTTATGACTTACAAGAATGTTCGCGTCTCAGTGAGCGGCGGTGTAGGGGTGTTGACTTTCGACCGCCCCGAGGTGCGGAATGCTCTGAATCTTGAAACTGTGCGCGAAGGGGAGGCGGCACTAGCAGATTTAGCAGCCGACAACACCGTCGGCGCGTTAATTCTAACCGGCGCTGGTGACAAAGCTTTTGTCTCTGGTGCCGACATCAATGATCTTCGAACCCGGACCCGAGATGAAGGGCTGGCAGCGATCAATTCATCTTTCTTTACTTCTGTTGAGCGGTTCCCACGACCAACGATTGCTGCGGTGAATGGATACGCACTCGGGGGTGGCTGCGAACTGGCCCTCGCCTGTGATTTGCGGATTGCCGCAGAGACGGCAATGTTTGGTCAGCCTGAGCTAGGATTGGGAATCATTCCTGGTGCGGGAGCGACTCAGCGTCTACCGCGGGTCGTCGGTTTGGGCCGCGCAAAACATCTGATTCTGACTGGAGAGATTATTGATGCGGGGCAGGCACTCTCGATTGGCCTTGTGAGCGCCGTCGTTCCAGCAGACAAACTTGATTCTACGGCCAGGGAGCTTGCTGGTCGCGTGCTCCGTCAGGGGCCCTTAGCGGCGCGACTAGCGAAATTGGTCATTAATGCGTCCGCGCGCGTTGATCTCGATTCAGGGTTGCTCATTGAGACGCTCGCACAGGCGCTCTGCTATCAGTCGCATGACAAGCAAGAAGGGACAACCGCATTTCTGGAGAAGCGGAAACCCGAGTTTACTGGTAAGTAATGTGATTACGTGGCCAGACGACCTTGGATGTTGCTACATCCAGAGCGGACGCCAGCCCTAACCTGGACTCTTTTTCTGGCCGATAGGTGTGGAGTAGTTGAAATTGAACAAGGAGTCCGGTACGATCGGCTGATCAATTTACGGAGGACAGCATGGCCTATACCATCTGCGAACCCTGCATCGGCACGAAAGACACGGCGTGTGTTGACGTCTGTCCGGTCGATTGTATCCACCCACGCAAAGACGAGCCCGAGTTTGAGGCAGAGACTAAGCTCTATATCCATCCGGACGAATGTATTGACTGTGGGGCCTGCGTGCCGGCCTGTCCAGTTGAGGCAATCTTTGCAAACGATGAGGTGCCTGAGCAATGGGCAAATTACATCGATATCGATGCAGGGTGGTTTGAGGGGAAATAGTTTAGGGGTTAAGATGCTGCTCATGATGGCAGCGACGTATTGGCAAACGCAGTAGCGCATCGGGAGACCTTGATGGGACTGATCGATCAGCGATTCGATGACAACATCATTACGACGAATCTAGATAAGGTTCTGAACTGGGCGAGGCAATCGTCGCTTTGGCCTATGGGTTTCGGTTTGGCGTGCTGCGCGATCGAGATGATGGCGACTTCGGCGTCCCGCTTCGACATTTCTCGGTTTGGAGCAGAGGTCTTTCGTGCTTCGCCGCGCCAATCGGACCTCATGATCGTGGCAGGAACTGTGACGAAGAAGATGGCGCCGGTGCTACGTCGGTTGTACGATCAGATGCCAGAGCCTAAATGGGTCATTTCCATGGGCAGTTGTTCAAACGCTGGTGGCCCGTTTCCAACCTATAGTGTGTTGCAGGGTGTTGATAAGATCGTACCGGTTGACGTTTATATTTCAGGTTGTCCGCCGCGCCCCGAGGCACTGTTGTACGGTTTGATGCGGCTTCAAGACAAGATCCGAAAGGAAAACACCGTACTTCGCCGGCCTCGCGTTATCAAGGTCGGCGAGACCGAACCTGTGCTTGTGGGGAACCGAGGATAACTGTCGTGCAAAGGCTGAAGAATTTCTTTCGGACGGTGTTCTTAATCGACCTGGTGAAGGGGCTTTTGGTGACACTGAAATATACCCCTCAGCCTGCTTTTACCTTCCAGTATCCAGCTGAGCGGCGGCCCGTCGCGGCTAGGTTCCGTGGCCTGTTACGGCTTCAGGTTGAGCCCGAGACTGGAGCGCAGACGTGCATCGTCTGCGATCAGTGTGCCAAGGTATGTCCAGACGATTTAATATCGCTTGGCGGCCATCGCGAACCTGGGCAAAAAATTAAGATTTTGGATTACTTTGATTTCAATCTATCGCGCTGTAGTTTTTGTGGTCTGTGCTCGGAGGTTTGCCCCACGAAACCAGTGAAGGCTTTGATCATGAGTGAGGATTATGAGCTCGGGACCTACAGTCGGGATTCGCAGATCCTTCGGGTCGATGAGATGTACGACGGCGTGCCTATTGAGCAGTACACGCGCTGACTTGAGCGGCCATTCGTGTCTGAATGTGGGCTGTTTTACACTTTCTATCTTTATTTCTTAGTAGGTATTGATTCATCGCCTAGCTATTGGGCATAGTGTGTTCTTATCTGGTGACTGTGCTTTAGTTGCTTCAGGCAGTTGCTGGTGATCCCCCTTAGCGTTTCGGAGGGTTCATGCACATCGGGCTTCGTCCAGTACTTGCGGTTACCGTTGCACTGGTAGCGCTCTCAGTTGTTACCGGCCGGAGCGCAGACCCAACCTATAGCGCCATCCAGCTGCAGTTGGCTGACTTGCTCATTGCAGAGGAACGATTTCCTGAAGCGCTTGAGGCGTTTACACGTGCAAAGGAGAGCGCTACAGGCCCCCAGCTGTTTCGAGCGCGCCGTGGGATGGTGCTCTCGATGTTGCGCCTGGCGCGATTTGCCGACGCGCGGGTGGAGGCCGATGCGGCCCTCGCAGAGGCGCCTGACGATCCAGAGGCGATCGCGATGTATGGCGACACCTTGTGGGCTGCGGGTCTGTTTGACGAGGCCGAGCAGATATTCCTCGACGTTCTCGCACGGGATCCCTCCGTCGCCCGTGGCCATCATGGACGTGGTAAATCGTTAATGAGCTTAAACAAACTTGAGGCTGCGCTTGAGGCTGCGCAGAGGGCTCTAGCTCTGTCGCCCCGTGACGGAGAGTTTCACCACACAGTCGGTACTATCTACAAACGGATGCATCGCTATGAGGAAGCGGCTGTTGCCTTCGGCAACTACGTCAATTTGCTGCCGAACAAGGACCAGAGTCAGCGAGCGGCTTGGTCCCGTGCCCAAATCCGGTTTCTGCGTTCTTTGGGTCGTCGGGTTCCGTTCGATATGGAACCTGACGTTGCTGAGCAACTTCACACAGTGCCGTTCAGGCTCGTCCAGGACAAGATTATAGTCAAGGCGAGTGTGAACGGACATCGTGAGATTGACTTCGTGGTTGATACTGGTGCTGAGCAGACGGTGGTCTCACGTGAAGTGGCTGCAGAGTCCAACGTACGGCCGGTCGTGTACACATTGAGCGCGGGTGTTGGAGAAGTTGGCCTCCGCGGGCTACAACTCGGCTGGATCGATTCAATTGAGATTGGTTCGCTCAAAATGGACAACGTGCCATGCCTCATTAAGAATCCGCCTTTAACAGGGATTCCTAGGCGCGAAGTCGAGAGTTTCTCGCCGTTGGCCGCTGGGTTCTCACTCACGGTTGATTATGAACGCTCTCAACTGACGTTCGGTCGAAGAATTCCACGGGACCGTGCAGACTTTGTGTTGCCGTTGCGTCAGCATCGCCTCGTGACCGTGCGAGGCACGGTTAACGACCAGGACGTGAGTTTCGTTGTGGATACTGGTGGCGAGGTGATCTCAATTAGCTCGCAGACCGCTAGCACGCTGAATCGCCGGCCTGTTGTAAGGCATTTGCCGCTTCGGGTGTATGGGTCGTCAGGATGGGATCCGGATGCGTTTCTATTACCGGGTATCGACCTGATGTTCAATACGATCTCATTTCCGAACTACCCGGTCGTCGTTCTCAACTTGCAGGCGCCCAGCGCCCTTCTTGGCTTCCAAGTGGGTGGCACTATTGGACACAATTTTCTCAGCCGATACCGGGTGGCAATCGATTTAGAGCAGAGCGTCGTCCGCCTTCAAGATATTTCCTAGGGGTCAACGGTCTTACAGGGAAAAGTTGTCAGAGGCCAACCGTTCTCGAGCTTCGAGGCGTTGAGCTCGGCGCGCGCGCGCCGTCTCGGCACGGTGAGTGTCGTCGTCCGATTCAACGAGAAGGGGTGGAATCGGAATGGGGGAGCCTTTCTCATCGACGCCAACGAAAGTCAGGAATGCGCGGCTCGTCAAACGTCGCGTACCCGTCAAGGATTCTTCGGAGACTACTTCGACCTCAACCTCAAGTGATGTGTGGAACACGCAGGTGACGCGTGACCGAAGAATGAGTAGATCGCCGATTTTAACAGGATGTAGAAACTCGACGCTGTCAACTGACGCCGTCACGACACGGCTCCGGGTGTGGCGACGACTGGCAATTGCCCCAGCTAGGTCGATCAGATGCATCACGGACCCGCCGAGCATAAAGCCCGCCGGGTTGGCGTCATTGGGTAAGACAACGTGGACTGTTTCTGTGGCCGAATCTTCCGGTCGCCGCGGTTTGAGATGGTCGGTGGTCACTTCAGTGGCTCCAGACCAAAAGGGACCTGCTGGCAGGTCCGCAGTTGGTTCGGGACATGGTTGGATTGAGACCTTGGATCGCCCATCTACTACGTCTAGAAGTCGTATCCTATCCAGAAATTGAAGCGGCTTTCACGAAACTTTGCGCTGCCGCCGTTTGCAGCGTACAGGAGGTTCTCCCAGCGCTCGTTGAAAAGGGTTCGCCACGTCCAGTCAAGGTGGATCGGAAAGCCGAACGCCATGGTTTCAAGGCCAAAGCCGTAGGAGCCACGCGCGTCTCGTAAGCGGAAGCCGGTGATTTGGACCGGATCAGCGTAGACCGGCTGGAGCTGCAGATTATTGTCGTATTGGAGACCGGTTACCGGCCTGAATGTCTCCGGAGAGGAAGTCCATGGGGTAAAGCTGTCGCTGTTGAGACCAGCACCACCAATACCCGCGAAGAACACACCTCGGAAGCCGCCCAAGACGCCGATCGGCGTCAACATCGCTTCGACCAGTGGAAACCGTAATTCAGCGTTCAGATGGAATGCTTTGTGGCCGACAAATTCTAGGTAGTCGTAACCCCTCAATTCAGAATTACCACCAAAGAAATAGAAGTTTGGACTTTCACCAAAGCCCCTGAAACCTCTTGCCCGCAGTGCTACTAGTCCGGTTTCTCCCAGCCGGAAATAGTAACGGGCATCGGCATCAATGCTCTGCTGCGAAAGCGTGTTCCCGAATTTCGGTGCGTATTCGAATCCCAGCCGCATCGTATTACCTGATACCGGGCCGAATTCGCGAAATACTGTCGTCTCTTGAATAAAGGCGATATTGAAAGGCACGAACGTGCCATCGCGGAAGATGGTGGTGCCAAATCGATCCGTCTGTACCTGGTTAGAGGCTGCCTGTAGACCCGGGCTACCGAATTGCTCATTGTAATTTGCTACACCAGCCGACAACTCGACCCGTCGAAACCTACTAAAGGGATAGATGCCAAAGACTGTGCCGCCGCGCATCGTGGTGGTCGCAATGGCTTGGTCACGATTAAACAGGCCATACGACATGCCAGTTGGCGTGCCGAAGAAGAATTGAGTCTGTGAGAAGAGTTGCGTGCCCCACTGTAACCGGCGCGCGAGGTTCACATACGATAACGCCATCGTCCGGTATTCAGAAATTGAAGCTGCATACACGTTGAACTGTTGCTCGCCCAGTAGGTCAGTTAGCGTTAGAGCCGACCCGCCGTAAATGTCGCCGCTATTCGTGACCCCGAGGTTTATCGGTGGCCGGCCTTCGAGAACCATCTTCTCGAACCTGCCCTTGTCTCGACTGTTGTCCCGAATGAGGGTGTGCGATAAGGGAGCTTGGAAATCCATCACCAGGCCAGGAGCGCCAAAATCTGAGGTTTGCACGCTGTATAGTGATTCTTCCACTTCCGTGGTGTAGATACCGTAATTACCTTTGTTGTAGCTCACGAACGCGACCTCTTGGCCGTCGGCAGTGTCCAGCACGACGGGGGAGACGTTCCCGCTCAGGGCGTCGGTGTACTGTTCAAGCGCGCCGGTTGACAGGGTCAGCGTCCAGAGGTTGTAGATGTTGCCATTGCGGGCTACGTCAGGGTCGATAGGCTGCAGCGGATCGACCGCTGTAGAAGAGAACACAATTTTGTCTCCATCAATGAACTGTGCGGCCGTTTCATCGTGGGCACCGAAGGTTAATTGCAGTTTCTCACCCGTTTCGAGGTCCACCCGGAACAGTTTATTGTTGCTGTTAATACGCGCTAGGTAGACTAAAGACCGTCCGTCCGGGGAAAACGTGGGCGCATAGTCTGCAAAATTATCGTTTGTGACGTTCCGAACCTCGCTCGTGACCAAGTCAATGGTGTAAATGTCACCCGTGGCGTTCTGCAGTGCTGAGAACGCGACCTGGCGGCCACTGGGCGAGATGTCTGGGGATTCGGGTTCGTCGACCATTGTCATTTCGAGTCGCTGTTCGATACGACGGCTGACAACGTCCCTGATGATGAGCGTCTTAGTTTTGCCCTTGCGCACGAAATAGGCGAGCTGATCGCCTGCCGGTGACCACGACATCCACGGCACGGTATTCCACCGCGCGCCAGGAATAGAGATGTAGTCATAGCCATCGTTCTGCGAGAATCCAGGAGTTAGATTTGTGACGACACTACCGTCCTGGACAGAGATTAGAATGATGTCAAGCTCACGGTCTTTCCTGTTTGTGGCTAACGCTGCCAATAAATCCCCCGATGGCGCCGGTTCGATGGAGTAGGCAGCCACGAATTCGGATCGATTTGGATCAGGCGCCAGGTCGGTTCCATAGTCCTCCGCTCGTTCCCGATCGCGGAAGGGTTGAAACCGTGCCCTGATGTACCGCGAGAACTCGATGTCGAACTCCTCGGCGGAGAGACCGAGGCCTTCCTGATATGCGTCACCACCACCACCGAGAATATTCGTTCTGAGAGCCAGTAGGAATTGACGGATACCTTCTTTACCCTCTCTCGCCTCAATGAATTCGAAAGCTGCGTGACCCAGGTTGTAGGGTAACCGTGGGCTACTAAATCCAAAGAATTCATCTGGTTCGGTCATCTTAGGCACGATGTCGGAGACCGCCGCATCGCGGACCATCATGAGGTCGAGTGGATCCCACACTCCTGCCAGGTGGTCGGCTAACCCTTCGTCGACCCAAAGGGGCACATCTGAGCGAAGGACGCCGCGGGGGATGATGTCAAACTCAAAGATATGGGTAAGCTCGTGGGTTATGAGCCGGTAGAGTTCATCGGGCGGCTCATCGATTGGCAGAACCATGCGGTTGCGAAGTGGTTCGGCAAAGGCTGCAACGCCTTCCGGCATGTCGGCTGGGATCACGTTCTGCTGTTCGAATTCACTGTGGGTCTTGAATAGCACGAGGGGGATTTGAAACGCCAACTCATGCCTGAGATCTGAGCTAACTTGTTGATAGGCACTTTCGGCGTAGCCCGCTACTCGTTCTAGGTGCTGTTCAAGTTCGGGGTAGTAGTACATTTCAAAATGGTCGGTTGTGTAAATCTGCCAGTCGAAGTTGTCATACTTCACCCTGGCCTTCCCGTAGTAGGGAACGTACTGATTTTGTGCGATGGTAGGTGGCACCATGCAAAAGAGGAACAGCAGCACCAATCCGGCGCTTATGGAGACGCGCAGTTCATTCCCCTTACGGATACGCATAAGATTTACCTCGTGGCTCACTTGGAGACTGACGCCGACTGTCAACGGCGATGCTCACATATGTTACTGTAGCGACTACGGGAGACCTAGTGAGTTCGTTTACTAGGGATTTCGGTGCGCTGTTCGTCAGCATAGTGGATATTAAGACGCTTGGGGGTCGGTTTCGGTTTTTGGTTTTTCTTAAGGTAATCTGTGGGTGACTGGCACCCCTGAGACGAGGGTTCGGAACCATGAAATGGCGATGGATGACAGCGGCCGTAGCGTCGTTGGCGTTGGCTTTTCTGACGTTTCCGGTGTTTCCAGCAGAGATGTTGGGTGCCACCTCTTGGTCAGCGGCCGATGCCGTAGACGAAGCGGCGTGTGATCCCGACGCCCGCCCGGCGAATCTTGATTTTACCCTGCAAGATATGAACGGGGATGATGTCGACTTAGCCTCGTATAGGGGGAAGGTCATTCTGTTCAATTTTTGGGCGACTTGGTGTGGTCCCTGCAAGGTTGAGATTCCTAGTTTTGTCGAGTTACAGAACGAGTATGGAGACCAAGGCCTTGCTGTGCTTGGATTATCTGTCGACGATCCGATCGAGAAGTTGAAGCCGTTTGCTGACGAGTACGGGGTCAACTATCCGCTGCTTGTGGGTCTTGGCCGTGACGATGTCAAGGAAGCGCTCGGACCGATTTGGGGCATTCCGATAACTTTATACATCGACCGTAGTGGCACTGTATGCAAGCAGCACATGGGTTTAGCCACGAAGGACCAGGTAGAACGAGAAATCCGCGCAATGCTCTGATTGTCAACGTTCTCCATTCTAGTTTTTCATTCCAGTTCACACAGACGAACAACCGTTGGTGTATGATGGCTGCGCATCGGCTGCCAAGCAGTACCAACTTAGGCGGTTGATTGCGACGTCATGAGTGCCGAAGTTAATACGGCGTTAAAGGGATTCCACCACGCAAGGTTGTCGTGTGGTTGCAGGATCACATTTCGGGCCGGTGTGGCGGGGAGCCCTGTCCTAGCCGTTGTGGATCGTAAGTCGAGTGCGTGCCCGCTGATGTTCCATGTTGAAGGGTTGGCCGTGTATGACCACCGTGAAGCCCTTCGTCCCTCAACCCGTCCTCATCCAAGCGAGGAAGAAGGCTACGAGGAAGAAGGCTGAGACAACACCTGCTGGGTTCTCACGG
The DNA here is from genome assembly GCA_002717745.1 of Acidobacteriota bacterium. Lineage (GTDB taxonomy): Bacteria > Acidobacteriota > Vicinamibacteria > Vicinamibacterales > UBA823 > UBA11600. The sequence continues at coordinate 21,742 of PBBF01000049.1, forward strand.
CACTTCTGGCGCGGTCTTCTCCACACCCAATTGAATCTAGGTAGCCCTACCGTCTTGGGGCTTGGCCGTCTCGGTTAACGAGAGTCTCAATCTGGTGTCCTTTTAGGGGGCGCATTCGCTTTGTCGCGCCCCTAGCGTCAATTATTTCGGCTCTGGCTCCCTTGGCCCGGCTACCACCTTTGCTGCTTCAGAACTACTGCCGGCTGAGGGGCTAGTATGTCGGCGGAGGCGTTTGTACTGGTTGGATTTCGCTCCAACCACGGTATTCCCACCATTTCAAGAATAGAGTCACGGCGTGGCTCTCGACCAGGGTAGGAGATATCATGTGGTCTCGCCTAGATGGGCGGTGACTACCGCGTCACGATTGGCGCTGAAAAAACAGCGTAGGCGCGATGGTAGGGAGGGTTCACAAATGACTAACCTCACGTCGGAGCTCGAACTGGTTTGTCCTTGCTGTACTGCCTCACTCGTCATCGATGTGGGTTTAAAGCGCGTTGTACGGCACAGCGAGCCGGAACGTCAGGACAAGGTCGAGTTGGGTGAAGCCGATCGGATTCTCGATGAGGAGGCAGCGCGTCGAGAAGCGGTGTTCCAGCAATCGGTTACTGATGAGCGCACACGTGGCGATGCACTTGCCAAGCGCTTTGAAGAAGCCCTTCGTAAAGCGACCGACGAACCGGTGACTAGGCCGGAGCGCGACTTTGATCTTGACTGAGAAGCACTTGGTGACGCCGTACGATTTCTTCAGGTAGTGCATGCTGCCAATCACGCCTCTAATAGTGGATTAGTTAACATTCGGATGGGTGGTCTCAAAATACGGTTTGACAATCGTAGAGCGTAGCTTTTGAGAATCTCAAGGTCAACACGCGATCATTTATGTTTCTGAGCGCCATCATTTTTTATCTCGCCGCGCTAGTTGTCGTTGGTTCCTGGAAGAGTCGTCAGGTGCATACGGCCGATGACTTTCTGATTGCCAACCGCGCTTTACCAGCTCGTGTGCTTGTCTTCACCCTTCTTGCTACATGGATCGGCTCTGGCAGTCTATTCGCCGGTGCTGGTTTGGGCTACCGGGTAGGGTTCCCCGCACTATGGCAGTCAGCTGGAGCTTGGGTCGGTATCGCATTGGTCTATTTCATTGCCCCTCGCGTGCGCCGGCTCGCGCAGTACACTGTTCCGGACATCCTCGAATTACGGTATGGGCCGACCGCTCGCCTTCTTGGTGCTCTTACCACGGTAATGGCCTATACGACCATTGCGGCCTATCAGTTCCACGCAGGCGGAAAACTTCTGGAATTGGTGGCTGGTATTGAAC
>PBBF01000050.1 GCA_002717745.1 Acidobacteriota bacterium
AACCAACACATTATCTTCAAGGAGAACACAATCATGGCCGCCACGGAATGGGCCTGGCGCGTCTTGTCGGCAGGGATCCTGTTTAGCATTGCAGCATGTCAACCGATGGCTGATGTTCCATTAAGCCAGAACGGGGTCACTGGTAGCACTGAAGACGCGAGGTCCTTCCAAGACGACGTTGAGTTCTTAGAGCGTCATATGGAACTCGTAATTCTGCGTCGAGCTGACAGTCGTGCGCAGGTAGCAGTAGCGCCCCACTGGCAGGGCCGTGTCATGACTAGCGCCGCTAACAGTGACAGCGGCATCGGTTACGGTTGGATTAACGAAGCGCTCATTGCATCTGGTGAATTGCAGGCCCACATAAATGCCGTCGGTGGCGAAGACCGATTCTGGCTCGGCCCTGAGGGCGGACAGTTCTCAATCTTTTTTAAAAACGGTGATCCATTCGACCTCGAGCACTGGCAAACGCCGCCAGCCCTCGACACTACCCCATACGAAGTCACGACACGCGATGACTCGCAGGTAGCATTCACTCATCACGTAACACTGACAAACTATTCCGATATCCAGTTTGAGGTTCGCATCGACCGAGCCATCCGTTTAGTGGAGCCGAGCGGTCTGGGCGTGGCAACACCACCGTCAGTCCAAAGTGTCGCCTACGAGTCAGAGAATACGATTACTAATGTTGGCCCCGATGCCTGGACACCTGACACAGGTCTGCTCTCAATCTGGATTCTTGGGATGTTCAAACATTCACCGAAGACCGTTGTCATCATACCGTTCAGGGGTGGCACCGAGAAGGATTTGGGGCCGATTGTCAACGACGCCTATTTCGGCAAAGTGCCCGATGACCGGTTGACGATTAAAGATACCGTACTGTTCTTTCGTGCCGATGGCGCCTATCGAAGTAAGATCGGCCTGAGTCCGAAGCGATCCACACCGATACTCGGAAGCTACGATCCCACTCGACAGTTACTTACAGTTGTCCGATATGACTTGCCCGAAGGCGCAACAGATTACGTCAATTCAATGTGGGAATTTCAGGACGAACCATATGCCGGTGACGCCGTTAACAGCTACAATGACGGACCGCCTTCACCAGGCGCCGCTGCGCTTGGGCCGTTCTACGAACTTGAAACCTCGTCACCCGCAGCGACTCTCACGCCAGGCCAATCACTCACTCACAAACATCAAACATACCACTTTGAGGGCACTAAGGTCTCGCTCGACCCGATTGTTCAAGAAGCGTTCGGAGTCAGCCTCGACACGATCGTGACTGCATTTCCGTAGTAACTTGTATTGTCAGACTCCCGTTATGAGAGCGGTATCGACACGTGGGCTTGGCCCGTTCCGGCTTCCCTCAGCCATGGGTGCTGCGCACTTGGTTGCCCAAGCAAGCCAGTGGCTTCTGCAGTAGCGTTTGGCAAGAAGATTAACATCGCCGAGTCACTAATGTCGGCATCGAAACCTGAGCGTTGGTAGACGACACCTCGATCAGGAAGCAAGAGTTGACCAGAATCAATCTCTGCTTGTAACGTCCTCAGCCGCTCTGGGGTATCAGCGCCATCCTTGGTCAATTGCAGGCTACGCGTAACGTAGGCTTCCATATCTCGGTGATAACAAGTAACCGTAAAGGCGCGCACGGTTGGATCATCAGCAAGACAGGTGATTAGACCACCACCCTCCTGGAGCGTCACGAGTTCGCCAGATTCTCCGAATCCCCAAACCTCCACACCCTCACGCAGAGCTTCTGGAAGTGGGCTGAGTGCTTCCTCGACTTGCTGCTCGGACGAAGGCGCGCTCCGTTGCTCTCCAGCGATCGCCGGCACCGCTGCGCCGAACAGCACGATCACAATCCCTCTTGTCATCAGATTGCACATATTTCACTCCTCAGAATAAGACACAACACTCATAGAGAGTCCATGAGTGTTTATCCGTGAAACGACCACACATCCTGATGCTCCTCGGCCGCACCCTCCGGTGGTGCGGTCATGAGGCTCACACCAATTGTGACGCCAAAGCCGGTTAGGAAGCCGGGCCACATCTCATACAGTTCATAGAAGCTAGACTTAAACACAAGCACCCAGATGACAGCTGCAAGAAACCCAGAAACCATTCCCGCAATTGCGCCCGCACGTGTGGTGCCACTCCAAAACAACGAGCAAACCACAACTGGTGTAAACGCCGACGCAAGCCCTGACCAAGCAAATAGTACGAACCAAAAAATAAGTCGGGTCTCCGTTAGGGCAAAGCCGAGCCCGACCAATCCAATAACTACCGTTGTGACTTTGCCGTACAAGGCCAGCCGCCTTTGGTCGAGGTTGGGTCGAAACACTGGTTGCACTACATCACGCACCACCGCTGAAGACGCTAGAAGAAGGACTGAGTCCGCCGTCGACATGATAGCTGCCAGCACCACCACCAAGAATAAGCCGGTGAAAAGCGATGGAAACAGATCCGCGCTGAGTATCGGAAGTACCATTTCGGGATCCGAAAGGCCTGGCACCAAGACCCGTCCAGCCATTCCGGTCAGAACTGCTCCAAGGTCGAATACGATAATGCACACAACTGCAATTAGGCTTCCCGAGACAATCTCATTTTCCGATCGAGCAGCCATAAAGCGAGTTAGTAACTGCGGTGCGCCCAAGAAAGCCATGCCGATCCCTGCGAAACTAACGGCACTGACAACCCCACCAATGGATAGTCCGAGCGTGCCCATCGGCTCAAGAAGAATCGGGTCCGCGACGCGTAGAGCGGTGACCATTGCCGACCAACCACCCGCCGCAGCAACACCGATGACTGGCAGAACAATCAGACCACTCAACATCAAAAGCCCTTGTAGTCCATCACTGTAGGCGACAGCCTTGAATCCACCGACCGTCGTGTAATAGAAGATGACTGCTGCGCCAAGCAGCACGCCGCCGGTATAACCCGTGCCCAAAAACGCGTCAAACGCTTTCCCAGACGCCGTTAATTGAGCAGCCATATAAGTGGTGACCATGCTCACGATGATCACCACGCCGATCAGTCGAAAGGTGTGGCCCGAATCTCGAAAGCGGGATGTCAGGTAATCCGTCACCGTGATCGAACCGTACCGGTCCGTATAACGCTTAAACGGGAGCGCGACGAAGCTCCAGGCAAGCGCAACTCCAAGCACCTCCCCTAGGACTACCCATAGGGCGTGGACACCGACTACATATCCCATACCTGTGAGCCCCAGCAGTAGCCAAGCACTCTCTCCTGTAGAGTTGGCACTGAACGCGATAATCCAAGCCGGTAACCGTTTATCCGCTAGGTAGTACCCGGTAAGGCTCTTGGAATCCTTTGCCCCCCATGCCCCAATGGCAAGTAAAACGGCCAGATACAGGATCAACACCGAAATGATGGTGGCGGACGCCATAACTCAAGCGGGAAACGATGGTTTGGAAGGGTTTCCGTGACGCTCTGAAAAACGCCGATGGGTGAAATAAAAACGGAGTTCAATCAGCAGGCCAAGTCCTATAGCCGCGACCAGCAACCCCCACGTAGTGAACGAAAGACCAGCGAACATAATCGGTCGCGCATCGTACCACATCTTGGATGGCAGTCATGAGCCTCCAGGCTTGGACACTAATCAACTTTTGAAGACACTCGGACTATGGCAAGGGCGGTGGGAATTGACCGTCATCGGTAGGTCGGGTAGCCGCCTGGCGCGTTCGCTGATCGACGACAACTCTAAAACGTCCCTCTTGAACGGCTGCCTCCATACGCCTAATAATTGCGGCTTTAATCGCCCGTCGCGTGGCAGGAATAAGACAAAGGAAACCGACGATGTCCGTGAGGATCCCTGGTGTCATCAATACGATGCCCGCTATGAGAATCAGCAACCCATCAAAGATCGCACCACCCGGCAAGTGACCTGAGGCCATCTCTATCTGAATCTTCCGAACCACCCCGACACCTTGTCGGCCAGCAAGCGAGGCACCTAGCACCCCGGTCGCAACGATGAGCAGTAAAGTGTTTATTGTGCCGATCTGCTGTCCGACCTCAATCAATAGCGCAAGCTCGGTCGCGGGCACCACGATGAACAACATCAGCAACTTGACCATTGGCTCCATCCTCGCACATTCTTAGGTAGTCATGCGAATCATACCGTCCGGATCGCATGTAAACCAGTTGAGTCCGGCACAAAGATTAACGCCGATGAATATTCTTTCCAAGCAGCACCTGTGTAGACTCTTGAGTGGTGCAGTCGCAGTCCTCGGATTACTTACTCTTGCGAGCGCCCAGTCAAACACCAAAATATTAATCGCCCACCGTGGTGCCTCTGCATACGCGCCGGAACATACCTTGGCAGCCTATCGACTCGCGATTGAGCAGGGTGCTGACTATGTTGAACAGGACCTCGGTGTCACGCGTGACGGCGTATTAGTCTGCCTCCATGACGATAGTCTTGAACGCACGACCAACGTCCGAGAAATCTTTCCTGGGCGATTCGTTGAAGAGCAGGTCAATGGACGGATGCGCCAGCGATGGCGTGTTCGTGACCTAACATTGTCGGAAATAAAACAACTTGATGCCGGTAGTTGGTTCGGTGCGGAGTTTGCCGGCTCTCAAGTGCCGACATGGCAAGAAGCAATCGACCTCATCCGCGGTTCCGCTGGACTGTTCCCAGAGCTAAAGTCGCCGGGTGATTACAGATCACTTGGCATTGATATGCCTAGCCTGGTCATCGATCTTCTCCGCCGGAATGGACTCGATACTGCGGGCGCAGACACTGACACCCCTGTTATTCTGCAATCGTTCGACGAGACTAGTCTGCGCCGTCTCGCCAGCGAATTACCGACACTGCCTCGAGTGTTCCTGATCGGTAACGTCAGCCGACAAACTGTGATAACGAACACCCGCTTGCAAGAAATGGCAACATTTGCGACCGGCATCGGGCCAGCAAAGGAAATCGTCCTCGCGCAACCCGACCTCGTCGAGCGCGCTCACGCCCTTGGACTTACCGTAATGCCCTACACGTTTCGCTCCTCCGCAACAAACAGTCTCGACAATCTCGAGAAGGAGATGCGACATTTCCTATTTACACTCGGCGTTGATGCACTGTTCACGAATAATCCAGACCGATTCCCACGTCAGCCCTAGGCGACGTTATCCGTCGCCTTCGCCAACCATCAGTTCAAGAGCACCGAGTGTTGAAAAATCAATTTTGGCCGAATCGCCAAGTCCGATAATCGGGGGTGTCACAAGGTTGCCAGTAATTACAAACTCTCCAGCCCGTAACTGATAGCCGTACTTGAGTAACTCGTTCGCAAGCCACACCACACCTTCAATCGGGTCGCGCCCCATAATCGATGATGCCCGACCTTCACTTTGGGTTTCTCCGTTTATTTCGACGCGTACACGCTCAGTCGACCAGTCCATCCCACCAGCATCGTCACGCTTCTCTCCAAACATTAAACCAATGTGGAAGACGTTGTCGGCAATCGCATGATTGTGCGTATTAGGGCCTTCGCCGTCAGGGCGGACACGAGGATTCACCAACTCAATAACTGCACCCACCTGACTAACCGCACCGATGACATCGTCACGACTCACGGTCGGTCCAGGCAAGTCCTGATTCAACCAGATAGCAACCTCAGCCTCGACCAACGCCTGCAGGTCTTGCTCGCTAGATTGCCCCGCACTTGAGGCGTTCACTGGGACATTGACGAAGCGATCCGTTGGTACAGACTGCCCACGCTGGTAGACGTTTGACGCTAGAATGCGGCCAAACACCGGGTCAATCGAAACTCGGGGGTCAATCTGTCGAGAGTAACCGATCTTCCAACCAACCTGACCGTCATTCACCTGTTTACGCTCAAGCCGCATCCGTTGAAGCTCGTAAGCTCGCTCGCGAGTTAGATCGGGAAAATGTCGTGATAATTCCACCGACATCACGCCACTAGCTTCGATGGCGAGTAGATGATCAACGATCTCTTCATCGGATGCTTCCGAGGTCAAAGGGTAAACAACGATCATTTCCTCACGCTCGACAGCCACCAACTCCCTCTCACTTTCCGTTGAGTCACCACCGCAAGCCACCAACAGCGTCAGGAACGCTATCGGCAAGACAACTCTCGCGGTTCTTTGTATCGATGAACACTCGCGACAATACATGGCAATACTCCACTGTAGGGAGCAATCAATGGATCCCGCTCACACTATGGCACCGGTCCGCGATTATAATGCAGCAGCACGAAAAATCGACCGGGCGCTGATGTAACAACAAACCGGGCTCCCTTTTGCTACTACCTGAGGTGATTCATGCTTAAACTTACACTCCTCGTTCTGGTCATCGGCCTTTCTCTTGGCAAGCCTGCAACGGGCCAAACCTCAGCCGCTGACGATACACGGGCAGTTATTGACGCTGTTCAAACCCAACTGGAATGGCTTGGCGACCGCAATGTGGACGCTCTCGCCACGACCTTCACCGATCACGCAGTTATCGTCGTTAGCCGCCAGCTCGAAAATGGAGCCACCAACTCTGTCACCCCGGTCGCCGAATGGCTGGAGCGAAGTCGTGCCAATCAGGATGGAACGCCGTTCGAAGAACGGATTTCGAACATCCAAGTAACCATAGACAGCGGTCAACTCGCTCATCTACGCGCTGATTTCGCCATTATTGTTAACGGGGTCACCACCTCATTCGGAAAAGATCATTTCATGTTGATTAAGGAACCCGATGGCTGGAAGGTCGCTCTTCTCGGATACACGAACGTTCCATCTGGCCGATAGAAGTCTGGCCAGACCCTAATCGCTGATCAGGAGATAGGCACACCCAAGATCGGTAGAACAATGAACTGAACCAACACCGTAAGAATGCAAATACCTATAAGGTTCAACCAAAGGCCGGCTCGACGCATGGCCGTAACCGATACATAACCGGAGCCAAAAACGATTGCATTCGGCGGCGTAGCCACTGGCAGCATGAACGCCCAGGATGCGGCGAGTGCCGCCGGAACGATCAGCAGATAGGGATGCACCCCAAGGCCCGGGGCGACACCTCCGATGATCGGAATAAACGTCGCTGCAGTCGCTGTATTACTCGTCAGTTCCGTCAAAAAGATTATCAGAGTGGTAACGAGAATGATGAGCGCCCAACTGGGCAGCCCTTGCCACGCTGCAGCCTGATGACCAAGAAATTCCCCAACACCGTTCCTTTGAATTGCCACTGCGAGACTCATTCCACCACCGAAGAGCAACAAGATTCCCCAGGGCATTCCTTTCATGTCACCCCACTGCATCAGCGCTCCGCCAGTATTTGATCGGGCTGGAATCAAGAAAAGGCTCAGCGCGGCAGTCAGCGAAATCCCCGCATCGGTCAGACCGGATAACACACGGACACCACCAACCTCCACACCGGTCAACCACGAACGTCCCATCCAAGCAATCGCAGCAAATCCAAACACAGCCAATGTTGCCCGCTCAGCCCAACACGGCGCTGGCAACGCTGTATAGGCTTCTCGAATGACATCCCCTCCCCCTACAGAATGCGATGAAATCGGGAACAAGTGTCGAGTAAGAAGCCACCAAGTGATCGGCAAGAACACGATTACCAGAGGCAGCCCCATCGCCATCCATTGCAGAAAAGTAATGTCGTGGTTGAGAGTGTCACGTATGTAGGACACAAGAAATAGATTTGGTGGAGAGCCTATAATCGTGCCCACGCCACCTATGGATGCGGCATAAGCGATTCCCAGCATGAGACAGATCGCCAGATGATCAGGCTCGTCAGGCTGAGCGGACTCAGACTTCTCAGCAATCATACCGATCACGCTGATCGCGATCGGTAGCATCATGATTGCCGTCGCCGTATTCGACAGCCACAGACTAAGACCGGCCGTGGCAATCATGAAGCCCGCGACAATCCGCGGTGGCTCCGTGCCCACAATAGAAAGGGTTACCAGTGCAATCCGCCGATGCAGCCGCCACCGCTGCATAGCTATCGACAGAATGAACCCGCCCATGAAGAGAAAGATAAGGTCGTGAGCGTACGGCGCCGCAACGTCGCGTATGGTGCCAGCGCCAAACAGCGGAAGAACAACGAGTGGCAGGAGGGCCGTTGCAGGAATATCGATCGCCTCAGTGAGCCACCAAAGAGCCATCCAAGTCGCAAGTGCCGCCGTCACCCGACCTGCATGGGTAAAGACGACGATCCCATCGTCCGAACCATAGGTATTCGGAAGGACGATGTAGACAGCCAGCGCTACAATCGGGCCGCTAATCAGAACTATACGTTGTAATGGGACGCGAGCGGCTACCTGCAATGTAACCTCATTGCTCAACAGGTCGCCGGAACCGTCGGTACTCACCGAAAGGATAGCGTCTTCGCACTATAGCACCGCTCGCTTTCACACGTCTGATAAGCGTGATATCGTGGAACCCACTTAGAGAGAAAGGTAAAGCATGCCCTTTGGTATAGGCCTTATGGAGCTCGTGGTCATCTTCTTCATCTTGCTCCTGATCTTCGGCTCGAAGCGCCTGTCTGGTATCGGACGCGGGATGGGACAGGCCATTCGTGGCTTTAAGAGTGAGGTTAAGGACCCCGACGCGCCAAAAGAAGAAGCTTAGGCGTTAGACGGCGCACTCAAGCACGTGTTACCGATTGCTTAGTTCGCCAGGCTAGCTCTGTCCGCAAGGCAGGTAGGCCGCCTCCACGACGGCTCAGCCAAGCCGCATCCCGAGGGGTTCAGCTTGCCTAAGTTCTCCCCCAGCAACAGCACGCTCTAACGCCTCAGTCCTATCGCCTGGGAACGTCTAGGGCAGCAAGACGCTCGACAACCTGTGCGCCGGCGGTCAAGGCATTCACTTCCTTATCGACGTAAAGGATACGACCGTCACCGCCGATGTAAAACGTCCACCGTTGCGGGAGCTGACGCTCCGGCGACACCACGCCGTAAGCACGTGCCACATCTCCATCGGGGTTGCTCAGTAGCGGGAAATCAGCTTCCAAGGATTCGGCAAATTTTCGATTCGTCTCAGCGTCGTCGACGCTGACCATGAAATAGTTCGCGTCGTACTCCCGAATGGCATCACCGTTCTCACGGAACGATTTGCACTCGGCCGTTCAGCCACCAGTGAACGCCTTTGGGAACCAGGCCAACACCACAGTCCGTCCTGTGAGTTCGACAAGCGAATGCATCTCGCCATCAGATCCGATTAATGAAAATGGTGGCGCAGCGTCGCCAGGGCCCAGCTCCTGAGCACTCGCGATGGTCACGGTAGCAAGCATTCCAACCAGGACACACACAATGAGAAGGACTTTCATGATGTCAACACCCCCTGGCACAACCAGGCCCCCGATAACTAGCGAACCTACAGACACGTATTTCTCACTTCCCTTGAACTCTTTTTCTATAATAACCCGCGAGGGCTAGAATTCGCGAACCTATCGTGGATCAGTCGCCAGCTCGATAACACCAGCCAGCAGGCCTTCTATTAGGGTCCGCCGGCGATATGGGCCATGACCGGTGTTAGGACGAGCACAATTAACACTATGCTGAGGATATTTCGATTTAACAAGAACCCTCGGGTCACCGTGATTGGCTGTGCGCTCTTGGGCCAGGTGGCCGTCCTCTGCATCCTGTTGTGGCTCATGGGACTTGAATCGCAATCCCCGTCGTTCAGAATTAGTAACTCAGACCGAACGGGATCGACTCAGGGCACTGTGCTGGAAAGTGGTCCAATCGTGTCGACCGCCGGTGATGGCTGGCGCCTGGTCGATCAGTTCTCCGCTCACCATGCGCTAATCCTCAAGATTGAAACTGAGAACCTGTGGGCTGCTAAGTCAATTACACAGCGGCTCATCGAACCGATCGTTAGCTCTTATAACGAAGTGCTTGTGTATTTCTATTCGACAGGCGAAAGGCCAAGCCTACCTGCGCGTCGCGTACAGTGGACGAAGATAAGCGGTTACGTCGAGATGGACCTTCGGGAATAGCCAGGAGCACCATACAATGTCACCATGTAACTGGCTTGATTGATCATCACCGAAACTGGACTGTCATAGCTTCGTTTACGGTCTGTATACTCCTTACTCTCACGACTGGAACGTCGGGGAGTAGGCCGTCATCTCGAAATCACTATCGAGCGAGTTGTTTAAATGAATCGAACTGAAATCGTTGCCAAGCATCAAGAGTTCCTCTTTCCGTCGGTTTCCACCTTCTATGCCGAACCACTCCCACTCACACGCGGTGAGGGCCAGTTTATTTGGGATGTCGACGGCAAACGCTATCTCGATTTCTTCGGCGGTATCGTTACCGTCGGCGTTGGTCACTGCCATCCCAAAGTGACAGCCAAGATCGCTCAGCAGGTTCGTACACTTCAACACACGTCAACATTTTTCCCACATGAAGCAACCGTTCGACTAGCCGAGAAAATGGCCGACATTGCACCTGGGAGACTGTCAAAAACTTACTTTACGAATAGCGGTACCGAAGCAGTCGAGACCGCAGTTTTACTAGCCCGACTACACACTGGCCGTACCGAAATCATCGCTCTGCGCCATGGCTATAGCGGTCGATCGCAAACTGCGATGTCGCTAACAGCCCATGCAAACTGGCGGCTAAGTCCGGTAACGGATTCAGGTGTAGTGCATGCTCACAACGCCTATTGCTATCGCTGCGCATTTGAAAAAACCTATCCCGAATGTAAGCTGCTCTGTGCTCGCGATGTCGAAGAACTGATCAAAACTGCAACCTCAGGCAAGGTCGCGGCGTTCATCGCGGAACCGATTCAAGGAGTTGGAGGCTTCGTGACTCCTCCCGAGGAATATTTCCGTGAAATCAGTTCAATTATCAAAGCGAACGGTGGATTGATCATCAGCGACGAGGTCCAGTCCGGCTTCGGACGAACCGGAGACCATTGGTTCGGCATTGAACACTGGGGGATAGAACCGGACATCATCACCTGCGCTAAGGCCATGGCCAACGGGACGCCAGTCGGCGCTACGGTTACTACGCCGGAAATCGCGGCCGCCATCAAAGGGCCGCAAATCTCCACCTTTGGTGGTAACCCCGTCACAGCTGTTGCCGCTCTTGCGACGATTGAGGTCATTGAAGAAGAGGGGCTACTAGCCAACGCTGCCGCAATGGGTAGCGAGTTGGCCAAAGGCCTTAATCACCTAAAGACCAGCCATGCGATTGTCGGTGACGTTCGGGGAAAAGGCCTAATGCAGGCGATCGAACTGGTAAACAACCTTGAATCAAAGGAGCCAGCACCGCTCGTCATGAACGCTCTGCTTGAAGCCACTCGCGAGCACGGACTTCTCATTGGAAAAGGCGGGCTGTCTGGTAATACGGTGCGACTTTCGCCGCCACTAAACATCAACAAAGCGGACGTCGATGCCGCGATTGATATACTCGACCGTTCGCTGAGTGACGTGGCTAAGACGACTCCGGTCAACGTCTAGGAACCCCACGCAATCGTAAGCTATTCGCATTGATCAATCCTCACCACTCAATCGACGAAGTAGCTCAGTAAGATTGACAGCTCGCTCGCAGTCAGCTGTAGACCAGTCACCGTAAGGATCGAGCAGTAAGGCGTGAACGCCTGCAGCTCGAGCACCGACAACATCCGCCTCGTATAGATCTCCCACGTGAAGCGTGGTCTCTGCGCTAGCCCCAACCACCTCCAACGCATGCAAGAATATCTTTGGGTTCGGTTTCTCGTACCCGACAATGTGAGAGTCGACCACGGCATCAAAGAAATCGCGTAGTCCTACGTCGGTTAAAAGATCCTCAACCGTGCCATCGGAATTGCTCACAACAACCAGTCGTAAACCACGATCGCGGAAGGCGGCGAGAGCTTCACGCGTTCCAGGAATGACTGAGCCCCAGAACTTCACCCGGCCGATCCGGCCTAGTAAGGGCACCATGTCGTGTGCGAACCTAAGCACTTTCTCCGCGCCAGGTGCCGGTGTCATCGGAGTTCGCAAGAGCATTTCTCGGATATAAAATTCAAAGGCTCCAATAGCCTCGGTGGATCTAAGTCGCGGTAATGCTGCCGATACAACTGGACGGGCAGCCGCTTCCGCTCGTCGTAAGTCGGCGAGGTCACACTTAACTCCCTCTCTCTTAAGTGCAGAAGCGATGTAGCCGAGCTTCATCTCTACGATTGTGTTCCCGGCATCAAGAAAGAGAGTCTTCAGGCGAGAATAAGGAAGAGTCGAATCTGGCACAACATTGCCTTTGATTGGGCCAGTTCCATCACCAGCTAGCCCGTTAAAACCACGCCCAGATTACTGTGGTCGCACGAATCAAAACGACTGCTATAATTTTAGCGGCACAAGGCTTTGTATCACATGCCTACTGGTGAGCTGAAACGACATGCGCACTCTTAACAACTTCATCGATGGACAGTGGCGTCCGCCCTCTAATGCGACACATTTACCAGACATTAATCCAGCTGACACTGAGGAGATCGTCGCCAAAGCACCAAGTTCTACAGCAGCTGACTCCGTAATGGCAATCGAGGCCGCTGAACGAGCCTACCCAGCGTGGCGTGCCACGCCGGCACCAAAGCGAGGCCAGCTCCTTTATCGCGTCCAACGTCGGATGGAGGCTCGTCGTCGTGAACTTGCCGAAGTACTAACACGCGAAGAGGGCAAAACCCTGGTTGAGTCGGCCGGGGAAGTCCAAAGAGCTATCAACGTCGTTGAATTCTACGCTGGCGAAGGACGCCGCCTGCTCGGTGAGACCATCCCGTCTGAATTGCCGAACAACTTTTGTTATACGATCAGAGAACCAATTGGCCCGCTCGCCCTGATCACTCCATGGAATTTTCCGGTCGCGATTCCGATTTGGAAGTTGGCACCCGCTATCGCCTGCGGGAATACGGTGGTCTTGAAGCCGGCCTCACTTACCCCGCTATCGGCTGGACTCATTGCAGACATTTTTTCTGAGTGCGACGCGCCACCCGGAGTGGTGAACATAGTTTACGGCAGTGGTCGAGAGGTTGGGCAGGCTCTCCTCACCCATTCCGCGATGAAAGGGGTATCCTTCACAGGTTCAAACGAGGTCGGAACGAAGCTCTATAACACTAGTGCCGCAAACGGAATTAAATGCCAGTGCGAAATGGGCGGCAAGAATCCGATCGTCATCCTCGATGATGCCGACCTCGACTTGGCAACTAATAGTGCTGTCCAGGGCGCCTACGGATCAACTGGACAGCGCTGCACGGCCACCAGTCGTGCAATCGTCGTTGACTCAGTCGCCGACCAATTCATCGCTCAGCTCGAAGCTCGTGTTAAAGCGTTAGTTGTCGGCAACGGACTTGATCCAGTGACCGACGTCGGCCCATCAGTCGACCAGACCCAGTTAGACACTGTGCTCAACTATATTGGCGTCGGCCAGGACGAAGGCGCGAGACTTATTACTGGTGGCTTACGCCTGACTGATGACGCCCACCGCTGTGGTTATTTTGTTCAACCTACGATTTTCGACCGTGTCACGCCCAACATGCGAATCGCTCAAGAAGAGATTTTCGGACCAGTGCTTTCCGTTTTACGCGTGCCTGACGCTGCGTCAGCTCTGTTAGCGGCTAACGCCGTTCGTTATGGCCTCTGCGCCGCGATTTACACACAGGACGTTTCAAGAGCTTTTAAACTCGTCGACCAACTTGAGGCAGGTATCATCCATGTAAATTCCCCGACGGTCGGAGGCGAAGCACATATCCCATTCGGGGGCATGAAAGCGACTGGCGTGGGCCTCCGCGAGATGGGCCGCGAGGCAATTAGCTTCTTCACAGAACTCAAGGTCGTCTACCTCGATTACACAGGTTCCGCCAGGACAAATAATCTCTACTGAGAGCACCGACTCTCTGGCCGGACCAGAAAAACCTTCAGCATTTACCTACCACGTGCCTCCGTGACGATCTTAACGCCGGCACTGGCACCAATTCGAGTGGCACCCGCACGAGCTAGCGCTTTAAATGTCTCATAATCCCTCACACCGCCGGCAGCCTTGACTCCAAGTGCTTCACCCACAGAAGCTCGCATAAGCGACACGTCGGCGACCGTTGCTCCGCCAGGCCCAAAGCCAGTTGAAGTCTTTACAAAATCGGCCTTGGCCGCTTTGGCTAACTCACAGGCAAGCCGCTTCTCATAATCTGTCAGCAGCGCTGTTTCAATGATCACCTTGCTTCGCGCCTCATTGTGGCGACAGGCCTCAACGACAGCTTCAATGTCGCACTGGACTAAAGCCCGATCGCCACTCTTCAGAGCACCAAGATTGATTACCATGTCGATTTCCGAAGCACCGTCGGCCAACGCGCGCCGAGCCTCATACCGCTTAACTTCAGGCGGTGTGGCGCCAAAAGGGAAACCCACAACGGAACATACACTGACTGGTCCATCGCCTAGCCGCTGGCGAGCGCGAGCCACCCATGTTGGGTTCAGACACACAGCTGCAAAGCCATATTGGACTGCCTCGTCGCATAACGTATCGATGTCGTCATCCGTGGCATCTGGCTTCAGCAGCGTATGATCGATTATGCTCGCGACCTCATTCGGCGCTCCGCCAGCAGCATATAATGCAACTCGTGACGCTCCTGCATCGATCACACCACGCAACCGATCCGGACAGCAGTCCAACAGCACCTCGTGACAGTCGCAGTACCGTGCAGTCATCCCCCCTCGCTTGTTCTCCCTCGCGATCACTCTGGATGTGATAATCTTCAGCTTCGCTGGCTGATATTATGGGCCTGCCGCTCTCCAAAACAACCCTGTTTACCGAAGACCAAATTCATAAGCGCGTTAGTGAACTTGCGCGTGATATTGACGCCGATCACAGGATTGACGAGCCCTTACACGTCGTTGTCGCATTGAAAGGCAGTTTTGTTTTTGCCGCCGACCTCATTAGGGCGATGCGCACACCGTTAACCCTTGACTTCATTGCCATCGGGTCGTACGCCGATGGCACAACCGCTGGTGAAATACAGCTCCAAAAAGACCTCGATTCCTCTATTGAAGGACGACCCGTCTTAATAGTCGAAGACATTGTCGACACAGGACGTACGTTACGCTACCTTCAAGACTTACTCCGAGCGAGGTCACCCAAGAGCCTCCGCACAGTATGCTTGACGACTAAGCCGTCAAGGCGAGCAGTCGAGGTGACCGTCGAGTACGTCGGGTTCGAAGTTGGCGATCACTTCATCGTCGGCTACGGCCTTGATCACGGTGAACGATATAGACATTTGGCCCACATCAC
Source organism: Acidobacteriota bacterium (assembly GCA_002717745.1). Classification (GTDB taxonomy): domain Bacteria; phylum Acidobacteriota; class Vicinamibacteria; order Vicinamibacterales; family UBA823; genus UBA11600. The sequence goes on from PBBF01000050.1 coordinate 15,231, forward strand.
CACCATCGAAGAAACTAGGGAACCGCGTCGCTGACCTTCATCGCTAGCTGACGAGCCTCTTCCAGAATCATTGTTTCATCCAACGTAAGCACACGGCCGTCACGCATCAGGATACGACCATGGACAATTGTCATCCTCACATCGTCGCCCCGAGTTGTGTAGACCAGATGTGAAATTGGGTCGTAGAGTGGTGTTTGGCGTGGCGCTGCCATCGAGACAATAATCAGGTCGGCACACTTTCCTGGTTCGAGAGAGCCCACCTCATCCCCCAGGCCAATCGCACGAGCACCACCAATTGTCGCCATCTCCAAGGAGGTTTTGGCACTAACCGCCCGAGGATTGCGCTCGTGAAGCTTATGCAGTAGGGACGCCATACGCATCGCTTCGAACATATCGAGATCGTTGTTACTGGCTGCACCGTCCGTACCTAACCCAAGGTCAACACCAGCCGCGAGATACCTACTCACCGGCGCGACTCCACTCGCGAGCTTCATGTTGCTTTCCGGATTGTGAGACACCCCTACTCCATGTCGTTTTAAGATCTCGATATCGGCTCCCGAAACCCAAACACCGTGGGCGGCGACCACTGATGAGCCCAAGAAGCCAATGGATTCCAAATACCCAGTGGGTGTTAGCCCATACTGCTCTCGGGCAATGCTAAGCTCATTCTCGGTCTCGGCCAGATGAATCAGAATCGGGACTTCGTAGCGTAATGCCAGATTCCGTGCAGCCACCAAGTTATTCTCATCAAGGGTGTACATGGCGTGTGGCGCCACAGCTGGATTGATCCGCTCATGCCCTCTCCACGCTTGGACGAACGCCTCGGCACGGGCCAGAGCAACATCCGGCACAGCCGCATCTGGAGCAGGGAACTCAATGATCGTTTGTCCTAGGACAGCCCGTAAACCAGCCTCCAACACTACTTCGGCAATCACCTCCTCAAAATAGTACATATCGACAAAGGTCGTCGTACCAGACCGAATCATCTCGAGGGCGGCTAGCGCCGCTCCGACCCGCACAAACTCTGGTGTCACCGTTTTCGCTTCAGCTGGAAAAATATACTGTTCAAGCCATTCCATAAGAGCTAGGTCATCAGCCAGTCCTCTGTACATCACCATCGGTGCGTGAGTATGCGTGTTAACTAGGCCTGGCATAACGATCTGACCCGACGTGTCTACAATCTCAATGGCGTTAACTGCTGATGCCACCTCCGCCGAAGAACCCACTGCCACAATGACAGAACCATCAATGGCCACAGCACCATCGGTAATTACACGGCCTGAGGTATCAACAGTCACAACAGTGCCGCCAGTGAGAAGCAAGTCGACCTCACGTGGAAGGTCGCTCGATTGAACTAAAACTGCCGCACTAAATAGGAGCCACCAGATTGTGACACTCCAGATCCAACTTCGTTTTGCCATCATTTTTCCTGCATCTTACCCGAAATATCCGTCCGCTCGGCAAACACAACATTACGCTATAGTGACGCTATGCCAGTGCACATCGTGGCCCACCCTATCGCACAGGACTCCTTAGCCGTACTTCGCCTCAACACAACCAATGCCGCTGACTTCAGAAGAAACGCAGCCCGCCTCACCATGGCGTTAGCTGTCGAAGCAACGAAGACGCTGCCAATGCAGAACATCTCGGTCGAGACGGTGCTCGGGAAAGCGCCGGCGCGACGGATCGACGACGAGATCGTAGTCGTACCAGTTTTACGGGCGGGACTTAGCATGCTAGACCCCATACTCACGCTACTTCCGACTGCCCGCGTTGGTTACATTGGACTGGAGCGAGATGAACAAACAGCGATTGCCTCAAGCTACTACTCCAAATTGCCCGATCAAATCACCTGCGCACACGTTCTAGTCGTAGATCCAATGTTGGCCACTGGCGGTAGTGCTATTGCAGCACTAAATCTTCTTAGTGGCCTGGGCGTGTCACATACACTTCTGCTCTCCATCGTGGCATC
>PBBF01000051.1 GCA_002717745.1 Acidobacteriota bacterium
CGCAGGCTGCCCCTGAGCGAAAGCGCCGTGCGCGGCGGGAAGAAGACTCAGGCATGTAATCAGTGAGAAGACCTGAACACTACGTCGAAGATATGCCACAGCTTGCTCCATCAGTGAGAGGGCCGTCGAGAATCAAACCCGAATGATATCACCTACTGTCACGCCGGAATGAAGTCGGTGACGTGGGTTGGGTCCATGGGTCGTGTCGCGAGGGACACGGCGAGCAGAATGCTGGTATTCGCTGCGAGACCCCAGATGCCGGGATGAATTTGTTGCCACTGGAGGATCGGTATGAGGTTCCAGACGACCGTTGTGAGGCAGCCTGCGACAAGACCCGCGATCACTCCAGGTGGAGTCGACCGTCGCCAGTAAAGACTGGCGATGAGAGCGGGGAAGATTTGGGCAATGAAGCCATAGGAGAGAAGAAGGAGCAACACCAATGAGATGTTGGAATAAATAGCGACGTAGTAAGAGACGGCGCCAATGATGACCACGGCCCAACGGATTAACCGGGTTTCATCGCCGTCGTCCATCACTTGCGGTACGAGAACCCGATACCCATCCTTAATGGCTACGGCGCCGGCGGCGTGGACGATAGCGTCCCCACTCGACATCGAGGCCGCGAGAGCGCCAGCGCAGAACAAGCCTACGACCACTGCTGGCAAGTCGAGTGAGGTCACGATCGTTGGAAGGATCGTATCGACCGGCGTGACGTTAGGGAAGATGAGAATGCCCGAGAAGCCGATGAGGAGAATCGGCAGGAGAAAAAATGCAAACGTGGGATAAAAGACGACAGTCTTGCGCAGCGTTGCAATACTGTTGGCCGTATAGATCTTCATGAAGTAGTGTGGCCAGACGCTGAACCCGAACACGGAGATGGCAATCGCGCTGGAATAGCCGCCCCACGTCCAGGGCGCTCCCGCGGCATCAAGGCCGGGTGCTGTCAGCATCGCAGGTGAAGTCTCGGCGAGTCTGGCAAACATCGGCCCGATACCCCCGTGGAGCGCATGCGGCAGGTAAAGCCCGAGTCCCCAGGCCAGGCTCATCATGAGAATGCCCTGAAAGGTGTTGGTCCACGCGACGCCCATCACGCCGCTTCGGAAGACGTAGAGCAATACCACGCCGTAGGTGACAGCGGCACCCGCCCAGACCGGCATTCGCCCTTCGGTGACGACGGAGAAGACATATCCGGCGCCTTGCATCTGCAGCGTCAGATATGGCACGAACGCGGTGAGGCTGATCGCAGCCAATATCATCGAAATGTAGCGGGAGTGATACCGGTGCGCGAACAGCTGTGCCTGAGTGACGTAACCGAAGCGACGCCCCAGTTGGGCGACTCGCGGTCCAAAGAAATACATCGGCACGAGGCCGAGGCTGGTATAGGAAATGATGTAGAAGGCCGCCGCGCCTCGCGAATAAGCCCAGCCCGGTCCACCAAGGAAAGAGAATGCGCTGAAGATGGAGGCGCCAAGGACGAAGTAGAGCACGAAAAACCCGAGGTCCCGGTCGCCGGCGACGTATCCCTCTGTTCCGGTCGACGCTTTACGCCCAGAGAACAGGCCAACCGCAAGCGACAAGGCCAGATAGCCGACCGTAACGAGGAACACCGTGACCCAGGCTGGCATTTTAAGGATCGTCGTCTCGGGGTGCCCGGCGGTCGAAGACGAGGAGGACAACAAATGAGATGACCGTGAGACCGAGAAGATAGACCAACGAAAAGGGAAGTCCGAAGACGAGCGGGTGAATCCGGCTCACGAGCGGGTATACAGGCCACATTGTGGCGATAAACATTGCAGCGAAGAAGAGAGCGAGTAGCCGGAGGCCAGGATTCAACACGCGATGGCTCTAAAGTGAGCGGTCAACGATATGAGCGGGGGAAATTTGGTCAAGTGATGTGGTGCCAGCCTGGCGCATCACCATTTCGAGTTCCCGTCGCAGAAGCTCAAGCACGGCTTCGACGCCGGCCTGGCCGAAGCTCGCGAGTCCCCAGAGATACGGTCGTCCAATTCCAACTGCCGTAGCGCCGAGCGCAAGTGCCTTGAAAATATCAGTGCCCCGTCGAAAGCCACTGTCGATGATGATCGGCAGTCGCCCGCCGACGGCTTCGACGACCTCCGGAAGGCACTCGATTGTTGACCGGCCACTCGCTCCGGCTCGGGCTCCGTGGTTGGAAACGACGAGGCCGTCGGCTCCGTAGGCCTCGCAGAGTGAGGCATCCTCACCGGTCACGATGCCCTTGACCAACACCGGCATGACCGTTGCGTTCTTGAGACGGGTCACATACTCCCAGGTCATACCACGCGGTCGTGGTGGTCCGGTTCGCGGAGGGGTTCCAGTGATCCGAAACGAACTGGCGTCCAGATGTGTATGCATCGGCCGAGGACGATTCGGGTCGTGGCACAGGGTGCAGTCGCGGTCATCACGTCGGATACCTCGTGAAACCGTCTCGCGATTGCTGTCACCTTGCAGGTCGACCGTCAAAACGACAGCCGAGCACCCAGCGTCCTCAGCGCGTTTGACCATCGCTTGCGTAGCTGTCCAGTTTTCAGCGGCGTAGAGCTGAAACCAGACTGGTCCGCCACGCGCAGCGATTACCTCTTCCACCGGAGTTGAAGCGACCGTAGATAGCATCTGGAGATGGCCTTTCACCCTTGCTGCCCGTGCGACAGCGAGTTCAGCATCAGGATGGAAGGCGCCGTTACTTCCCGTTGGCTGAATGACGATAGGTGTATCCCATCGGTGGCCAAATAGTCGGACGGACGTATCAAGTTGGCGGATATCCACCAGGCGACGCATTCGAAGCTGAAAGCGCAAGAACCCCTCTCGGTTGACCTCAAGCATTCGGTCATCGTCCACGCTAGTTGCTAGGTAGGCGTAGTGCGCGGGTGGGAGGACTTGCTCGGCGACCGACCGAAAGTCGAAGACATTCAGGGCCTCATTTTCTGAGGCGATAAGGGTGCTAGATTGTTCGAGCTGCTGCGCCGTATGATTCGCAGTTGAATCAACACTGAGGCAAGCGGCCGTCAGGTCCCGGACAAGCCCGGTTCCGAGCATACCCGCCGCCAGCGCGGGGCTTCCGGCGAGATATTGCAGAAACAGGCGCCGGCTCGCGGTGACATCAGCATGCGGCATCGGCGTTCTTCTAATGGCAAGTCTGCGTCGAAGAAAGTTCACGAGACAGGCTGCCGACTAACTTGAATTCGATTGCACTCGGGCGCCAACAAAGTTATAGAGCCAGGCGAATACGGCTCCCGCGATCAATCCGTCCAAGCTTCCATAAAGGGCGCCGGCAACTACCTGCCCGAGGCTCGCCGTGGCGTGATAGCCAGGATAAATTGACGAGACGACGTCCAGAAACGCTTGGCCGTAGCCAGGCCAGATGAGATTTGCAAGGCCTGTCATCAATACGGCCCCCATGCCCCAAATTAAGCCGACTGTGATGGCAGTGGTTTTTATGTCTAGTCTCATGACATCGACCTCCTATCACCTGTTTCCGTCTTGAATCTCCTCGATACTATCCTAGATGAGGTTACCGCGCTCTGGCACGTCCGGTCATTGGCACAAACCGGACGGGAATCGTTTCGCTGGTGGTAATTCCACCTTCGGTTTTCGTCAGGACGGTCATTATCTGAAAACCCCGACCGACAGGAAGCACAAGTTTTCCTCCCACGGCTAACTGTTCGATGAGCGGCTGAGGCACGTGGTCAGGAGCTGCGGTGACGATGATGCCGTCAAATGGTGCCTGTTCAGGCCAGCCTAGGTAACCATCTCCAACTTTTACCTGCACCCCTTCGATTCCCAATTGCGCGAAGGTGCCAGACGCCCGTTCCGCAAGCTCTGGTAGAATTTCAATGGTATAGACTTCATTGGCGACTTCAGCCAAAACCGCTGCCTGATACCCAGACCCAGTACCTATTTCAAGAACTTTAGCCTCCTCTGGGAGGTTGAGTAGCTGGGTCATGTAAGCGACGATATATGGCTGTGAGATCGTTTGCTGGTATCCGATGGGCAGCGGGTGGTCATTGTAGGACAGTGCGCGTTCTTTCAATGGAACGAAGAGATGCCGAGGTACACGCGCCATGGCTGTTAGAACGGTGGGAGAAAAAATGTCGCGTGCGCGAAGTTGGCTTTCGACCATCTCCCGACGCTGGACTGCCCAGTTCGATGTCTGCTCTGCTTGGTGGGGAGAGGCGCTGGTTCGGTCAGTTCGCCCTACGCTACACCCACCAAACAGGATAAGCGTGATAAGGAGTGTGCTGGTGCCACAGGATATCTTGGCCATGATTACAGTTCCTGGACTTTGACAGGTATTCTAACCGGGAAGGAAAAGGGGTGTCGGTATCCAGGCCTACTCACCGCATGTTTTAACCGTTGATTAGACGGTCAGGTGAGGGTCTTCGTTTCTCTCCCTAGATAGAGCGCAAAATGTGGGAACGCGTCTCTTCGTGGTTCCGCTCGCTGTTCTTGGCGGTCGGGTTAATACTCTTAATGACGTATGGAGCGCATGCTCAAACTGTACTTCTCACTGGGTCCATTACCGATGAGCAAGGCGGTGCAGTTGGCGGTGTGACAATTACGGTTACCTCGACCATATCCTTGACACCTGTTGTAGTGGTCAGCGAGGTGGATGGGAGCTACCTGATTCCCACCCTGGTCCCGGATACCTACAGCGTGACGTTTGAGTTAGACGGTTTTGACACACAGCAGTTCAACGCCGTGAAGCTAACTGAACGAAGGCGACATGTTCTTGATGTCGCGCTTGCACTCTCATCGTTTAATGACCGAATCGACGTGGTTGGGGTGACGCCGATGCTCGGAGGAGGCATTTCGCGGGACCGAGTTGCGTCGACTGTGTCAGTGGTCAACCCTGACGCACTTGCCGCGACCGCGGTATCGTCAACGGCCAACACCCTTAATCAACGGTTGGGTTCGGTCAGCCTAGAGGGGGCAACGACGAATCCCTTTCAGTCGACATTACGGTTTCGAGGTTTCACCGCGTCTCCACTGTTGGGACTTCCACAGGGCATTGTGGTTTATCAGAATGGCGTAAGAATCAATGAATCGTTTGGTGACACGGTGCAGTTTGACCTCATTCCGCAGTTTGCGATTGACCAGATTCAACTCAGCGCTGGTGCATCCCCAACATATGGGCTGAACGCGCTCGGTGGTGCGCTCGCGCTGCGTCTCAAGAATGGTTTTGACCAAAATGGTTTCCGCGGGAAATTATCACTTGGTTCCCACGACCAACTTAACGGGACGGCTGAGTTTGGAACGAGGCTGAACTCTTTTGCACTCTATGCCGGGACGTCGCGATTCAAGGAATCCGGGTGGCGAAGGGCTTCACAGTCGGATGTCACCCAAGCGGTGGTTGACGTTGGGTATCGCGAGGGTATCTTGGATGCGGGTCTCAGTTATACCCATGCGAAGACTAAGTTAAACGGTAATGGGGCCGCACCGGTCGAGTTGCTCAACGTCGACCGGTCAGCGGTTTATACCTTTCCTGATACTACGAGGAACGAGCTGGCGTTTACGCAAGGTCGCTTGTCTGTAGCGCTCTCGCCGACTTGGTCGTTGGACGCAACTGGTTATTATCGCGACATGGTCAGGCACACTCTGAATGCGGATGAATTTGAGCTGGCACTGTGCGACAGTTCATCACTACCTGTCGGACATCCGACGAACGCGCTCTGTGCCAGCAGCAACCTCGATGGCGGACTCGACGGCGAAAGTCTTGTTGTCGATGTGTTAACCGGAGCGTTAATAACGCAGAGTGAAGCGTTGGGTGATGGCGCGTTGAACCGGACAAGCACCTCTGCTGATAGCTATGGAGGGACGGTGCAAACAACCTCTAGGGCCGCTCTCGGGTCGCACGACAACTTTCTTGTTTTTGGAGCATCCATTGACCTAGCAGACGTAAGTTTTGGCTCTAACAGTGAGGTCGGCACTATGACCTCCGAAAGGAGCGTAGACGGTTCAGGCATGCTCGCTGGAATTGCTGGGCGTGCCCCAGATGATCGGTTCAATACAGAACTTACGACGGCAAATCAAACTCTCGGACTCTATTTTTCTGACACATTTTCGGCCAATGATCGCGCTCACCTGACTGTCTCTGGACGATACAACTGGACCCAGGTGGATATCGCTGATCTACTTGGCACTTCACTCAATGGGACGCACGAGTTCCGACGGTTCAATCCTGGACTCGGAGGCGTGTATCAGGTGAGTGATGCTGTGGCGGTGTTTGGGCAGTATACGGAGTCTAGCCGCGCTCCCGTGGCAGCGGAGTTGAGCTGTGCCGACCCAGCTGAACCATGCCGGGTTCCCAACGCCTTCGTGTCTGACCCCCCACTCAGGCAGGCTATCGGCCGGTCCTTCGAAGGTGGGCTTCGGGGACGTTCAGGTGAAAGGAATCGAGCTTTTGAATGGTCGGTTGCGACCTATCGAACACGTATTGCCGACGATATTCTCTTTGTCGCATCGCCCAAGCTAATCGGCACTGGTTTTTTTCAAAATGCTGGCGATACACAGCGGTTAGGATTCGACATCGACTTCAGCGGAGCGGTGGGTGACCTCGGATGGTATGGGAGTTATGGTTTTGTGGACGCGTCATTCGAATCGGTTCTTGCGCTGCCTGGGAACCAAGAGGTTAACGACGCCGCAACCGAGACCGGTGAGGTCCAAGTGACCCCAGGCGACCGACTCCCCGGGATTCCGCGACACAGCTTTAAGGCAGGGGTACAGCAGGAATGGTCGGAATCCTGGTATGTCTCTCTTGAGGCGATTGTTGAGTCGAACCGCATCTTCGTGGGGGACGAAGGTAATGACCAACGGGTGTTGAACGGGTACGGCATACTGAATTTCTATGCTTCATATCGTCTTGGTCGACCGGTGGAACTGTTTGTTCGCATGGACAATCTTCTAAATAGGCAATATGAGACGTTCGGAGTGCTTGCTGAAGCGGACATTGCTCTGAAGGAAGCCCCGGGGGCCAGTGACCCAAGGTTCGTGGGGCCTGGGGCCCCACGAACGCTTATTGCGGGAATGCAGTTTAACTTTTAGGCCGACCGATGATGACTTCGGGACGATGGTGGGCCGCGATGGGATCGAACCATCGACGCCCTGGTTAAAAGCCAGGTGCTCTACCACTGAGCTAGCGGCCCTGGGAACTTCAATGAACCGATTGTACCACGCGAGGTAAACGGTTCTCAGAGAGCTAATCGGTAGGATTTCGTCCGTCTTTGGTGTCGCCAGGTGCCAACTGATGGTGCAGTCGCCGTGTTGACTGTTCAAATAAATGCATGATACAGTGCAACTTACGCGGTTGGATCGATGTTTGTATGGGATTGAACATGACTTCACAAAGAGGGGGCGAGCGTGGCCAAGCGGTTTGACGTTGGATCTCGGCTTTCTGAGCCTACCTACGGATTGGGATCGGTGATCGCCGTTGAAGACGCGTACCTTCGCATCGATTTTGACGAGCATGGTGTTAAGAAGTTCCTCACCAGTCTCGCAACCTTCGCATCCTCAAAAGAGCCGGCGCCTAGCCGGGCGGGAAGAAGGAAACGCAAGACTTCGGTGAAGTCATCCAAAACCAAAACGACTAGGGCTTCGAGAGGTTCGGCCAAGTCGAAAACCGTGAAGGCCACCAAAAAGGCCAAGGCAAGCGCCCCAAGGTAAGTCTAAACCCATTACTTGGTCTTTTCCCTCCCTCCGTTCGGTTGTAGTTCGCTAGTCCCTCGCCTATTTTTTGTGGGTTCGGTTCTGCTGAATTAAAGACCTTCGGATGCTGACCTCGCCGTCGCTCGGCCCTCCGCTATGCAATCGGGGATGCCGATACCTCGGAAGCTGGTTCCGGTAATAAAGAGGCCTGGCGTGTGCTGAAGTTCGTGGTCAATGGAAGCGAGGCGCTCAAGGTGGCCAACTTCGTATTGTGGGCTCCGGTTTTTCCAGCGGTAGACACGAGAGAACTGAGGATAGCATTCGATCTTGAGGATTCGAGCTAGGTTTCTATGAGCCAAATGAGCAAGGTCTTCGTCATTAGGAATACGGCTGAGAATGTCGGGATCTCGGGCACCGCCAATGAAGGCTCTGATAAGTACTTTCTCTGCTGGAGCCCGTCCAGGCCACTTCGAAGATACCCAAGTAGCGGCGATGATTGATAATCCTGTCTCGACACGGGGTACAACGAATCCACTGCCGAGTAAGGCGTGCTTAATTGCTGACCGAGGATAGGTCAGCGCTACGGTAGCGGTCGAGTTGTGCGGAATTTCAAGGCAACGTTTGGCGAGCTTGGGGTGTCGAGTTTCGAGTAGAACGGCGGCGCTCGACGCTGGTATCGCAAGGATTACCGCTGAGGCTACTGTGATGTCACCCGTTGTTCGGATCACAAACGGATCATCCTCATCGATAGATATAACTCTGGTGCTACGTGAAAGGCACTCGGCTGGTAGCGCGGACGCCAGAGCCTCAGTCATTTCCCCAAGTCCCCCTGGCAGTGACCGGAACATGCCGTCCGCCATAGAGGCGGCTCCTCGTCTATTGAGGCCACGGATGAGGCTTCCATGGGATTGCTCGGTTTCCAGTAGGCGAGGGAAGAGGGCACGCATTGACAGCCGATTTACGTCACCGGCGTGAATAGTTGCTAGGAGCGGCTCTGCCAAATAGGCGACTGATTCTTTACCGAATCGCCGGGTGAAGAAATCGGCGATCGACTCATCCTCTAAGGAAGCCATGTGTCTCGGAGGAAGTATCAGGTCCAGGGCGAACCGTAACCTGCCGAACGGGGAGAGTAGCTCGCTCGTGAACAATGGTGTGAGCCGTGTTGGAATACCCAGAACTGACGTTTCAGGGAGGGCGTGCAGCACTCCCTGTTTGAGGATATACGCTGTCCTTGGTGTGAGTGTCGGTTGCAGGCGTTCGCCGAGACCGAGCTCTTGACAAAGTTCTATCGCTGAGGGCTTTTGAACCAGTAGGGAGTCTGGTCCGGCATCGATCGTGAAACCGTTATGTTTCTCGGTGAGGATGAGGCCCCCGAGGCGATCCGAGGTTTCGAAGAGGCGGAAGTGAACCCCTTGTTGGTGAAGTTCGTATGCGGCTGCAAGTCCGGTAATACCGCCACCGACGACCGCTACCTTGACGCGTTCCACGCTGCCAGTTCCTAAATGGCCGAACGGCAAGTGCGCTGGTGGACGTGCCGTGCCAACGCTTGGACGTGCTCTACCGGGGTATTCGGTAGGATTCCATGGCCGAGATTGAAGATGTGTCCCTCACGGCCAGCAGCGCGTTCCAGTACGTTGTTGGCTCCTGCGAGTAGTCGGTCGACCGGGCCAAGTAGTAGCGTGGGATCCAGATTGCCCTGAACGGCATAGTCATGTCCGATCATGTCCCATGCTTCGTCAAGGGGGATCCGCCAGTCCACGCCGATTACGTCACCGCCCGCGATACGCAGGTCGGCTAGCAGATGGGAGGTGCCGGTACCAAAGTGGATGACCGGTACGCCAAGCGCCTTAACCTCTTGGAGTATTCGCTGCGAATGGGGAAGTAGAAATTCTCGATAGTCCCTAGCGGTCAATGCGCCAACCCACGAATCGAAGAGCTGGACGGCCTGAACACCAGCTTCTACTTGCGCTTTTAGGTAGTCGGTTATGACTGACGCGAGGAGCTCGCATAACTGATGCCACAAGTGCGGCTCGTTATACATGAGCGTCTTGGTGCGAGCGTAATGTTTCGAAGGCCCACCCTCGATGGCATACGATGCCAAGGTGAATGGCGCACCAGCAAAACCGATGAGCGGTATGCGCCCGGCCAGTTCAGGTCGAAGCAGCCGGATCGTCTCGAGGACGTGTCCAAGTGCATCACATGGATCGAAGCTTCGCAGACGACCGATGTCCTCAGCGTTGCGGATAGGATTTTCAAGGCGTGGGCCCTCCCCCTCGACAAAATCAAACGGGAGGCCCATGGGCTCGAAAGGCAGGAGTAAATCTGAAAATAGAATCGCCGCATCGATTTCGAGCCTATCAACTGGCTGAAGGGTAACCTGAGCAGCAAGTTCAGGCCTTTTACAAATATCCAGTAACGAGTGCTTCTGCCTGAGGGTGCGATACTCGCTCATGTAGCGTCCCGCTTGCCGCATAAACCAGACCGGAGTGGTATCCACGGGTTCGAGCCGACACGCTCGGAGAAAGCGATCAATCACACCATTATCGTACTACGTTCTGGTTCGATGCCCCGATCCGTGCTAGCCTGAGAGGGTTAGTGAGTCCGATACTAATTCGTCCCGTTCGTGAGCAGTTTGAGCACGATCGCGTGATCCGTCTGCTGCAAACACGCTGGCGACGTCGTTACGAGGTAGGTGTCAATCTCAGCGGAGAGCCTCCGTCCCCGCTGCGCTTCGGTCGCCGGTTGTTGTCCCCTGACTTAGTCTTGACCTCCCACGATCGAGCGCGTCAGTTGCTTGGCGTGGTCGAAGTGGAAACAAACGCCTCGATCAATCACCTCGAAGCGATGGCACAGTGGGTGATGTTTGCAAAGGTGAGGGCACCTTTTCACCTCTACGTTCCTTTGGGGTCCATTGATGCAGTGCGACGCCTGTGTGACGCGAAAGGAATCTTTGTTGAGGAGATTTGGAGTTACCATACCATCGGTGCACAGGTGCGTTTTGCACTCGCGCATCGGGACCGAACGCGGACCAAAAAGAAAGCGTCGAAAGAATCTAGCCTGAGGCCGAAGAGAAAGAAAAAGGTCTCAACAAAAAAGAACTTAAAGGCTGGTCGTAAAAGGGTTGCTCGACCGAAATCTGGAAAACCGACGAGGAAAGCAGCCGCGGCCAAGAAGACCAAGAAGACCAAGAAGACCAAGAAGACCAAGAAGACCAAGAAGGCAACGAAATCACCCAAGCCGCGTACGGCGGTAGCCAAGAAGACGGCAAGAAAGACCACAAAGCTCGCTCGGTCCAGGAGACGCAAGACTTCGGTCAAACGTTAGTTCAGCCGACGGATTGGTAAATGTCAAAGCCCGGCGGAGCTCCAGCCAAGGTAAATGCCGTTTCTTCGGTATGACCGTGATCGTCGTGGGAACCTAAGTACGTATTTGGTGCACACTTTCCGCAAGGGAGGGAAACCGCACTCCATGGTGCTTTACTGGTTCCGGTCTCCCCCTAATGTCCGAGTAGGACGTCTTGCGATCGACGATGACACGATACGGAGGATTGAGGAGTTGTATCCTGATTTGGCGTTTGACTGGCCGACGCTCCTTAGCCAACGCCCGCCTCCTCTCGAGATGAAAAAGTGGGCGAGTAAACGGAATCAGGGAAAGGGCCCGAAGGGAGGCTCCGTTCGTCGACGCCGGTCGCGTGGGGACAACCACGTGGAGGAAGCCTTGAGTTCCGAGGGAGGCTCAATCGGGTCCCAGGGCGATTTAATGGATTCTCGTGACGCGGGAACGGACCCGGGGCAATCTCCTGAGGGAATGCTTGAGTCCACGGAGATTCCTTCACCGGATGGGCTCCTAGAGGCTCAAGTGGTTGCGGATGGTGATGATCAGGCAGAGGAAAATGTCAGCAGCTCGTCCCAGAGGGAGTCGGAAATGGAAAAACCGATTGACCAGGTCGATGGTCCTCCGATGACAGGAACTGACCCGGATGGGTGAGTGCGGTGGTAGCAAGAATTCGGGAATGAGAGATTGCCTACTGCTATAATGTGGCTATGAAATCAAGACAGGTTTCTTCGGTGAAGGCTGGCCGTATAGCCCTCTTCGTGGCGTGTTTTACCTTGGTTGCGGGGTCTATTGTGTCCCTTACCGCCCAGCAATTACCGACTCTCTTCCAACCGCAGGACCAACCAACTTTCCGGGCTGATGTCACTCTCATCACTAATGATGTGATCGTCCGTGATTCCCGCGGTCAGTTTGTTTCGGACTTAACGAGAGATGAGTTTGCTATTTACGAGGATGGTGTTGCGCAGGAGGTTGCTTCACTGGTCTTAATTCAAGGAGGCCGAGCGTATAATTTACAGCTTCCCGCACCTGCGCCCGTTGCTGAGGGGATCATCCTTCCCACAGCACGCCCCCGCAATGATACGGCTGGCCGGGTATTAATGCTGTTTGTCGATGACCTTCATATGGAGGCAGGAAGCACACCGCGCATCCGTGACTTATTTAAGCGAATTGCGAAAAATTTAGTACACGAAGGGGATTTATTTTCCATTGTGTCCAGTGGTTCTTCGTCGATTGCGATCGACCTTACTTATGACCGCGGGTTACTCGATGCAGCAATCGGACGGATTATGGGCAATGGGATGACGCCCACGGATATTATTCGTGGTCCGCAGGGTGCTCGCGGTCCTAGCGAGTTGCTCTACCGGGCGAATGTGGCCGTTCAAACGGCTCTATCGGTCATCAACGTGCTTGGGCAAATTCAGCATCGTCGAAAGGCGATCATTTACGTGAGCACGGGTTACGACTTGAATCCATTTGAGAAAATGCGATTTCATGAATCTGCAACCTTTGGAGGTGGGCGATTCCGGCTCGATCAAATGGATTTTCAAGATTCTGCTGATGAACGTCGGGTGCGCACGAATCCGTTCATGGAGCAGTCAAACTATGCGTTTGCCGACCTGGATATGTCGAACCAAATACATCGGCTTACCCGGGCCGCAAATCGTGCTAACGCCACGTTTTACACGATTGACCCTCGTGGGCTGATTGCGGGGGTTGACATTGGTGAAATGGAAGGTCAGCTCGATCCGGTACAGTGGTGGGACTACGTCCAAAAATCTCAAAATACTCTTCGTACCTTGGCGGAAACTACCGGCGGTTTTGCGGTGGTGAATAACAACGACTTTGACGGAGCTATTCGCCGGATTGACGCTGAAACGAGTGACTATTACGTCGTTGGGTACTACTCTAATAATTCTGACCCGAACCAATGGCGGCGGCGGCTTGAAATTTCGGTAACTCGTGACGATGTCGACGTATGGTCCCGAACGGCATACGAATTAGCCGAGCCCGAGGAGCCTCAAGTCGCTCCAAGTCGCTGAGAATCGGTTCAACTCCGTTTACGCCTTCGCCGAGCTCTGAGCGTTTCGCGAGTACGCGCTATTGCCTCATCGAGATAGCTCTGGTCCATTTCCACGCCCACGAAATCTACACCAAGCTCAGCACAGGCGACCGCCGTACTTCCTAGGCCGACAAAAGGATCGACGACCTGGCCAGTTCGTTCAAGGCCGTGCAGACGGATGCACCACTCAGGCAATTTCGGAGGAAACGTCGCTGGGTGGGGCCGTTCACGCTTTCTATTCTGTATGGTTGTATACGGAATAAACCAGGTGTTCCCTCGGCATCGGACGCCATCACTCCCGGCCTGCCACCGCGCAATATTGGACCTGTCTTGGTAGGGTACGCCGATGGCCTTTCGGTCGAGTGGAGTTCGGCCCTCAGGTGTCAGGTGAAAGACGAACTCGTGGCAATCATTGATAAACCGGTTGCTATTAATTGGCTTATAGTGGCCGACGCTGAGGTCTCTATCGAGCGCTGCCCTAGCGCCGCTGGCGGCGCGGTCGATTGCGATTGACTTAACCCAATGAATGATGTTTTGCAATTTGAGATGCCGTCTGGCGGCTTGGGCAACGTCAAGCGCCGTCCATGGACGAGTGGGCGTAGCTCCGACATTTAGAAAGAGCGAGCCGCGCGGGGTCAATATACGCGTCGCCGCAGCGATCCACTGGTCCGTCCACTCCAGGTAATCCTTTTCCGGCAGTGCGTCGCGATAAGAGCGGTAGGAAACACCGAGATTGTAGGGTGGCGAGGTAACGATTAGGTCGACGGAGGCTATGGGGAGCCCTCTTAGGAATTTAAGGGCATCGGTGTGATGGAACTGGAATGTGCCGACGGAGGACCGCAGATGCGCGTAGGGCTTTGGCCGGAGGCGAGGTGGGGTCATGTGACCGATCACCTTTTAGCAGAATGACAAAAGTGTCAAGGCCCAATAAGAATGGGAAATAGTAGACATTGCTGTTGCGCTGCCTGCTGAATTTGCTACAATCCCCATCGTTTTTGGCCTACTAACAGTAAAAACCATATCAGGTGAGTCGCGTGGGCAGATTGATTACCATCCGGAACCTCCAAGGCTTCTTCCGCCTTGTTCTCCTGAGCGTGATGGCTTGTATATTCGGTGTGCTCTCTACTGATGCTGCTGGCGTTCGGAATGGGTTTGGTGTGGGCGAGGTTGAGCAGGCAGGCGCTGTAGAGCCTCGCGTGAAGCGGGATGAGAATGGTGAGACGGTGCCGGATGTGCGAGCGGCTGCAGCTGTCATTTACAATCCGATTCGCGGTGAGGTGCTTTGGGAGGAGAACTCCGATGTTCAGCGGTCGATAGCCAGCATTACTAAGGTTATGACGGCCGTCGTATTTTTGGAGGCTGAACACGACCTCTCGCAAATAATCACAGTGACGAGAACAGACATCAGACGAGCATCGACGACGTATCTCCGGCGTAATGAGCGGCTGAGTGTCAATGACCTATTACACTTAGTTTTGATTGCATCGGATAATGGCGCCGCAAGAGCGTTAGCCCGGGTGTCGCGTTGGGGCGCTGACGAATTTGTCGACCGGATGAATAAGAAAGCGGCGGCGCTGGGCCTTGGTAGCACGGTGTTTACCGATCCTTCTGGCTTAGATGCTGGGAATTTGTCATCGGCTTACGATTTATCTCGATTGATTGTTTATGCTACTGGCAACGAACAGATTTCGCGGATTATGCGGATGCCCGATCATCGAATTCGGACCAACCGCCGCCAGGTAAGAGTCAGAAATACGAATAAACTACTGAGGCTTGAAATCAACGTATTGGGTGGCAAAACTGGATTTATTCGGAAATCCGGATACTGTCTAGCGGTGCTACTGGAGTTACCGCGGGGTGAGATGGTGGCTGTGGTGGTGCTTGGCGCCCGGAGTGATGCAGCACGTTTTCTAGAGGCTCGTCGGTTGCTAGGCTGGCTAGGCACAAGGCGGTCCGCTGAATAGAAAGCAGTCAGTTTTTCAAATGCCTAGCGGGGCATTCTGGACTGCGGTAGCTCCATTCCTAAGATACTTCGGCCTGGGAATATGTCAGAGTGTATGAGTAGGCTTTGAGCGTTTCCAGGCAAGCTCTTATTGAGACGATGGGGAAAAGACAGGCTGGGTTAGAAGGCGCTACTGGCTCGAGTGATAACGAGGAAAATCATGGCATCTGAAAAAGTTCAGACGTTCACCAAGGACAATTTTGAAGTATCTGTAATTCAGGCCGGCACGCCAGTGTTGGTTGATTTCTGGGCCGAATGGTGCGGCCCGTGTCGGCAGTTGGGACCCACTGTGGATTCACTAGCGACGGACTACGATGGCCGTGTCGCGGTCGGTAAACTAAATGTTGATGAGAATCCTGAGGTGGCTGGCCGATTCAGTATCCGTGGCATTCCGACACTCCTTCTCTTTAAGGATGGTGAGGTGGTGGATACGGTGGTTGGGGTCGCAGAGAGTGCAAAACTGAAACAGATGATCGATAAGCATCTCTAGAGTCCTGCCGGACAGGGGCGAGAGGCCCTTGAAAGATGTGCCTGAAGTTCTCCTATCGGCTGTGTGAGGGCCAACGTGGCTAACATGAATCAAACGGAAGAAATCATCATTGTAGGCTCGGGTCCGGCCGGACTAACGGCGGCTCTCTATTCGGCTCGAGCTAACCTAAGCCCGCTCTTAATTGAGGGAATACCGGCTGGCGGTCAGCTGATGTTAACCACGATGGTTGAAAATTGGCCTGGCTATCGGGACGGCATCATGGGGCCTGAGCTTATAGAAACCTTGAGAGCACAGGCCGAACGTTTCGGATCAAGGACTGTTATGGGGCAGGTACAGCGCTTTGACCTAAGTGAAACCCCTTACATTGTGGAAACTTCTGACATGCGTTATGAAGCGCGAGCTCTCATTATCTCCACCGGAGCGTCTGCTCGACTATTGGGTCTGCCCTCCGAACGGGTCCTAATGGGCCATGGTGTGTCTACCTGTGCAACCTGCGATGGCTATTTCTTCAAAGAGAAGCCGATCGCGGTAGTCGGCGGTGGTGACTCGGCAATGGAGGAGGCGTTGTTTTTGACGAAGTTTGCCTCACGGGTGACCGTTGTGCACAGGCGCGACACCCTACGAGCATCAAAGATCATGCAGGATAAGGCTTTGGCCCATGCAAGAATTACGTTTGAGTGGAGCAGCATCGTTGAGGATATAAGGGATGCTGATCAAGGAATGGTGACCGGTGTCGTGGTCAGGAATACCAAAACGAACGTGGCTAAAGAGCTTTCCGTTGACGGAGTGTTTGTAGCTATCGGTCACACTCCGAATACCGACCTCCTAGTGGGACAGCTTGACCTTGATGATCACGGTTACATTAGAACACGGTCTGGCACCCGAACGTCGCAACTAGGCGTCTTCGCATGCGGGGACGTACAAGACCCGGTTTATCGGCAAGCGGTGACGGCAGCCGGGTCGGGTTGTATGGCGGCAATCGATGCTGAACGGTATTTAGAGGGATTGCCGATGGATGCCACTGGAAAGGGTGCTGAAGTAAGGTCGGCTGACTAAAGGCTAAAGCGTTAATCTATCCAACCACCGCCGAGCACCTCGTCCGAATCATAGAACACGACCGCCTGTCCAGGGGTAACTGCGAGTTGTGGTTTGTCGAATCGCACGACAACGCCCCCTCCCATCTGTGGATAGATCATCGCTGCTGCTTCAGCGTGACGATGTCGAATCTGCGCGGTTGCCCGAAGCGGAGTCTTGGGAGGCTCGCCAGCGATCCAATTCACTGTGGAGGCGGTAAGTTCGGTTGCCTCCAAGTCCTCACGATTACCTACGGTCACACTCCGAGAGTTTGCGTCGATGGAGGTTACGTACAGTCGACGACCCGTGGCGATTTTAAGTCCCTTACGTTGCCCTATTGTGAAATGGTGCACGCCGTCATGCTGGCCAAGGATTCGACCCGACTCGTCCCGAATGACTCCCTGGCGTAATGGTGCACTCGCGTGGGTCTCGACGAAGGTCGCATGTTCGCCGTTCGCGACAAAACACAACTCCTGGCTATCGGGCTTGTCGGCCACAGGCAAACCACGGTCGCGAGCATATGAACGGACCTGCGCCTTATTGAGTGACCCTACTGGAAAGGCAGCTCGTGCGAGTTGGGTCTGGTTTAGTGAGAACAGGAAGTATGACTGGTCTTTCTTCCGGTCGACACCTCGTCGTAGTCGATAGCGGCCCGTGCTGACTTCATGGTCGACTTGCGCATAATGGCCCGTGGCGACGGCTCCAGTGTTGAGCGCCGTTGCACGGTCTAGTAGGTGGGAGAATTTGAGTTCGCCGTTACAGTGAACACATGGGATCGGCGTGCGTCCTGCTGCATACTCATTGACGAAATTTCGGACTACGTGCTTATTGAATGAACTCTCGTAATTGACGATGTAATGGGGGATGCCGAGGGTTGCGGCCGTTCTCCGTGCGTCGTGGAGATCGTCAAGGCTGCAGCAGCTTCCGAAGTGTTCATTTCCACGCTGATCGTAAAGTTGCATAGACAACCCGACAACGTCATGACCGGCGTCGGCCAAAAGAGCTGCGGCAACTGAGGAATCGACGCCACCCGACATGGCAACGACGATCCGCATTAGCGATTCCCCCTGGATGAGCCTGAATTGCTTTCAACGGGACGTCTATCTTTGTCCATTCGGCTACTACCGCTAGAGAGTGCTCGTAAGCGTCCAACGAGAGCAGGCAAGATGCTGATCAGACTCTCAATGTCCGCACGATTATTGCTGGTTCCTAGGCTGAATCGAATGGAACTCTGCACCCGATTCGAGGGCAGTCCCATTGCTCGAAGTACATGTGACGGTTCAAGTGTGCCTGATGAACAGGCGGAGCCGGTAGACACAGCCACCCCTTCAAGATCGAGTGCAATGAGAAGTGATTCGGCCTCGACTCCAGCAAAACTGATATTTGAGGTGTTGGGAATTCGGCGATTTCGCTGACCATTGATAGCAGCGTCCGGCACCTCCTGTAGGACGCCCTCCTCAAGGAGATCCCGCAGTGTCGAGAAGTCTTGCTTGGATTCGGTTAGCTTCTGTTGTGCAAGTTCGGAAGCGATGCCCATTCCAACTAGACCAGGGACGTTCTCGGTGCCTGCCCGACGATTCCGTTCGTGGCGTCCTCCGGTTTGAACAGTGGTCAATCGAACGCCTCGCTTCAGCCAAAGGGCTCCCACACCCTTGGGACCGTTAAACTTGTGTGCTGACAGTGACAGCAAGTCGGCTCCGAGTGCTTTCACGCTAATCGGGATCTTGCCAACAGATTGGATA
The DNA here is from genome assembly GCA_002717745.1 of Acidobacteriota bacterium. Lineage (GTDB taxonomy): Bacteria > Acidobacteriota > Vicinamibacteria > Vicinamibacterales > UBA823 > UBA11600. The sequence continues at coordinate 18,363 of PBBF01000051.1, forward strand.
GCATCGGTATGAAATAGCGCGCCATGTTTGTGAGCAACCTCAGCCAAGTCAGTGATTGGCTGAATCGTGCCTATTTCATTGTTCGCATGCATGACCGAAACGAGTGCCGTCTTGTCATTGATTATTCTTGTGAGGTCTTCGACCGACACGATGCCGTTGGCATCGACCGGAAGAAGAGTTGTTTGGTAACCCTGGCGGTCGAGAGCTTTAATCGTGTTCAAGACTGCTTCGTGTTCGATTGCGCTTGTGATCAAATGTCTTCGGCCGGTTGACTTCATCGCATCTGCTGCGCCTCGAATTGCAAGGTTATCGGACTCTGTGCCACCGCTGGTAAAGACAATCTCCGGTGGCTCAGCTTTAATGAGAGATGCAACGGCCGACCGGGCCTTATCGACTAGCTGCTTAGCGCGTTGACCGAAGTGGTGCACGCTCGATGGGTTCCCGAAGTCGTCCCGAAGGGTGGCTGAAATAGCGTTGGAGACGCTAGGGTCAAGAGGCGTCGTTGCGTTGTGGTCCAGGTAAATCCGCATTGGTCGTCACCATGGAGTTATTGGTCTGTCGATCGCGGCGAAGACCTAACCTGCGCGGTGCAGATTTGCGCACAGGCCCTAAGGGTTGCGATGTGGCCAGGCCACAACCATGATGGGCCGGGTCGCGAACCAACTCACGACACCTTCCATAATAGCATTTGGCCCTAAACATAGCCAATGAAAGGAGCTAGGGAGTTTTAGAATCGCTTTCATATACGTGTCGACTCTCATATACTGAGTTGCTCGACGATTACCTATGCGGGTAAGCGTGCCGGCGGCCGCTCTTGGAGAAAGTGTTTATGTGGAAACGAGATGA
>PBBF01000052.1 GCA_002717745.1 Acidobacteriota bacterium
CGCGCGTGAAGTTCGCTGAACTATTTGGCGCTACCAGAGACGAAGTGGCTCTTCTTTTCTCGACGAGTGACGCAGAAAATATCGTAACCAGCGCCATCGATCTAAAGGCTGGCGATAACGTCGTTATTGACGAACTACACTTTATTACCACATTCGTCCTATACCGTTGGCTAGAACAGGCAAAGGGTATCGAACTGCGTATCGTTCCTCATACGAATGGTCGCTCCCGTATCCAAGACTTCGAATCGATTACTGATGCACGTACTCGTCTGATTTCAGTAGCCTGGGTTTCCAATCGTAATGGATACCGACACAATCTTCCTGCCCTAGCAGAGCTTGTCCATACCAACGGGGGATTTCTCTTTGCAGACGGAATTCAAGCCTTGGGCTCTTTTCCGACCAACCTTCGTGAAACCGGAGCGGATTTTGTCTGCGCCAACTCGTATAAGTATCTACTCGCGAGCTGGGGAGCTGCCCCATTCTTCGTTCGCGAGGAGCACCTAGACCGCATCACACCAGACAGATTCGGACACAACCAAGTCTCCAGGTCACTACCGAATTATAATTTTGAGCTAAACACCTCAGCCGAAAAATTCGAGTATGCAGGACTCATCTATGGCACTGTTGCACAGTTAAATGCTGCACTTGGCTACATTAACCAGGTTGGACTGAGTCGCATCGAGGCACATACCGTGGCACTGGCTCAAGCTCTTCGAAATGGTATCGCCAAGTTGGGCTACAGCATGTTTACTCCTGCCAACAATCCATCCTGTATTACCAGTTTCGATCACGGCCTCGACCCTGAACACATCCGACGCGTTCTTGACGAAGAGAACATTAGTGTCTCTTTTCGTGAAAGGGAAACACAAATTCGTGCAAGTGTTGGAATGTTTAATAATCAAGACGACATCGATCATTTCCTTCAGGTCCTATCGAGACTTGCTTAGCACAATCTCAATGAACATATAGAAATCGATTCGCACCCCGATCGAGCTGTGAAGATTCTCCTAATTCGTTTACGTCTTATTGGCGATGTAGTCTTTACAACCCCGGCTATTCGAGCACTGAGGCAACGGTTTCCAGACGCTGAACTGGTCTACCTTGTTGAACGTGCCGCTGCCCCTGTCTTATCCGACAACCAACACCTCACAAAACTGATTATCGCTGAGCGACCTCGGGGATTTCGACGCGTAATATACGACTTACAACTTGCGCAAAGACTTCGCGCCGCACGCTTTGACGCAGTTATCGATTTTCATGGAGGGCCGCGCAGCAACTGGTTGACCTGGGCCACCCGCGCAAAGACTCGAATCGGATATTCGATGCCCTACAGACGTTGGCCCTATACACATCTCGTCAGAAGACCCGTCCAAACAGAGCCGCGTCACTCGGTTATGAATCAGTGGGACCTACTCTCTTCGCTCGACAAGAGCTTCGCCGCAAGGCCTGACCCACAACACGATCCCGTTGAAATGAACGTAAATATAGAAACGGTACTCTCGGTTTTTAAAAAATTTGTGGCTGCTAGACTAACCCGTAAATCGATCGCTGGTCGAGAATCCCATACAGGTGCCAAAAAAATAGATATCGTAGTCATTCATGTGAGAGTCGGTACTCCCTTCCGGCAATGGCCCATTGAATTCTTCATAGAAACAATCGTCAACCTTGCCGCCTTTGACCCAGAGCTTCGATTCGTTGTGACTTCTGACCCGTCCGATCCGTCCACAACGAATCAGATTATCACTGCAGTACACGCAAGAACTGGAAGGGCTACGCCGTTGGTAACTTCAGCAGATCACTTTGGTGTAGCTGAATTGCAGTCACTGATTAGAAATGCAGCCTTGTTCATTGGCGGCGACAGCGGTCCCCTTCATATAGCCTCGACCACCACAACACCTATTGTGGGCCTCTATGGGCCAACACTGCCCACAAGATCCTCACCGTGGAGGAGTCCTGCTCTAATTACAGAGTCAGTCGACGTTGGGGAGTTACCGTGCCGCCCTTGCGATCAACGACACTGTGAACCTGGGGATTTTCGCTGCCTTAGAACTCTCCCAGCGATAAAAGTGATCTCTGCAGCCAAGAGGGCCCTCACAAAACAATCAGCCCGGAAGCTCGCTACATAAAGGTCGTTGCGCCCCAACCTCACTCCAGATTAAACCTGACGACAAGTCCCCACTTATCGGTGCCTCGGCCGGTAAAAGCTCGGGGTCCGTCAATAGGATCAATGCCTGAGACCCAAGGGAATGGATTCGACATTAAATTACGATAAAACGCCAAGGTTACAACTTCACCAAAATCCGCATACATGCGAAATACCGTTGAGCGTTCCTTCTTACCCATTGACACCTTAAGGAGATTTTGTTCAGAGAGATATTTAATCAAGGAATCATCTCTTGATAACACCTCACGTGTGATCACCGTGCCGATCTTCAGGTTCTCCGTTACCGGGATAAAACTATCAATCCCCACGTAATAGCCTGACTTCTTAATCGGAGCGGTACCGAAGCCTAACATCTGCGCTGAAGTCTCTGTTGGGCCCCATGTGTAATTTGCCCACTCACCAAAGGCGGCTAAAAACCTAACAGGAGAATAGCGAGCTGAGAGCACCACGGCCGAGTCATGTCGTTTACTCGCAAAGTAGTTTGGTAAACGCTCCACTTTGGAGCCGCTGAACCCTCGCTTAACAGCACCACGCACCTCAATTCCCGGATACGGGGCAAAGGCACCAGAAAGTAAGACCGTTAAGGCAGAATTTGTGTCCAAATCTGGATTCAGAAAATAGAAATAGTCGTAATCAGACTGTCGATTACCATCGCCTAAGAATCCAGCAAGGTTAAGCGTGGCTAGAGGGGTATCGCGACCACTATCTTCACCAGCCACCAGTGAAATTACAGTGCCGAAATTTGATTCGGCATTAATGCGCTGTATATGGGTCGCATCTTTTGAAGTAAACGAGCCTGCATCTTCCCAATGAAAGCCAATCGGCAGCATAAAGCGCCCAAACTTAACTTTGGTGAAACCCGGTTCATATGAAAGGTAGGCCTGACGCAGTGCTCCCTGCTGGTTAACTAGGTCAAGCGCAATAAACCGATAGTCGTCAACACGCGTTCGTCCATCTGGGTCGCAACCAACGGTTGGCCCGATTGCATCTGGACTATTTGGAAAGAAAAAGTTCTTCTCACCGCACGCAGGCAATGCGCTCGTTTCCGTTATCGGATTGATTTCAAATACATACGACAATCGCTCGCTAATACTGCCTGAGAGGTTGACGATGGCGTAACCAACCCGTCCTTGCTTCTCGAGTCCTAATGATGCCTGTGCTGAATCATGGCCATATGCGGCCATGAAACGGACCTTCACGCGAAGCCGGTCGTCTTCAGAAACAACGCGACCCTGTTCTTCATTCAGGGACCGTCTCTCCGGTTTGGATGCCGAACTCATAGCAGGTCCAGACCTTTGAGGATCGATTTGCTGCGCCAAGAGAGGTGCGTTTACTAGAATCAGTATGCAGAACACCAGAACTGAACGGCCCAATTGCTGGATCCAACAGCAGGTTGATGGCATTCGGGCTATCATACTGGCTAGACTTCGAAAGAAGGACGGTATCAACAAATTACCATCGTCGCATCGGTTCGTTGTTGGAGCCTTCTATTAAGAGTTCGCTCAGATATCTTTCAAGTGTAGCGTATTAGACTGTATTGGCTGATCCTAGTTGAACTTCAGGTCGCCGATGTAAAGCGTCGAGGGAATGGACGACCCGGATTGTGTGTTGCCGGCTCGATAAAAGGAGAGTGACATGGTGAACCTGCTTGCAGTTCTAGTTCTAGTCGCACAAGTCAGCTCAGTATCAATTCCTGCCGTGACCGTAACAAACTCCGAGCTTCAAGAAACTCTAGACATCGCAGCGGCTCAAGGAATAACTGACTCGCCCATGCGTACCATCGACGCTGGTGGATACCATGTTGGCGTAGCAATTGTTGGGCGAGGCCCGTCAGCAAACGTGGTGGCTGGTACGATTCACAGCGAAGTGACCGAGGTCTACAGCATTGTTGAGGGCTCAGCAACCCTGGTAACCGGCGGCCGACTCATCGCGCCGCGAGCTCGTGAGAACACGGCTCTGAGACGCATGCTGTCGGGACCCGGATCGACGGGCACTGGCATGGAGGGTGGAATGGTTCGCCAGGTAAACAAGGGTGACATCATTATTATTCCTGCTGGCACGCCACACTATTTTTCAGACATCCCAGAATCCATTACCTACACTATTGTCCGAATCGATCCTGGGCGAGGATTAACGCTACTAGACAGAACCCCACCACCCGAAATGTTGAAGTAGACTCCGCCCGAGTATAATTCTGGCCGACAGGATCGCACCGTGAATCATAAGCTGATGAAGGACTGGCGATGATCATGAAGTCAACTGCTGTTGTCATACAATCGCAGATCATTAAACTTTGGCTGCTCATTCTGCTCATTTTGATTGGGGCACCAGGTTCCGCTGTGGCTCAAGGCCAAGCCAGGGTCAACGGCGACTGGCGCTACATCGGTGGGGATGCTGGCCACACTCGGTATTCACCACTAGACCAGATCGACGCCAGTAATTTTGAAGAGCTTGAGGTCGCTTGGATATGGCGGGGAGATAACTTCGGCCCCAACGTCGATTACCTTTTTCGATCAACTCCAATTTATGTTGATGGTCTTCTCTACACCGTTGCTGGGCAGCGTCGAACAGTCGCCGCAATTGATCCCGCTACCGGTGAGACCGTATGGACCTACCGCGAACCACACACGACGCGCTACGACCGAGGCATGCGAAATAATTATGGTAAAGGTGTTGCCTATGATGAAGTCGACGGTCGAGGGGTCATCTTCACTAGTAGCCCGGCCTTCTTTCTTCACGCGCTCGATGCGAAAACCGGACGCCATCTAGAAGACTGGGGACAGGCCGTTCCATTAGGTGGTTTTCCAGAGGGCGGGGTCGTGGACCTACTCCCTGACCTCGTGGCGGACTGGTCTCCCTGGCTTGAATCTGGCTACACCTACGATCCGGATCAAGGTATCCCTCGCGAACTTGGTAATCTGAGTAGCTCATCACCGCCGATTGTGGTCAACGGTGTCATCATTGTAAGTAATGTCCACGAGCAGGGATACTACCAAACACGTATCGAAAACATTCCCGGTGACATTCTGGCTTATGACGCGCGCACGGGGCAACATCTCTGGAAATTTCATGTGATTCCTCGACCGGGTGAATTTGGACACGACACCTGGGAAAACGACGCGTGGCGGACCACAGGTGACGTTTCCTCATGGGCTCCGATGTCAGCCGACCTAGACCGGGGCATCGTCTATATCCCTACCAATCCACCGACTATCGACTTTTACGGTGGATTTCGTCCGGGAGACAATCTGTTTGGCACTAGTCTTCTTGCCCTGGACGTCAACACGGGGCGTCGGGTTTGGCACTATCAACTCGTACACCATGACATTTGGAATTTTGATAACCCTACGGCTCCTGTACTCTTAAACATCACCGTCGATGGAAAACCAAAACCGATCGTCGTTCAGACCACAAAACAGGCCTGGGCCTACACTTTTGATCGTGAAACCGGAGAACCGGTCTGGGCAATCGAAGAACGGGCGGTGCCCAGTTCGGAAGTGCCAGGCGAGCACCTCTCACCTACTCAACCATTTCCCACCTGGCCATTGGCCTACGACATGCAGGGCCTTGCCGAATCGGACCTCATCGACTTTACTCCAGAGCTCCGCCAGGAAGCATTAGAGATCGTTAAGAACTATCGGATTGGACCAATCTTTAATCCGCCGATTCAGGCAGGGCATCCCTCGGGCCTTCGTTCGTTCGTTAGTTGCCCAAGTGGTGCAACCAATATATTCGGACCAACCTCAGCCGACCCAGAGACCGGTATCCTCTACGTTGGATCGTTAACCGGATGTCGTTCAGAAAATATTGTACCAGGGCACGAAATTGATGAACCAGACGACCCAATGACCACCGGTAGAACCATTGCGGATTATGCAGTGATTAATAGAGGGGATTTCCGCGGCCCACAAGGACTACCGATTTTTAAACCTCCATATAGTCGAATCACGGCCATCGACATGAACACGGGCGAACATCTATGGTGGATTCCTAATGGAGATACACCGGATCGCGTCAAGAACCACCCCGCGCTCCAAGCGGTTGAGCTGCCCAATACCGGTGTAACCTCCCATCCGGTGACTATGGTCACCGCAAGCTTATTGATTCATGCGGAGGGGACTGCTGGCCAGCCACTAATCCGAGCAATCGACAAGTCCACGGGTGCACGTCTTGGCGTGGTCGAATTGCCGGCTCCTGGTCAGTACGGAATGATGACCTACATGCATAATGGACGACAGCACATCGTCGTACAGATGGCAGGTCGAAACCAACCCGGGTCACTCGTAGCTCTTCGGCTTCCTTGAGTGAAAAGGAGACAGTTATGTTGCGGCATGGTCAACCTAAGCTTCTTTTAGCGCTTTTCCTTTTGGGGTTAATCACCATTGGAACCGTACAACCGAAGGCACAATCGGTCGCAAACAATCCTTATCATGCGGTCCACGGATGGGAGTCAATGCCCAACGGGTGGAAGCTCGGCGTGCCAAGCGGAATTTTCCCAGACCCAGACAGCAGGCATCTTTGGATTCTTTCCAGATGCGGAGCAAATCACTGCGCTAATTCAAACCAGGACGCCATCTTTAAATTTGATCTCGACGGTAACGTCGTCAAGAGCTTCGGCGGAGGCATGTTCTCCTTCCCGCATGGCTTCTTTCTCGACCATGAAGGTTATCTATGGGTCACGGAGGGCGCACCGGCAGGCGATGCACGCGAAGTTGAGGGACTAAAGCGAGGTCTAGGACACCAAGTGTTTAAACTTGACCAAGATGGCGAGGTCGTAATGACCCTTGGAGAGGCGGCTGTCTCGGGCTATGGCCCAGACCACTTCAATGGCCCTGCTGGTGTCGTTGTTGCGTCCAGCGGTGAAATTTGGGTCAGCGATGGACACCGTGGGGGAAACAATCGGATCGTCAAGTTTTCAAGCAACGGCGAATTCCTTCTCGAGGTCGGGGGTGGCGTGGATACAAAAAGTGGCGACCCGGGAAAGTTTAACGACCCCCATGACATAACGATAGATTCTCAAGGCCGAATAGTCGTTGCTGACAGGGGAAACAACCGCGTTCAAATCTTCGATCAACAAGGCGCCCTACTCGCCGTGTGGACTCAATTCGGTAGGCCCAGCACGGTCTTCGTCGATTTACATGGCACCATCTATGCTGGTGATGGCATGTCGAACGACCAATGGAATCCTGGCTGGGAGCGAGGCATCCGGATAGGCGACGCGCAAACAGGTTGGGTCACTTCCTTTATTCCTGATTCTGAAGCACCAACCGGCACAGGAGTGGAGTTCCTCGGCGTAGATTTTGAGGGAAATATTTATGCTGGAGAGGTCGGTAGGCAACGACTAGTTAAATACGTGCGCTTCAGACCCTAGAGGTTAACTCTTGATGTCCGCCGGCCCGTCGATAAGATTGACGATCACAACACCCTTCACTCTCACCGCCCTCATCTTTATGGTGGGATGCGCCTCAGCTCCACCTGAGCAGGCTTCCCTGAGCACCCACACTCAACCTGTCATCCGATCCGTCGTCGACGGCGTATTCACGAACCGTCAGGCCACCAGAGGCCAACGAAGCTTCGAAAGGATCTGCGAAGCATGTCACCGAACCCGTGAGTTTCGAGGGTCAGCGTTTCAGCAAGAGTGGGCCGGTCGACCACTAGGAGATCTTTTGCAATTATTGGTCAGTACGATGCCACCGAATGACCCAGGTTTCCTAGAGCTTTCAGAATACAGAGATATCGTGAGCTATATGCTTAGACAGAACGGATATCCCGCTGGTGAAACAGAACTCCCCGCCGATACATCAATTCTGATGAATATACGTTTTGACATGCGAGGTGGGATATGAAGACTACAGAACCCTACCACTAATCACGGCTAGTTCTGTTCACTAAGCAGCCAATGCACTGACGACGAAACTTTCCGTCGCCAGTGCATCGCCACATTAAGCTTAAAGGTGTTATCAGTGTTCTCGCCCAGAGAGCCCTAGGCGCGAAACAGGGCACCTTACGCCGGGACTACCCACCAACCTTAACAACGTTTTCGGCCGCGGGTCCCTTCGTGCCTTGAACCACGTCGAACTCGACCTTCTCGCCCTCCTGAAGGCTCTTGAATCCTTCACCTTGAATCGCGGAATGATGGACGAATACGTCCTTCTCCCCATCATCACGCGTCAGAAAGCCAAAACCCTTGCTATCGTTAAACCATTTCACTGTTCCGGTCATACTCATGTTGATACTCCAGTCGTTCATTCATAATGTGACGCCAATATAGAAAGTTCCAACGCGTCAGCGGCGTCGTCTGCCGCGATGGTTTTTGTCTTCGCAGATAATTAACACAACTCCAAAGCATGATGATAGCTCGGCGTTTAGCCACTACTCCTCACCACGCCCATCCTATAATCCTGTGGCGGCTCCAAGGCCTAGGAAGCTCAGCAGAACCACGTTGGTCACAATTAAAATAAGCCAGCCGACTAGGCACACCCCCACCGCCCGAAAAGTTGTCGAATAATCTAAGGCTTGGCGAACGGCAATCACCATAGCAATAAGCATCCATATACCAATAATGATTTGCAGGATCGGCCCCAACCCAGCAATACCTCCGAAGACACGGAGAATCCCGGGCGCCTGGGCGAACCCCGTGGTTCGCAGTAACTCACCTACATCTGCACGGGTTTGTGGTTCAGCGAGCACGCGAGTGCCAATGATGTAGGTAAGAAACGCCCAAGTAGCCCACCCTATCAATGCGGCAATTCCACCGAGCACGAACCCACTAAGACCAGCTCCGGCCAAGACTGACGTGCCAAGTCCACTGGCCACGCTGGACAACAACACGACACCCATTGCCTGACCCGTAGCACTGGTATCAGCTTCAACCTCTTCGTAGACAGCCACGTCCAGTTTGGCAGCCCCGATTAATCGCTCGCTAAAACTTCTCAATTCAATGCTCCGTGCACAACCACAATTCTATTTTGCACTTAAAATAAAAGCCCCTAAGCAGCTAAATAGCGGCCACTCGTGCTTCGATATCTTGATACTAAAGATTAAGGGTTGGGGACTCTTCGTGGTAATGGAGGGACAAAGCAGCTATCAATCACTCTTCGTAAAGATAAACTATAGCAAAGCAGAACCCTTGTGGCAAACATCACACTTACCTGAGTCAAATTATTTGTGTCCTTTGGCGACCATATTGGTCGGATATGGTATAATGAGACTCCATCTCATAATTGGACTCTTGGCTACTCTTAACAAATCATCACTATGACCCTCGGAAAGATCGTTTTTTGGCTCCATCTCATCACGGGACTTGCCATTTCAATCATCATCTTATTGATGTCGGTCACCGGCGTCATTCTCACCTATGATCACCAAGTCACGAATTGGGCCCATCGAAACTATCGAAGCCAGCCTCATCGCCTCAACTCACCTCCGTTACAGATGGATGAACTCATCCAGGCAGTAACCACAACCCTCGAAACACCGCCAACAGCAATAACGATACTGAATGACCCGCAGGAACCGGCAGCCTTGAGCGTCGGCCGCGGCGATTATCGCTATGCCAACAGGTATACCGGCGCCCTGCTCAATGATAGCGATGCTCCAATGCGGCACTTCCTTCGAAGCATCATGTACTGGCATCGTTGGCTTGCACTGGAGGGCGCCAATAGGGAAATTGGTCGCAACATTACGGGTGTGGGAAATCTTGGGTTTCTAATTCTGCTCATTAGTGGTCTTTACCTACTATGTATTCGATTTAAGAAAATCAATTCCCTTCGAACTCTCATTACCTTCAGACCCGAGTTGAAAGGGAAAGCGCGCGACCTGAACTGGCACAACGTAGTCGGGTTCTGGTTATTCCTCCCCTTATTAATCATCGTTCTAAGTGGAGTCGTAATCTCTTATCAATGGGCTGGAACTCTTATGTATCGCGTAGTGGGTGAACAGCCACCGACCGCCACCTCATTGCGAGCATCGACTGGGAACGAACTGCTCACCGCTGAGTCAGAGCCTTCTCCTATTGCACAGTGTAGCTATCAAACACTCTTCAACCGAGCTTCTGGAGAAGTACCTGATTGGAAGAGAATCACCCTAGAGCTGCGAGAATCCAACCACACAGCAGCTGTCGTCAGGGTCGATCGAAGCCTTGGTGGACAACCGTCAAGACGCCTAGACCTGATATTTGCGGGTCCAGATTGTACGGAGCACGAGGTTGGTGGCTATCCAGTCCATAGTCGAGGTCAAAGGCTTCGTAGTTGGCTCCGATACGCCCACACCGGTGAAGTGTATGGAATTGTGGGACAGACTGTAGCCGGCCTAGCCTCGCTTGGTGGCGGCGTGTTGGTGTGGACCGCACTGGCCCTATCTTGGAGACGATTCATCAAACCATGAAGTGCGGAACGATATTGGCACATTCAGTATTAAGTAATAATTGAAAATATTGGTCGGGATGACTGGATTTGAACCAGCGACCCCCTGACCCCCAGTCAGGTGCGCTACCAAACTGCGCCACATCCCGCTACGTAAGACCATGCCGCCGGAGTTATTAGCGTCGAGTCCGCTTTCGCTTAACCGCTTTAACCTTACGATGGCCCGTTGCCCCTTGACGACTTCTCTTCGCGCTTTTCATGGAACCCGAACTCTTCACGTCTTTAGCAAGTATCTCAAGAATACCGCGAAGCCCTTCCTTTATTTCGGTCAGCTTTTTGTGTAGACCAGGAGTGGGACTAACAGACACCACGTGCTTCTCATCAGCTTCACTGAGAAGGCCCTGCTCCTCTTCCAGGCGACGCCGAGCACCTGCCAGAGTCAGTCCTTCCTTAAAGGTTAACTGCTTTAACTGAAGAACCAGTTCGACATCGGCACGACGGTAGACACGGGGCCCGTCTCCTTTTCCCTTACCAAGATTGGCGATTTCTTGTTCCCAGGACCGTAGGACGTAGGGTTTAATTCCAGCGATCTGGCACACCTCTGAAGAACGAAAAGAAGGACGTCTTGGAATCTTGGATGATTCAGTAGTGGTCACGGTCGAAGCCACGGCGCTCAGTATAACATGCAGACTTACGCTACTTCTGACGTCGCCTCACATGCAGACGAATCGGTGAGCCCTCATAGCCGAAGGCTTCCCGGAGCCTATTTGTCAAAAAGCGAACATAGGAAAAATGAAACCGGGTAGCAACATTGGTAAAGCAGACAAAGGTCGGCGGCGCCACAGCTGTCTGAGCCGAATAGAGTATCCGTACTTCTCTTCGGTCAGGGCTCACCGGGGGATGGGCGGCCGTAATGACACCAAAGAATCTATTGAGTTCACCCGTTGGTATTCGCCGTTGCCTGGACACGGATACCCGGTCAATGGCTTCGAGTAGTCTCGGTAAGCGCTCACCCGTTAGCGCCGAAATATGTAAAAAAGGTGCGTAGTCAACAAACTTCACCTGACGCTTAGCCAACTCATCGAACGTACGTACTCCGTCTTCACCAATCCCTTTCATTAAGTCCCACTTGTTCACGGCAACAATGACACCACATCCAGCCTTATCAGCTGCCCCGATAATAGCAGCGTCCTGGTCGGTAAGCCCTTCTTGAGCGTCAACGAGATGCACCACAACATCCGCCCGTTGAATGGCCCGTTTGGACACAACCACACTAACCGATTCAATCTTTCCACTCTTCGCGACCCGACCTGGTCGGCGAATGCCAGCTGTATCAATTAATCGAAAACGACGGTCGCGCCAGAACAAGAGCTCGTCTACCGCATCACGAGTTGTGCCCGGTCGATCGCTGACCATAACCCGCTCCTCACGCAACAATCGATTCACTAGTGAGGATTTTCCGACATTCGGTCGACCGACGATTGCCACTGCTGTTTCCCTGAATTCACTAGTTGGCTCAACCGGTGAACTGTTAGTGACGCTCCGTGACGGGTATTTGTCTTGAAGTAATTCGATCACGGCATCCAGAAGGTCCCCCGAGCCTGTTCCGTGCTCCGCTGACACTTCCATGACCGCATCAAAACCTAGTTGATAAAACTCCAGAGCACGGTTTCGTGCACGCCGATGGTCGATCTTGTTAACCGCTAGAATGACTGGAACTCCGACCTTTCGAACTAGATCGGCCACTTCACGGTCAGGCGGCACCAGTCCCTCGAGTCCATCCACGACAAAGACAATCAGATCGGCAGAATCGATTCCAAGCTGTCCCCGCTCGAGTACTTTGAGCTCTAAGGGATCATCACTTGCACCAAACATCCCACCAGAATCAACCAGCCGGAAGCTAATCCCACGCCATTCCGCATCCTGGGCCACCAGGTCTCTGGTGGTCCCTGGCGTTCTCGTCACAATCGCCTTTCGAGACCTTGTAATCCGGTTAAAAAGAGTAGATTTACCGACATTCGGTCGACCAGCGAGTACAACTGACGGTAGACCTCTCCTTCGCTTAGTTGCCATGTTAAGTATGGATGTAATTGAGAACAGTTAGGTCTTTACTTGACAGCGTAAGTCACTATATTTATGATAGTTACACACAGTGACGGGTTCATAAGTCATGATTAAAGTAGACATCGTGAACAAGGTTTCGTCGACTGCAGGGATTACCAAGGTAAAGGCCGAAGTTGCGGTTGACGCCGTGTTCCAAGCGATGCGCCTTTCGATGCGGCGAGGTGAGAGAATCGAACTCCGCGGCTTCGGGGTCTTCCAAGTGAAACCCCGTAAGCGCGGTATTGGGAGAAACCCTCGCACAGGCAAGGAAGTTCGAATTCCCCCAGGCCGAACCATCCGATTCAAACCAGGCAAGGACCTACAGAACATCGGCGTCTTACCGCCGGAATCCACGTCTTGACCTCCGCTCGGGATAATTTTCCGCCTCCACCAGACTCCTCTTCCAGTTCAGACCGAGAAACAGGACAGTCGACCGATACCACTACTGTCGAACTAGTTCAGGAACGTCGGCCTCGCCGCTATCTCCATCTATTTCTATTCCTATCGACCTTTGTCACGACCACTCTAGTCGGGGGCGGTCATTACCTGGCCTTCATCTCAGATTTTGGCACCCGAGAATTAGACGCAGGATCCCTACTGATCCCCCAGGGACTCTGGTACAGTATGACGATTCTCTCAATTTTAGGCGCCCACGAGTTTGGCCATTATTTGACCTGCCGGTACTATGGCGTCAGCGCCTCGTTACCCTACTTTATCCCGGCACCATTTATTACTGGAACTCTCGGTGCGTTCATACGGATTCGAGGCCCAATACAAACAAAACCGATCCTCTTCGACATTGGTGTCGCAGGACCTTTAGCTGGTTTTGTCGTGGCCGTGCCTACACTGGTCGTTGGCCTGAGCCTCTCACGCCTGACACCCCTACCCCCTGACTTCTCCGGTCTCTCCCTAGGTGAACCACTTCTGTTCCAATTCATCTCCTGGCTAATTTTTGGATCAGTGCCGGAGGGTTTATCTGTCAATCTCCATCCAATGGGCTTCGCTGCATGGTTTGGACTACTCGCGACTGCTCTCAACCTCTTTCCAATCGGGCAATTGGATGGCGGCCACCTCACTTACGCAGTATTCGGGAAACGGTCTACGTTCATCACTCTCTGCATGCTGTGTATCACCGCACTACTCACATTTTGGTCGAGAAGCTGGGTCGTCTGGGCCATCTTGCTCGCCGTGATGCTTGTCGTCTTCGGTCCCCGCCATCCTCCTACACTCGACGAAGACCTCCCCCTCGATCGGAGTCGCCAGATTGTTGGGCTCATGGCCCTCGTCATACTCGTCCTCTGCTTTACACCGATACCAATCGAACCATTTGAACTTATTAAGAATCCATGATTCATAGTCGCAACTTAAACCACGCCATCTCTACTCACGACACAAACACTGGGTCAACGTCAACACTAATTCGACGGCGAATCCGAGGGAGTTGCTTGAGAGCGGCCTCAACAATCTCCCCTAACCTGATACGATGATCTCCTTTCGCAAGGACTTGCACGCGATGTTGCCCTTTTAATCGACTGAGAGGTGCCGGAGCGGGTCCCAGAATCCACTCTGTGCGTCCTAAACGCTGTAGCTCCTTCACAAGCTTAAACCCATCACCCATCGCAGCAGCCTCACTTCGACCTCTCACGATAAGATTAATTAGTCCTAGAGTAGGGGGATAGCGCATCGCTTGGCGAAATTCGATCTCTTCACGGTAAAAGGCTTCGTAGTTCTGCAAACACGCATGTCGGATGCTGTAATGATTTGGATTTATTGTCTGCACAATCGTTTCCCCCGGTCGAGATCCTCGGCCCGCTCGTCCAGCCACCTGCGTAAGCAATTGAAAAGTCCTCTCCCCAGCTCGAAAATCAGCTACGCCCAACCCAACATCTGCCGAGACCACTCCAACGAGGGTAACATTGGGGAAATCGTGTCCCTTCGCGACCATCTGAGTGCCAACCAGTATGTCAATCTCGCCCCGGCCGAATCGTGTCAGCATTTCATCTGCGGCTCCCTGATGTGCCATGGTATCTCGATCCATGCGGGCAACCCTGGCTTTCGTACAGTGCTGGCGCACCTCTAGTTCGACACGTTCAGTGCCAAGTCCAGAGAATTCAAGATATTCCCCTTGGCATGCCTGGCAACGAGTTGGCACCACTCGGGAATGACCACAGTAGTGACAACGAACGCGCCCACTTGTTCGGTGTATCGTTAGTGACACGCTACAATTCGGGCACTCCGCTGTGCCACCGCATTCGCGGCAAAACACCGAAGCCGCAAATCCTCTTCGATTCAACAGAATAATGACTTGCTCATGACGATCCAGCCGAGCGCGTATTCCAGCTGCTAATACGCGGCTCAGCACCACCTCTCCACCTTGCTCGGCGAACTCCTCCTTCATATCAACGATTTGTATAGCTGGAAGTCCTTGGTCAGAAATTCTCTTCGTTAGGGAAATTAGCTCATACCGACCCCGAATCGCATGGTGATAACTCTCGAGTGATGGTGTCGCAGATCCAAGCACTACAAGGGCTCCAGCCTGTTTCGCCCGCATTACTGCCACATCACGTCCGTGATATCTTGGATTCTCCTCCTGTTTATAGGAGCCGTCGTGTTCCTCATCCACAACCACCAGTCCAATGTTGTCCATCGGGGTAAATACAGCGGAGCGGGTGCCAACCACAAGATCCACTTCTCCCGCCCGTATTCGGGTCCATTGAGCATGCCGCTGCCTAGCCGACAAGCCACTGTGCTGAATAGCTACGCTTGATCCAAAAAGACCCCGAAATGCTCTTGCTGCCGCTGAAGTCAAACCAATTTCTGGAACGAGAATCAGCACCCGTCTTCCAGAACGTATGGTTTCCTTGGCGAGCCGAAGGTAAATCTCAGTTTTGCCACTTCCGGTGATGCCATGCAGAAGGGCGGTTTGAAATCGTTCTGTAGAAAGTGCAGATCGGAGGCGCGCCAACGCCGCTGCCTGCTCGGACGTTAGCTGAACTTCTGCCTTGGGAGCGTTAAGATCATCATTCGATTCACCTCCAACTACAGGTTTATCCGTGACAGTCACCAGCCCCATATCAGTCAGGCGCTTGAGCGTTGCCCCTGGAACACCACGCCCAATAAGATCGCTTTGACTCAAACCATCACCCACTTTTACCAGTGAATCGAGCGCCAGAAGCTGTTTAGTACCGAGCCGGTTCGGTGTTGCGAAGCTCCCGTCTTTAGTGCCTACAGAGAAATAGGTGCGCCCCTTGGGTGTCAAATTGAAATGACGATACGTCCGAGGCCCCAACCCCCTACCATGCGGTACACCTACCTCCAAGACCTGACCTGGACCACACAGATAGTAGTCCGCCGCCCACAGAGCAAGATCCAATACAGCTTGAGGAAGAAACGGTTGATTATCGACCTGTTTTAGAATGTCTTTGATCGCTCGGTCAGAAGCCAACTGAATCGGAACGTCATTCTGAATGACGTAACCAATCATTTTCCGCGGACCTAGCGGAACAGAAACACGTGACCCAATTGGGGGCATCAGCCACCCATCCGGAACGCTATAGGTTAGGAGATCGCGTAGCGGCACCGGAACCGCTACCTGCACTAAACGTGGCACGGCTAAAGGATATCAATTACCGGAGCGAGACCGACAGTTACACCTTGAGGCTACGGCCCTCTTTCAAGAAGACCACGGACCCTCTTCATATCTTCCCACACCTCTCGCTTACCTTTAGAGTTACGTAACAGGTAAGCAGGATGAAATGTAGGAATCAGGGTCGCGCCACGATATTCGTACTCACGTCCTCGTAGTTTGGAAATTGGCGCGTCACTTCCTAGAAGCGTTTTAGCCGCAAACGCACCCAAGGCTACGATAACCCGAGGTCGTATCACGTCAATCTGACGAAAGAGGAACGGCTCGCATGTCTCCACCTCATCCTCTTCTGGATTTCGATTCTGTGGCGGACGACACTTAATTACATTCGCTATATAGACCGATTCTCGAGATTGCCCAATCGACTCAATAATCTTGGTGAGCAACTGCCCCGCCCGTCCTACGAAGGGAATTCCCTGCGTATCTTCGTCTCGTCCTGGAGCCTCGCCTACGAACATTAGCTCTGCACTTGGGTTCCCAAC
>PBBF01000053.1 GCA_002717745.1 Acidobacteriota bacterium
AACGTCGACGTGCGTTACGGACTCCTGAATTATTTGGTCAGTGGCCCGGAGTTGCATCGTTGGCATCACTCCAAGCTGGTAGACGAGTCGAATCGAAATTACGGTAACAATCTGATCGTATGGGACCTTATCTTTGGCACTTGGTTTCTTCCTAACTCCGCACGGGTGGGCGAGCTGGGCCTAAAAAACCGTGACTACCCGCTGGATTTTCTTGGGCAGATGTCTGCACCACTCACACCAGGTCTTGATAAGAAGCCACCCTCTAATGGCAGCTAGCGTGTTCCTCAACCTCGCGTTGTGGGCGCGTATGCAACTGTTTCGGTGGACCCACTGGAGGCCCTTTGTTCAGGCAACCAAACAGCCCGTAGAGGTTCAAACGAGCCTTTTGCGGCGTTTCCTGCACCGAAACCGCGATACGCGATTTGGTCGTGAGCACGGATTTTCCACGATTAAGAGCTACGCCGATTTTGCGGCAGTAGTGCCGGTGCAAACTTACGAGACTCTCCGCCCCTACATAGACGACCAAGAACGTACTGGCGAACCGGCGCTTAATGCGGAGCCACCTGTCATGTACGCACGGACAAGTGGTACGACCGGCGCAGCTAAGTTGATTCCAATCCTTCAAGATACGATCCAGGCCCACAAACGGAGCCAGGCCATCCAGTCGTATGTTCAGTTTTCGGCCGATGCTCGTGCATATTATGGGCATTGCCTGGCAATCGTCAGTCCAGCTGAGGAGGGCACTCTGGACTCCGGGACACCGTATGGCTCCACATCGGGATTCATGTACGAAAACATGCCCGCGCTTGCAAGGATGAAGTATGTGCTTCCCTATCAGGTGTTCGGAATTACGGACTATGACCTCAAGTATCTCCTGATTCTTAGGCTCGCCGTCACATACAGGGACGTTACGCACGTTGCTTGTGCGAACCCGTCAACATTGGTCAAGCTGCTGTCCGTCTTGGCAGACAATCGCGCGACCCTTCTCCAAGATGTCATACAAGGTACATTCAGCCGGGCCAATGATTTATCAGGCGAGCTACAGGCTATGATTGCCCCCCTTCTGTCGTGTTCGCCAGCCCGCGTGACCGAACTTCGAACGGTCTTCGCGTCGCCGCGTCCGACGTTTGCTGATCTGTGGCCTGAACTACGTTTAGTTTCAACCTGGACCGGCGGCAGTTGCCGGATTCCCCTCGCCACAGTGCGACCAACCTTACCGCCCAGTACTCGAGTGGGCGAATTAGGCTATCTGGCTAGTGAACTTCGCGGCACCCTTGTGCCAGCTTTGGATCGGGACGGCGGCACGCCAACGATTCACGAAAACTTTTTTGAATTCGTGGAACGAAATGACTGGGATGCGGGTCGTAGAACGTTTTGTTTGGTCGATCAAATCCAGCCGGGGAAGGAATATTACATTATCCCAACCACCGGAGCTGGGCTCTACCGCTATTTCATGAATGATATCGTCCGTGTGACGGGTTCATTCCACGCCACTCCGACCATTGAGTTTGTCCAAAAAGGAAAGGGCGTGACGAATATCACCGGTGAAAAGTTATATGAAAGCCAGGTTATCGAAGCGGTACGTCTCACCGAAGACGAGACGTCGTCTATCTCAGGATTTTTTCTCATGTTGGCTGATGCAGATCGGGCGACCTATCGTCTTGTCATTGAGTGTTCCACACCGACTGAGACTTGGTGGAATAAGACTCTCGGGTCGGTTGAACGCCAACTCCTCTCCCTGAATGTGGAATACGCTGCAAAGCGGGCCAGTGGACGCCTCCAGCACCTCGAGCTACTACCTGTCCGGCTTGGCACTGGGGAAGCCTATAAGCGGCACTGCCTGAGTCAAGGGCAGCGGGAGGGCCAGTTCAAGCTTATCGCTTTGCAGTATCAGTCCGATTGCACGTTTCCCTTCGCTGACTTCCGCCTGGATGTGCTGGGTACGGAGTCGGGGTAGCCATGCAGCTCGAACTCTATCGGCTGGATATTCCCTTCACGACTGCCTTCAGACACCACTCCGCCGTCCGGACGGCTACGCAAAGTGTGTGGGTGAAGGCTCAGTCCGGTGAGTGCGTCGGTATGGGAGAGGGCTGTCCTCGTGAATATGTCACGGGAGAAAACATCGCGTCGGTGCAAACGTTTTTTAACACTTACTGTGAAGCTCTTTGTCAGGCCGTGGGTTCGGTTGATGCCTTGGTTGCTTGGGCCGATGACCATACGGCCGTCATTGACGCGAATCCCGCAGGGTGGTGCGCTATCGAACTTGCCATGCTTGAGTTCTTCGCGAAGCGTGAAGGAGTGACCGTTGAGCAATTGGTGGCGTTGGTCCCCACCACCGGCACCTTCCGTTATTCCGCGGTCGTGGGTGACAGTAAGCTTGATGTTTTTCAAGCGACCGTCGCCCGATACTGTGCGATGGGCTTCACCGATTTCAAGCTGAAACTATCTGGTGATCCAGCTCAGGATCGTGCCAAGTTAGATACCTTGCGTGATTTACCCAATGTCGAGAAACTCCGTGTTCGAGTCGACGCAAACAATTTGTGGAACGATGCGGAGAGCGCGGTACGGCACCTTAAGGATCTTCAGTTCTCGTTCGTTGGCATCGAGGAGCCTTTGTCCGCGAACGCACTTGATGGGATGCGCATGGTAGCGACGCAAACAGGCGTTCCGATTATCTTGGATGAGAGTCTTCTACGGGCTGACCAAATACCAGCACTTGCCGCTGACCCGGACTGCTGGATCATTAATCTACGTGTTTCAAAGATGGGGGGACTCTTGCGTTCCTTGGCAGTGCTCAGGGCGGCTCATGCTGCAGGAATTTCGATTATTGTCGGCGCGCAAGTTGGTGAAACGAGTGTCCTCACGCGAGCCGGCCTGGTTGTTGCTCGCGCAGCCGCTGGTTGTCTTCTTGCACAGGAAGGGGCTTTCGGAACACACCTGCTCCAAACGGACGTCGCACATCCTCCGTTAATGTTCGGTCCAGCCGGTATTCTTAATGCTGATGCCTACGGACTGTCTGGGAGGGTTGGGTGGGGACTGACGCTTCGCCCTGGTCAGGATTTTACTACACCACTATCGAGGGAATGAACTTATCCTTGTGTTGCTGATCTTTCCGGTCAGCCTACTGCACGTTCAACTGATGGTCGAGGTCGACGCGGACGGTTCCGAAGCCCCGGAGTCGGCGCGAGAATCGAGCATCGCTGATGATGACTTGATAGCCGTCGGTTGTTGTTTCCACCTCGTAGGTGGGAAACCTGAGCCAGTGGCGGGTGCCTTGGATGTGGGGTGCAGTCAACGCGGCTTCGACGATTGCGTTGTTGTCTCCGATCGCAATCGATGGGTCGTGGGGGCGGATCCGATCGGTGGCCAGCCAGTCCACTCGCAGAAAATAGTAACGGTCAGCACCTTGGACTACGACGTCCCGTGCAAACGGGTTCGCGGGCACTGGCCCAGTCATTATCTTTCTAGCGGTCAGGCCTTCGTGAGCCAACCATTGCTGGACCTGGGTTCGAGCTAAGGTCGAGCCGAGGACCATGCCACCTGCATAAACGAGAATCGCCACCAAACTAGTTAGCGCAAGCCGACTAGTACACAGGTGGGAACCCCACCAGACTCTGATTCCAACGAGGCAACCAAGGCCGAGCGACCAAGTGACTTTGGCGCCAGTCGGCGTCAGTTCGTTGGTGAGTACAAGCACGCTACTTACACTAGCCGCAAGAACCCAGAGGGTGACGCTCGCTCTTGACCGAGTATGTGCGAGTACTACCGCGCTGGCGGCTAGAAGCCAGACCCAGGGATCAACGATGAAGAGTGCATCGCCGTAAAACCACTGGTCGTCGAAAGGCATCAAAAGTCTGATGCCGTAGGTGTTCAACCAGTCGAGCGCGGGGTGACTTAGCACGCTGACATACGAAAGGAGAAGAAGAGAACGCACGGTCGTTGGCGGTGCGTGTCTTCGGAAGAGCAGGCGTTGGACACGGTCCAGCCCAACCATTAGGGCGGTGAGAATGAGTGGTAGCACGGTGACTGCGAGTATCCCGTGGGTCCAACCACGCCTGAGGTGCAACGACGTGTCGCGATCCAGAAACAGTGCGATGGCATCGATGTCCGGTGCGTTAGCACCGAGTATGAGTGTCACTGCAGCTAAGGGTGTCAGGTGCTTGAGCCGAGTTTCAGCTAGGCTGGCCCCGACGAGTGTGTGCGCGATTGGGTCCATAGGCTACTAGAGAGGTTCGAGGTATGGTTGGTGGCGGCTAAATCATTCAACCTTAGGGGTTTCCCTCATTCCGACCCATCGAAATTAGATTTGCCAAGATCCGGTAGGCACCAGGTACTCCGAACGGGAGTTGCCGGTGCAGCGCGTAGGCGAAGTAGGTGTAATGGCCTCGACCGTGACGTGCTGTCAGCCAACCGCCCTGCTGCTCAGGCTGTCCAAGGTCGTGTGACGACACTATGGGGGTGTACGCTGGAGCCCAGGCGCTAAGAAACTTTGAACCCCGTTGTTCCACCCAACCCTCAAAGTCCTTCAGTACGATCCGGTTCGGCCAGTGCAGGACAGGATGGTTTGGTTCCAGAATCTTAATTGCAGCATCCTCCTCCGTGACCTCCTCAGGCCGCCGTGACAGTTCTGCCGGGAATGGCGCATGGCGGTTGGGATCGAACTCCTCCGTGTTGTAAAGGACGATCAGATTGCCGCCCTGCTCTACGTACTCGAGAAGTCGGTCAGTGCCGAGGTGAAGCTCTGGCCGGACTGCATACCCACGTGTGCCGATGATAATTGCGTCAAACTTATCGAGTTGCCCGGTTTCAAGGTCCGAACTCTCGAGTAGGTGCACTTGCAACCCCAACTGGCTAATCGCCGCTGGGATGTCGTCACCGATTCCCATGATGTATCCGACAGTTAGGTTGCCTGGAAGTTTTACATCGACGCCTCGTAGGACGCTATGCGCCTCTCGAAATAGATAGCGCGTCTCCAAATCAGGGTAGGTAATCGCCTGATAGCCCTCCCGGTATATCTTTCCGTCAAGGTTCGCAACGACAGTTACGGTACCCTCTCCAACAGTTGGGTTAGTTCGGTGGAGTGTGAACTCGAAACGTTCATCGACGGGAGTCTTCGCTAAAATCACGCGCGCTGGCCTGACCCCCCATCCCGGTGGCGGGTTCAGGACCAGTGTGCCAGCAGTCGTTTCGGGTCCGGTACGCTCCACCTCCACGGTCAAGCTGACGGTTTCCTGAGCCTTCGGCACGATCGTTATGGACGGCTTCACGCTTAAGCTTACCGACGGCAGGACCTGTAATTCTCGGAGAACGTAGCCATACGGTAGTTGTGCTTCGCGGCCCTGAACAGTCGAACGGGTGACGACTGGCACACCATCAACACGAAATGTAGCCACGGCCACTGCTTTAGGCGCCAAAAACGGTGCCAATGTTGGGTCTGCTCTGGTGTAGTGGAACTGCGTTAGGGCAGTCCTCGTAAACGATCGGCGAGAAAGTCCGGTGTTGGACCCGACCGTGACCAGTATCCGACGAGCAATTGTCCCGTCTGACGTTTGCGTAGTATCCGTGTTCGAAGCCGTTCGCCAATCCGGTGGTATGTCAATGTGGAGGTCGACATCAGATATTCTTGCAGTGCTCGGTTTGGTCAGTGACACATCGATCGCCACTCTTTGCCCGGGAACGACGACCGGTAATTCGGTCGGGGCACCAGGTTCCGTCTGCGTCGGCACCGCCACTGCGAACAGTTCGAGTCCGAGTGCATTACTCAGTGCGCGCTCGAACTGCCGCTCCTTTATTCGAAGGAGGAACGACGCTTCGTCTTCAGGCTCAAGCTCGGCTAAGAGTTCTCGCGCTTCGCGCAGTCCGGCAGTGAGTGCTGGAATGCTGTCCTGAGGTCGCTGCATTGAGAACGCGGCAACCGCGGCTTCCACGTGCGCGCCGATGGACCGCCCGTATGATTTCAGCAAGGGCGAATCCGGACGCCCTGCGAGGTCTCCGAGGGATTCCCAGCCGGTTTCTAGGCCGTCGAAGAAGCCAGAGTGAGTCTGCTCGGGTCTGGCAAGCGGCCAGGTACGCTGGTATCGGCGGATAGCGGCACCGGGGGTTGCGCTCGACCGCCCTGAGTTCTGTGAACGCTGCAGACCCAACCCGAGGCGTGCCAGCCGTCGATACGACAGACCTAGCCAGGGACTGTATTCGGAGACATCGATTTCTGTTGATGCCGGCTCGTCCGTTCTTATACCGCCCACGTAGAGCCGATGGGCTTGCCAGGGGCGCAGCCCGCCCCTGACTAGTTGCTCTGGGAAACGGTCTGGGTCCGCCGCTACATGAAAAGCTTCCGATGTGATCTCGCCGGCTGCGATGTGTTGTCCGTGCCCGTCACGTGGTGCACCCTGAAAACGGGAAACCACGACGAGGGGGCGATTCATCCTAATAACACGGACGACCTCTTCAAGTAACTTAGTACGGGTCCATTGGTTCCACGCTTCTGACACACGCTTCGAGAATCCATAGTCGATGGCCGAGGTGAAGTACTGCTGGTCCACCCCGTAATGACGGTTTGCCGCTAAAAGCTCTTCGGTGCGGATCAGTCCTAGGGCATCGAATAGTTCGGCACCGAGGGCGTTGTCACCTGACTCACCGCGGGTCAGCGTCAGAAGGCTTACGCGGGCTCCGAGACCACGGCTCAGCCACGTCAACATGCCCCCATGCTCGTCGTCTGGATGAGCCGTCGTATGTAAGACACTGGCGAACGTCCGTAGCTTCTGGATAGCCTGCCAGGTTGCAGCCGGACCCTGGTTCACTGCCAGTTGGTGCGGCTGTGCGGAAAGCACTAAATTCATAGCGCCCAGCGCCAGTGACACGAGTACAATTCGCTGCAAAAGGGCGGGCATGGTGAGAGAAACTGAGGCCTAACCCCGATCTTGTCATGCCTGCGGATGAGAAGAAAGGCTTACTCAGGGCCCTTTACTACCACCACTTGGAAGTGTGGCTTTTCTGGGAAAGGGTTTCAGCGCCTGTCTGCGGAGGTACTTGAAAAGATTCTGGTTGTTTTGAGGTTGAAGCGGTATTTTAGAGGCCTTGAACCAGGTGGTTCATAATGATTATGCCGGTTTCGGGTCTATCGAGAAGAGGGAATACCATGCGACAGGGCGAACTTTTGGTGTCAATGGCGACGGTTTGCATCTGGTTGGTCCTTCCAGTGTCGACTCAGGCACAGCGGGGTCGACAGCCGGTCGAACTGCCTGGTGGGCCCGGCCGGGAACTGGTGCAGACGGCGTGTTCCGAGTGTCATCGTCTCAACCTTATTGTCAACTCCAGTGGATATACGCAGGAGGGTTGGAATGACCTGATCGCTTCGATGGTCGAGCTGCCCGCGGATCAGGGGGAAGCGGTTGCTGGGTATCTCGGCACGCACTTTCCAGTGAGGCCGGCGACGGAGGCGGTGTTAATTCCTGGCGAGACACAGGTTTCCATCAGGGAGTGGCTCCTGCCATCACTCGGCTCCCGCCCTCACGACCCGCTCGCGGCTCGGGATGGTTCGCTCTGGTGGACTGGGCAGTGGTCCAGCAGGTTAGGGCGACTTACTCCGTCTACAGGTGCTATGAAGGAGTTCTGGCTACCAGAAAACTCAGGGCCACACGGTCTAGTCGAAGATACTGCTGGCAACGTCTGGTTCACGGGCATTTCGCAAAACTACATCGGCATGCTCGATCCGAAGACGGGTGCTGTGACTGGGTATCCACTATCTGAGGGACGAGGGCCTCACACTCCCATCTTCGACCAGAACGGCACCCTTTGGTTCACTATGCAGTCGGGTATGGTCGGGCGGCTCGTACCGGCGACCGGTGAAATGCGGATCGTGGCCACGCCGACTGCCAATACATATCCCTACGGCATCGTTGTGAATTCCGAAGGCGTGCCTTGGTATGTTGACTTCCGGGGCAACCGCATCGGTAGTGTCGACCCAGATACCATGGAAATTCGGGAGTACACCCTCCCGGCTCCAGACGCACGCCCCCGCAGAATCGCCATCACTCCTGATGATGTGATCTGGTACACCGATTTTCCGCGTGGCTATCTCGGTCGGTTTGATCCAGAGACTGGTGCGGTGCAGGAGTGGGCTTCTCCAGGTGGACCTGAGTCCAGACCCTACGGTATTGCCACGGTTGGCAACGTCGTGTGGTATAGCGAATCTGCGGTTCGACCAAACACGCTCGTGCGCTTCGATACCGAAACAGAGCGCTTTCAGACCTGGATAATTCCGTCTGGAGGTGGCGTGGTGCGCCACATGGTGGCTACGGTCGAGGGCAACCTCGTGCTGGCTTGTAGTGCTGTGAATCGCGTCGCTCTGGTGGAAGTCGGTAACTAGAACCCAAGCGCGGTCGTCTCTCGGCGTAGGAGGAATCCTATGATCAGTTCCCACGTTCGATTTGCGGTCCTCGCTGTTATCGCCATCGCGGTGCTGGCTACACCGGTCAGCGCGCAGTTCAAGGATTTAACACCGTATCAAGTCGCTGATCTTCGCGCTCGTGCTGAGCAAGGTGATGTCACCTTGGAAGGTTTGCTGGACGGGGCAATCGGAGTTTCCGGTTTGCTTTCTTGGAGTTGTGGAGCTAGGTGCAAGATTGGTAGGGGCTTTCGACTGGATGACGCCCAGGCGCCGAAGTGGGATTCGCTGCACTACGTCAAGACGTTCCACTGGGTTTGGGTAGCGCGTGGGCGAGGGGATGGGGTCCTGCGACACAACCTCGTTCGGAATTTCGCTTGGCGTCTGAGCGGGGGCTTTTAGTGGTGCAATACCGCTTCGGCATCTCCCACCGGTCAGGTGGAGACTCTAGTCCTTCGTACTGCCGACCGAATGTCCTTGGCCACGTTAGGATTTTTGAAAAATGTGACATCAACCGGCGAAGCCGGTGGATCGCCGTGAACGCTAGGTCAAGAAAAAGTCTGTGTTTATAGAGGAGAACTGGAGCCGGCGAGCGGACTCGAACCGCTGACCTGCTGATTACGAATCAGCTGCTCTACCAACTGAGCTACGCCGGCCCAGGAGAACCGTGTCTTTAGTGTGGCGCACAGCGATCGGTACGACCGGGGATGGTAGCACACATCCAGCGGTCTCTTGACCGCACGCCGCTGCAGGAATTACTAGATGATGATAAACCGCCTCGATAGTGCAGGCGCACGCTAGCACGATTCGCTTTTTACTAATCTGAGTTTCTTAAAGGCAGTGTTTAATCCTTGACTGTCTGCGCGGGTGTTGTTCGGTTGCAGTTCTCTGTGGGCTGGACTAGGATGGCCTGTTCGATACCTAGAGAAATTGAGCACCGTGCACCCAGATATGTCCGAGCCCGCTGCAGACCAGGACGGTCAGATTGTCATCAGCGGCGCACGCACGCATAACTTAAAGGGTATTGACCTTTCGCTCCCTGCCAACAAGCTTATTGTTGTTACGGGCGTGAGTGGTTCGGGTAAATCGTCGCTTGCGTTTGACACGCTCTACGCTGAAGGGCAGCGACGCTATGTTGAGTCGCTGTCAGCCTACGCCCGTCAGTTCCTTGAACGGATGGAAAAGCCCGATGTCGATCGGATTGACGGTATCGCCCCAGCAATCGCCATCCGCCAGAAAAACAGCGTCCGGAACCCTCGATCAACCGTGGGCACCACTACCGAAATTAACGACTACCTCCGCCTTCTGTGGGCGCGAGTAGGCTTGACCATCTGCCGGCAATGTCGCTGTAACGTAATTCGCGAAACGGCCGAGTTGGTGGCTAAACAACTCAGTGGACTTCCAGAAGGTACGCGTTTACTGCTTGGTTTCGTAATGCCGGTGGTCTACGGGCTTGATACGGTCGATGTGAACGGTGGTGAAGGTGACGGGGGAGGCGATGTTTCGCAGGGGCTCCCAAATGACCATGGTGAGCTGGTCGGGGCGGTACCAACGACAATCGAAGCGCTGCGACGACGGGGGTTTGGCCGACTTTACATTGATGGCCAAGTCGTGGGATTTGATGACGTTGACTGCGAGTCGCTCGTCGATCGTGCCTGTCTGGATGTGTTGGTTGATCGGGTCAAGGTGGCACCAGATCTCCTGACACGGTTAACAGATTCGATTGAGGTCGCCTATTTGGAAGGTGGGGGTAGTGCATTCGCAATTCAGCTTTCTGAGGATGGTAACGAAACCTTCCGGCATGTCTTCAGTGAACGCTTTGAATGTCGTACCTGCGCCATCCCGTATGAGCTCCCACAACCACGGCTGTTTTCATTTAACAATCCGTTCGGGGCATGTCCGACCTGCAACGGGTTTGGCAACGTAATCGAACTTGATTTAGAACTTGTCATCCCTAAGCCAGAACTGTCGATTGAGCAGGGTGCCATCGAGCCATGGACCAAGCCGCATTATCGACCAAGATTGGCCGACCTAAAACGGGCAGCGCGCACGAAACGAATCCGGCTTGACGTACCGTGGGAGAAACTAAGTGACGACGAACGGGCGTTCGTTGTTGATGGCGACGGGGAGTACGAGGGGGTCCGTGGCTTTTTCCGCTGGCTCGAACGGAAGAAATACAAGGTACATATTCGCGTCTTTCTGAGTCGCTACCGGAGTTATCTCACCTGCCCCGATTGTCAGGGTGCCCGCCTACGCCAGGAAGCGCGCGACGTTTACGTTGGTGGTCGGACGATCGATACGGTGTGTGCGTTAACCGTTCAGACAGCGGCAGAATTTTTTGAGACGCTTCAACTCGATGCTCGCGAGGCAGGGATCGCTGAGAAAGTTCTCACTGAGATTCGAAAACGGCTGACTTTTCTGCGTGATGTGGGTTTGGACTATCTGACCCTGGATCGAGTTTCATCCACCCTTTCTGGAGGTGAGACCCAGCGCATCAATTTAGCGACTTCGTTAGGCTCCGCGCTTGTTGGTACGCTGTACGTGCTCGACGAACCGTCGATTGGGCTACACCCTCGGGACAATCAGCGGTTGATTGGCATCCTCCAGCAACTTCGCGACCAAGGAAATACCGTTGTTGTGGTTGAGCACGATGCTGAGATGATGCGCACTGCTGACTATATTGTCGACCTTGGACTCGGGGCCGGTGAACAGGGAGGGCGGGTCGTCTACGCGGGTCAATACGAGACACTTCTCAAGGAGCCACGCTCGTTAACTGCGAAGTATCTTCGTGATGATTTGGTCATTCCGTTGCCCACGAAGCGGCGGAAGCTAACGGGACAGCACATCCGAGTTATTGGTGCGACCGAGCACAACCTACAGTTGCGCGATATCAACATTCCGCTGAACGCACTGACGTGTGTAACCGGCGTTAGCGGTTCGGGTAAATCAACTCTTGTCCATGACGTCCTCTATGCGGCGGTGAAGCAAGCAAAAGGTGGGTGGGGCAAGAAGGTGGGGGCGCATGAGCGAGTTGAAGGCATAGAGTTGATCAGTAACGTTTCGCTTGTGGATCAAGCGCCCATCGGCCGGTCCCCACGCTCCAATCCAGTGACCTACCTCAAGGCATTCGATCCGATCAGGCAGTTGTTCGCAGCAACGAAGGAGGCAAAGGTGAGGGGCCTGACCGCCAGTCATTTTTCTTTCAATGTACCTGGCGGGCGTTGTGATGAGTGCCAGGGTGAAGGGGTCATCCGTGTTGAGATGCAATTTCTTGCCGACGTCTTCGTTCCCTGCGACGAATGCGAAGGTGCACGATTCAAACCGGAGGTGCTCGATGTCACTTATCGAGGCCGTCGAGTCGATCAAGTGCTGGATATGACGGTTCACGAGGCTTTATCTTTTTTTAATAATTCACCGAAGGTACTTCGCCGACTCCATGTCTTAGATGAAATTGGTCTAAGCTATCTTAGGCTTGGGCAACCGGCGACGACCTTGTCGGGAGGTGAGGCCCAACGAATCAAAATCGCCTCGCATCTAACAGGGCGGGGTAGCGATCGGACGCTATACATACTGGACGAACCGACGACGGGGCTACACTTTGATGACATCGCCAAATTACTTGGGGCCTTCAAGAAGCTATTGGACGTCGGGCACACACTATTGGTCATTGAGCACAACCTCGACGTCGTTAAAACGGCTGACTGGGTTATCGACCTAGGGCCCGAAGGAGGAGACGAGGGCGGACGGCTTGTGGCTGCAGGCACACCGGAGCAGGTCGCCCAGGTCCAAGAATCTTACACTGGCCGGCATCTTCGCGATGTGCTGGGCAGTGGTCGTTCGAACGCTTACGCGACCTAGCGGCGGCTCCGAGCCCGACCGATTTCCACCTCGAAAATGATTTCGCGTCCTTCCCGAGAACCCGTTAGCACCACGGTTTCACCGATTGGTGCATCCGCAAGCAAGCGCAGTAGATGAGATGCATCGTCTACCGATTCGGCATTGAAAGCGACTATAACGTCACCGGGTCGGATGCCGGCATCGTAAGCTGGAGTATCACGTCGCATCCGCGAAACCAGTGCGCCTCGGTTATCAGACATGTTGAGTTGTTCGGCCTGCCGAGTAGTCAGTGGTGCGAGCTCAATGTAGCCGATAGAACCCCTTCGCACCTCTCCGTATGTAATGAGGTCGTCCATGACCCGACGGGCTAAGTTGCTCGGCACCGCGAAGCCGACCCCTTGGTCTCCTCCACTCTGTGTGAAGATTGCCGTATTGATCCCGATGAGTTCACCACGTCCATTGATCAAGGCACCACCAGAGTTACCTTCGTTGATGGCGGCATCTGTCTGAATGAAGTCTTCGTAAGTCGTGATGCCTAGATTTGCACGCCGGACGGCACTGATGATTCCGAGGGTAACGGTTTGGTCTAGTTGAAACGGATTACCGATAGCGAGTACCCATTCAGCTACGCGGATGGTAGACGAGTCACCCCAGGGTGCCACCGGCAGTCCGTCGGCCTCGATTTTCAGCAGGGCGATGTCGGTCCACTGGTCTACGCCAACGACTGTAGCCGGTAGTTCCCGATTATCCGGCAGCGTCACTGTGACTTCGGCATCGGCACTCCCCACTACATGGTTGTTTGTGAGGATGTAACCGTCCGTTGATACGATGACCCCTGAACCGAGGCTCGTGCGCTGCTGCTGACCAAACAGGTTTGGCTCGTTACCGAAAAAATAGTTAAAGAAGGGGTCGTTGAAAAATGGAGACGTCGACCGTCGTTCAACAGTTTGGGACGAAATGTTGATTACACTAGGTATCCGAGCCGCTGCGACGTCGCTGAAATCTGGCAAGCTCACCGAAGCGAGCGCCGTAGCGCTACGTTGCACCGTTTCCGGCGCTGGACGAGCTGAGGATTCTTCGGTGACCTGCAGCCGACCGGTGAGGACTAGGCCGGCGACGACGCCGGACAAAAAGAGTAGGCAAGCAAGCAGAGTGTGTTTCATAAGTGCTCCTCGACGGTTCGGCGTGGCGCTATCCACAAGATACCGGACTCCTGTCAGCATACGACAATCTTGCCGTTGGGGCCCATGTCATGTAAGGGGCTTTAAAGGCATATGCTACGATCAGTTCCTGTTTTTATGGGTGTTCTGCCCTTCGTGAGGGGGTCGGTTCGGTGAGTTCAATTCAAGCTACGCGGCTCCGCAAGGGGATGCTGATCAAGCTAGGGAATGACCTGTTACGTCTTCTCGAGCTTACCCATTTAACTCCAGGAAAAGGACGAGGGTACGTTCAGGCCAGAATGCTGAACATTCGATCAGGCGCCTCAGCAGACCACAAGTTTCGCTCTGAGGACACCGTCGAGCGTGCTGTGCTCGATGATCGTGAGATGCAGTATCTTTACGAGGACGGTGGCGGTTATCACTTCATGGATACGGAGAACTTTGAGCAAACGCACATGTTGGGTGATGCCCTCGGGAATGCAACTCGCTATTTAATTCCAAACGGTCTAATCCGAGTACAGTTCTACGGTGAGGAGCCAGTGGGCATCGATTTACCGAAGACCGTCGAGTTGAAAGTCGAGGATACACCGCCCTCGATTAAGGGGGCGACGGCTAGTGCACAAATCAAGCCGGCAACACTTGAGACGGGTTTGGTCGTTCAAGTGCCAGCTTTCATCAACATAGGCGATACCATCCGTGTGAAGACGGATACAGGCGACTACCAATCACGAGTTTAGGCGTTAGGTGCCAATTCCAGGACGGGCTCGATGTCTTTTCCTGAACTGCTTTCGGCGTTGCTTCTGTTGTTGGGGTTGGGGTTTCTTGTAGCAAATGTCAGAGTTGCTTGGTCGTTTATGCGGGCCAGGCAGCTGCGGCCCACGGCCGTCCTTACCTGGAAAGGAGCCCGTCCACCGTTCTATGGTCTTCTCATACTGATCGGTGTTGTGCTGGGTCTCCTTGTTGCTTTCAAGCTTATTGTTCAAGGACGGTCTCCACTGCAGGTATTCGGCGAAGGAATGATGTTTCTCTACTATGCCTACGCGATTCCGCTCAGTCTCCGGATTGCGCGCGGGTTCTACCAAGATGGGATCTGGATAGACAGTGGATTCGTGCCTTATTCAAGAATTGGCGGGCTAACTTGGCGGGAGGATGACCAAGTCACTCTAGTGGTAGTCGATCGGATTCGGCGTCTGGCACGTTCGCTAATTGTACCGCAACAGTACTACAGTGAAGCCCGGCGGTTGCTTCACGACAAGATTGCCTCGCACGACCTACACTTTAGTGGCAGAAGTCTCAACTTGGGTGGCCACGATGAGCGTGAGGATGTCTAGGACCCAGTGGGTTGGTTCATTGGATTGCACTAGTTGATCAGGGTTAGCAGCCAGCCAACGAGGCCTGGACCACTCGCGGTCGGGTCGCCCAACCATGTTGGTGGCGTGAGCCACACGAACGCGAGGATGGCAATGACCATGAGGTCGTACTGCCAGGTAGCGCGGTCGTAGGTCCAAAACAGAGCGTTCCACAGGCTGACGATTGGCCAGGTGAGCAAACGACTTATTTTCATGTAACCGTTCCGATTGGGTCGTGGTTCAATTCTCGCCACGTGTAGATTATCCGGTCGGCTACAGTGAGGATCGAGAGCACGCAGATTACCCAGAGGACTGCGGCCATTCGATTGGTAAACGCGCCAATCATGAACAACACGATGCGCTCAGGGCGCTCCATGAAACCGACCTTACACTTTACGATGACCGATTCAGCACGAGCACGTGTGTAGCTTGTGAGTACCGAGAACATCATCGTGAGCGCGGTGATCATAACGTAGTCAGTTCGGCCGAGTTGCGCGTAGAGATAGATCAGGCCAATAAAAAGCGAGATGTCTGAAAATCGGTCCATCACCGAATCCCAAAAGCCACCGAATGCCGACCGCAACTCCAATTGTTCGGCAACCTTGCCGTCAATAAAGTCGAAAACGTTCGCAACGATCATGATTGTTCCGGCCAGCGTGAACCGACCGAGCGCTAGTGCCCAGGCTGCAAGAACATTGATCAGAACACCCACGAAGGTGAGTACGTTCGGGTGCACACGAAGTGCCACACTCACCGAGATAAGTGCGCTTAGCGGAAACATGCAGAGTGCGCCGATGGCGCCAGTGAATGTCATCAAAACTCGAAAGAATCGAGAGTATGATCGTGGGATCGCGTGACTACAAAATGCCGGCCTGTAGCTTGCTTCATCGGCAACGTATGCGCCAGCCGAACGAGCCGGCTCTAGCCGTGACGGCAGTTTAGCCCATGCCTATCGGGAATCTCAAGCACCAGATTAATCGGTTGCCAAAGCAACCGGGAGTCTATCTCTACGCCAACCGTGCTGGTGACACAATTTACATTGGAAAGGCACGTACGCTACGCGATCGGGTTCGCAGCTATACGACCGCGTACGGAACAAACCCGAGGATGGATGCGTTACTCCAAGAAATCGCGGAACTCGAGGTCATTGTTACTGACTCGGTTGTTGAGGCCTTAGCACTCGAGAACCATCTAATTAAGCAGCGATCACCCAAGTACAACGTGTTATTACGCGACGACAAGAATTACAGCTATCTACAACTGACAACGAATGAATCATGTCCGCGAGTGCTCGTAGCCCGTCGTGTTGAGCGCGACGGTGCATTTTACGCGGGCCCGTTCTTGCCGACTCGGCTGGCACGTAAAACCATGTCACTTACGCATCGTCTTTTTGGGATCAGGTCGTGCAACGAAGTTATCACCGGTCGTCGGGGGCGACCTTGTCTCGAGTACGACATCAAACGGTGCATTGCGCCCTGTGTATCTGAGGTCTGTTCTCCTGAACGTTATGCGCAGGCCGTAGAAGACACCAAGTTCTTTTTGAGTGGACGTAACGACGAGTTGAACCAGCAGCTTAAGGTGCGGATGCATGATGCCGCCGAAGCAGAGAGATTTGAAGAAGCTGCGCAATGGCGTGACGCTATCAGAACGATCGAGACTCTTCGTGACCGACAACAGAAGATGTCGACCACTAAGCTCGGGGATCGTGATGTGTTCGGTGCTCGGCTGGGGCCGGAGGGCGCCATTATTCAGGTATTTCAGATGCGGCGTGGCCGTGTGATTGAGCGCGTCGAGTTGGTTACTGAGACTGCGTCACTGGGTGCCGAGAGCGAGGCCGCTGTTCTTCAGGCTGGCGTGCAGCAATTCTACGAGGAACGCCCAGCGCCGCCTGAAGTCCACGTGTCGATGGTCTTGGATGAGCCCGTTGCGCTTGAGAGATGGCTCTCATCGCGGAGTGGCAGTCGGGTGCGAGTGGTGATTCCGAAACAGGGCGACAAGCGTAGGCTATTGGAACTAGTCGCTCGAAACGCCACGTTAGCCTACGAAACGCGGTTCAGTAGTGACGCGGCCGTCCATCGTGCAGCAGTTGAAGAGCTCAGGGAAGCACTTGGTCTCGCAACAGCACCCCGTCGCATCGAATGTTTCGACATTTCGACAATTCAGGGTAGTGAGACTGTGGGGGCGATGGTAGTTAGTGAGGATGGCAGGATGGTGCGGCACGAGTACCGGAAATACCGTGTTCGCCGGAACGGTGGCACTGGGAACCCTGACGATTTCGCAGCAATCCATGAAGTTGTCCTTCGGCGTTACCGGAGGTTACTTGAAGAGGGTGGGCCGTTTCCTGACCTTGTGGTCGTTGACGGTGGGAAGGGACAGCTCTCCGCTGCTTATGGGGCGTTTCAGGAACTTGGCCTTGGTAATCTTGTGGCAATCGGTATCGCCAAGCGAGAAGAGCTGGTTGTGATGCGTGACCGGTCTGACCCAATCGCTCTACCGTCATCGAGCGTCGCCCTCCATATGCTTCAACGGGTCCGAGACGAGGCGCACCGCTTTGCAGTGACTTTTCACCGAAAGGCACGCAGGAAGCGAATTCTTAGGTCGGAACTCGATGAGGTGCCAGGGGTTGGACCACATCGTCGCCGTAGGCTATTGAATCGATTCGGGAGCTTAGCAGGGGTTCGGCGGGCCACACGCGAAGAATTGTCCGCCGCTGTTGGTGCGCACACCGCTGATTCTGTTTTAGCCTATTTTTTGCTACGTCGCGATAGCGCTGGCAATCAGTGATTGGTTGCTCTGTCCGGCCACAGGCCTTATCCTTGGACGTTGCTCGATTTCAACGTCATTAACCTCCTCGCTGTTTTTCTGGTTTTGTTGCTTTCGTTGACCGTGCATGAAACGGCTCATGCCTGGACCGCCGACCGGCTCGGCGATCCGACAGCGCGATTGCTCGGCCGGATCTCGCTTAACCCACTG
>PBBF01000054.1 GCA_002717745.1 Acidobacteriota bacterium
GGGACGCCATGACTACCTGCATAGAAGGCGTTTAGGCCTCCTTCGCCGACTTCGGTGCCGTTGAGCCAAAGCCCCTTCACCGATCCTGTTCCGGTGTGGGCGAGAAAACCACCTTCCGTGCCCGCACGGGCGTGATAACCAATGAAAATAGCTGCGTCAAAAGAGTCGTCCAGTCCCTGCACCATTCCGAGTGGCTTCAAGTTGCCCTGGATATATTGCACCCTTGGGTCTAGTCGTGTGTGCAGTAGGTTCTGCATATCTCCATGTGAGTCGTTGACTAGGACGTCCGCCGAACCGTGCTCGAAAATCGCAGCGACGACCGTATTAACCTCTGCGGTCATCAACTCGCGACCGAGAGCGTAGTCCTTACCGGAACTACTGGTCATCCGACCGGTGCCAATTCCTCCGATGCCTTCCATATCGACTGAGATGAAAACCTTGAGGCTGTCTTGTGCGTGCGCGACAGCCGTTGGGATAGTTACGATGGCCGCGAAGGCTGCAATACACGCTAGGCGGCCGAGGTGTGGCTGCTTAGTCATATTTTCTCACTCCAGAGGTTCTTCCGTTTGGTGCTGTTAAGGTCACTTTTTGTGCACAGATAAGCTGCATGTCACCGCTCAGGGCACCCTCGCGCCTATTAGGGCGTTAAAGAAGAGCTTGAAGCTACCGTGTGTTTGAGCCCGGTGTTGAACTCGGAACCCGATCAAGACTACCTGGCCTAGTCCATGCTGCACCGAAACCATGGCCGCCTTCTCGGCAATCACACCTTCACCGATCAGCCAGCCGCTTTGTAGGATGTCACGGTCGACAAAGGTTACGATTCGCTTGACCCTATCATTTCGTGGCGTGGCCACAACTTCGTAGACTTGATTACCGCCAAGAAAGGTCGCCAGACCATCGGCAGGCATGCCGTAGGCCAGCGCATTCGTGCGATCAATGTTGACCTTGAGGGTCGATCCAGGTGACCAGAATTCCGTTGACGACAGCCCGGCAAGAAGATTGCGCACCGGCAAGCCGAATTTCTGAATCGGTAGGTCTCCAGCTTGAGCGAACGTTACGAGTGTGCCACCGTTCTTGACAAAGGCTTCGAGCGCGGCCACCCCCTCATCCCCGAAGCCGCTTCGGTAAGCCGGCGGATAGTCTTCAGGGCGAGAGCCACCCCGCCCACTGGTTTCCGAAGGTTCACCCGTCATGCGCGCGACGCCATCGGCTGGTAGCACAATCACGTCGTAAGCATCGTTCAGGTTTCCATCCGTGATTGCCGAGTCCATTAGCGTGTCGTAAGGGAACGCGAAAGCCTCGAGCAACCAGCGGGTCCAGCCCTCGTCCATGTTGCCACCGTAATATCGTTGGTACATCCCGAGCCGACTGGGTCGTATTATCTGGCTGATGTTTCTAACGTTGGTATTGAGAGCTAAGAAATCGACGCCCGTTGTCTGTGCAACCTCAGCCAGGATGGTATCGGCCGCCGAAGTTGCCACGATGAAATCCCCGACCTGAACGCCTTCGCCTGCCGTCGTGGCACGCCTCACCTCAACGTTCTTTGCCAGGAGAAGGTTGGCAGCTTTGAAACTATCGTTTAGCCGTCCGTCAAGAACAAATCCGAATTCGCCCCTGGTGACCTCGCCTGCTGGAGAAAGGGGCTTGTCAACGGTCTCGAGTTGACGGTTAACCGTCGAGTCGACCGGGTCCACCCGAACGCCCATGAACTCAGCCATCGTATCGGTGGACATGTCGTACGGCCGAATTGGGCTCCCATCCCGGTTGCGTGTATAAGTGTTGTCAGGATAGAAGGTTCGGCCAAGCAACCAACGGACGACACCTCGTTTTGGCTGAGCCATCGAGACGACAAACGAACCTGCACCGTAGACTCGACCCTCATGGTTGAACTCGCTTGGCGTTTGGTGCACTTCAATGCCCTGTCCGAGCAGCTTGTTCACCATCTTGGTTGCTGTGAGCGGGTCGTGCTGCTCGGCAGGGATGACGAACGCGACTGGTGACATTGACCTGCCACGCTCAATTTGGCGAGAGGCCTTCAGGTAGGCGTTACGCAGCACTGTGGAGCGGTGTCTCGCTGCAATATCTAACGTGGCCACTGCAGCAATTTTCTGTTGCTCGACGATATCGCGTACGTGCCACCAACCACCCTGCCATGGGTTAGGGAACGTCGTTTGTGCCTCATATTCCGGTAGGCCACGGGAGCCGTTGAGTTGATCCGGATGAACAAACAACGGCGTTGCTAAGCGGGCGCTTGCTGATTCGGTGAGCATACCGGCGATGTTGTGAAATGGGGTGATCCAGTGGAAACCGAAATGTCCCCATCCAGAGTAGATAGCGGCGTTAACGACACCGGCCTTGCCAGCCTCTTCCTCCTTGTAGGCGATGTGCGCGCCGTACCAGCTCATTTCACGCCACACCAGTGGGTCAGCTGACGGGCGGATCGGTTCAGCGTAGGGCGGCACGTAGATTCTGGCCCCGTATGCTCCCATCTGGTGATGATCAATGTAGGCCTGGGGAATCCAATCACGGAACAAGAGCTTGGCACCGTACTGCGACTCGATCGTGTTTTGTTGAAATGCGTCTCGGTTATTGTCGTGGCCAATGTAGTGGTGGTAGAGCCATGGGAGGCCGCTACCTTCGTAGTCCGTACCGACGTTTTCGTTGTACCAGTCGGTTACCATGATTTCCCCATCGGGGTTGAAGCACGGAATCATGATGGCAACCGTTTCGTCGAGAATCCGTAACATTTCTGGGTCGGTGCGGGTTACGAGGTCATACATTAGTTCAGCGGCCATCTGGCTCGAGCCAACTTCAGATGAATGCAAACCCATTGACTGAACGACGACGGCCTTGCCGTTCGCGATCGCTCGCTCGATGTTCTCCTCCGATACACCACGCGGGTCATTCAGCCTGACGTTAATCTGGCGCAGTTCCTCGAGGTGGGCCAAATTGTTTGGTGAGGAGATGAAGAGTGCAAGAAATGGATTACCGAGTGTCGTCGGCCCCATATGGACGACCTCAAGCCGCGCACTCTGACGCCCGAGGAGTTCGTAGTATTCAACTAACTTGTCCCAGCGGGCCAGTTTTCGGTCGGTGCCCATTTGAAAGCCGAAAAACTCTTCCGGTGACGGAATGGTCTGACCGAAAACGACCTCGGTACGGAGCCCAAGGACGGTTGTGAATACGATCAGAACGACCGCGAATCGTTGTGAGAATCGACTCGATCTCATGGGATTACTCCTTCAGGCAACATTTAGTGACGCTTCCGGTCGAGCGTTCGAGAGTATCACGCAGGTGGTTGTGGCGTGGCCATGAGACTGGGGTAGATCCGCTTCATATCGGGACGCTCCGTTGCGAAGTAGTGCACCCAGACGTAGGCATGGTTGAACAGCGCGAGGACGAGCCCAGCCGCAGAGGCGTACCAAAGTCCAGGAAGCCACGCCATTAGTAGGCCGAACACGTACATGCCGTTTCGGGTAAAGCGGAAGATGCCTTGGCGCACTAGTGGGCGGGAGTGGTACGAAGGGTCGAAATGGTCGACTCCGAACGCTCGCCGGAATGTGAAGTAACGGTGGACTGAGTAGAAAAGGTACACAACCGGAACTGTCATTACGACGGCAAGGACCCGTAGACCAGTCAAATCCAAAGGAACCGTACCGCGATTTGCGGCAGCAACCATAACAACGCTTGTGATTCGACTCAGTGCGAGAATAGCGAATCCAGTGGCGTACAGAGGAAAGCCTCGGTCGCCAAAAGTACGGGTGAGCAGCGATGCGTGCAGTTGCGTTCTCCAGCAGAACCAGACGTAGCTCTGATGAGTCACTGCGAGGATAAGTGCCACCACGATCCAAATAGGCGTGGCAAGGCCGAAAAGGACGCCTACTCGAACCGGGTCGGAGCGGACTGCCGGCGCAAGCCCGCCGAGAAGCAAAACGAGTAGCAGTAGATGGAGCCATTGCCTCTCGAAGATGCGTTTTAAGGCAATCGGGTTAGCCGGCGCCGAGGAGGTCTTGTCAGTGATGCTTTGATGGATCATGCACAGTTATTGGGTTGATTATGCGCTGGTGCTTTCCTCAGGTCAGGTGGCTTTGATCAGCTTCACCCATCTCCACGCCACCCGCCGGGAAGTATTCCTTCCATCGTCGGGTAACTGTCGCTGCGACATCATCGCGACAGGTAAGTTCTTTCGGGAATCCCGTCTTGAGCCGGGCGTCGATTATGATCGGCGCCGTATAAGCCAAATGGTTCCGTACGACCTGCGTTACTCTTGCATGGATGTCTGCCGCCGGCTCGAAGCGAGTGAATGTTGTCCAGAGGAAATTGATTGTGCTATTGGCGGCTCGACCAGGCTCGTCGGTGATTACAATGAGCGGCCACTCAGCGAATGCTGAATGCGAGGCAATTCTGGCGGCGATGTTGGGCTCAACCTGTCGTGAAGGCGCACCGACGACCAGGCAGCCGCCGCAGAAGACTTGAACGTCGAAGACACCTTGCGGCAACTCCGATCCTGTGAAGGTTCGGGGTAGCCTACGCACCGCGTCCCCAAGTCCGAGCCAAACTCCCTTTGAGCCGAGGTTTACCTCTGGCCCAGTGTAATCGAGGGTATCCATCGAAAGATTTGAAAACACATACAGGTCAGTTTCCGGATTAGTTCTGGCGAGGATATGCTCGAGCGTAGCCGGAAAGTCCTTAAGATCGATGTGTCGATCGGTGACGAGTAAAAACTTGGTTAACGACAATTGCCCCTCACCTAGAATTCTGAACGCACTTGCCATCGCTTCTCGTGAGTAGCGCTGTTTCACGATGGCCGCTGCGAGTGAGTGATAACCGGTTTCGCCGTACGACCACAATTTTTTGACGGCCGGCATCACGATCGGAAATAGGGGCGAGAGAAGTTCCTGCAGGAGATCGCCAATGAAGAAGTCCTCTTGTCTCGGCTTGCCAACCACAGTCGCTGGATAAATGGCGTCCCGACGATGCGCCATGGTATGTACCCTAAAAAGAGGGTAGTCATGCTGCAGGGAGTAGTATCCGTAGTGGTCCCCGAACGGACCCTCGGGCTTCCGCTCGTGGGGTGGCACTTCTCCAACTAATGCGAATTCCGCGCTTGCTACAAGGGGATGTGGCCAGGGACCTTCAGTAAGCCGCAGGCGCTCTCCGCCAATCAGCGAGGCCAGCATTAACTCCGGCACGTTCTCTGGCAGGGGTGCGATGGCTGACAGAATGAGGGCAGGTGGACCACCGAGAAAAACGGTGGCTGGCAGTGCGTCACCGCGTGACTCGGCCACGTCGTAGTGAAACCCGCCACCCTTACCAATCTGCCAATGCATGCCTGTTGTCTGTTGGTCATGGACGTGCAGTCGATACATCCCGAGGTTGTGACTGCGACCATTAGGATGCTGTGTAAAAACCAACGGAAGGGTGATGAACGGTCCACCGTCTTCCGGCCACGTCGTTAATGTTGGTAGCCGCTCAAGATGGACGTCGTTGGTGACGACCTCAGTAACCGGGCCTCCCCGGCCTTGCTTCTTGAGGCCTATCTTGAGTAGTTCGAACCCAAGGTCACGAGCTCCCCACAGCTTGGTTGCTGTCGGCGGGAGAATCGTTTCGAACAGTTGGACCAGTTGTTGGATTAGGCGGTGCGGACGGTCGCCGAACGCAAGTTCTGCGCGGTGTGCAGTGCCAAAAAGATTCGTGACGAGCGGAAAGTCTGCGCCACGGACTTGTGTAAACAACAACGCTGGGCCACCGGTGGCGACAACACGACGATGGATTTCTGCGGCTTCGAGGTAGGGGTCGACGGGAGTCGTAACCTCAACAAGATCCCGGTCATGCCGTAGGCGCTCGATGAACGTGCGGAGGTCTGGGAAAGGCATAGGGGACGGATGATTCTACCCCGGTTGCGGGGGGCAATCTGGAAACTCGCTTGTATCCAGCCTGCCCGCTCGGTTAGTACAAGCACAATCAACTAAAGACCGTGAGTGCACAATTTGCGCGATGTAACCTGTCATCGAATCCTTGTTAGCCGTGCTCCTTCCCTCATTCCTAGCCAGTTCGAGCACCCGATGATTTTGTTCTAAGTTGGCGAAGTGCCGCGGCGAATGCCTGACGACCTGTCTGGGGATCGTAAACGATAGCTGGCATCAAGCGCCCACGGATCGTATCGGGGTTGGAGCGGGCGTAAGTCATGAGTGTCGTTGCTAATTTAGTCTTGACCTCCGTATTGACATTGCCACCGGATTCTCGCGTGAGCAGATCATTGAAACTCACCGGCCACGGCCGGCCCCAGAGCAGAGTGTCAATGATTGTCCCTTTGAGTACGTTCTGGGCGAAATTATAGAAGAGTGAGAAAGGGGAAAAGACGTGCTCGGATGGACGACAATCTTCGAATTCGTCGATTAGATCCTGTTGGTAGGTGCGAAACACCTCACGAATCTTCGCTCGATCGGCGTTGGTAGAAGTGAGTGATGATGGCGGCCGATCGTCGATAAAAGCCGGGGGATCTGGCGATAAGCCGTGAAGTATTGCTTCGACAACCGCCTGTCGGTCATGGCTTCCTGTGTCACCGGTACGCAAACGCGAATACTCTTCCATCACAGTCGCCACCGCGTAGCACACCCAGGGATAGTCTGCGACGTTGTCATCGCGCATGAGGAGCGTGTCACGTCCGTAGGTTGCTTCGAAGCCGAAGCGTAGATGGCAACCCATACTTGCCGCATGCACGACAGCGATTTTCAGCTGGTGGCATTGATTAAGAGTCCGCACACGACGGAGTAGTGTGACGTAACCCTCCTCGTTGGACTCGTAATGAGAGGTGGCAATAAGGAGCAAGGTCTCGGCGTTGTTGACGAACGGTTGACCGCTACCGCCTGGGCCCTGGAGGTCAGTCAGTAAGCGATTCAATCTGTCGAGATTGTCGTCAGGGTCGCCGCCATCCCAGATTCTCAGAGAGAGCAAACCGAGCAGATAAGCGAAGTAGTAGTCCAAGAGAATAGCGATAACTGTCTGATCTGGCCGTTCGGCACTCCGGTGGTTACTCGCGTAATCTAGGACGTTGACCGGGATGCTCTCGCGGTTGACCTGGTCAGCGTTACCATCCCAGTCGTGGAGCGCATGGAAGCCTTCACTCCGGGTACGGTGATCGAGGATTCTTACTACCTCAGCCAGGTCGAGGGTCTGGCCACCTGTCCTCCACGAGTTGGCGCGCATGCCATCTCTGAGGCGCGATAGTGCTGTGCGAAGGTTGGACGATGTCGTGAGATTAGCCGCAACCTCTTGTCGGAACGTGCCGTGCAAGGCCCCTTCGAGGAGCGTGCACGCGTCGTCGAACCCAGTGCCCGAGGGCGGGTTCAGGCCGTCTCGTTCGCTCGACATTACACACTCGGCGTATTGCGGGATCGGGTTTAAGCTCCGACTAAGGCTGTTTGGCCTGAAGATAATCCAGTAGGAGATGCGACATTGCCCGCATTCCGACCGGCACTGATGCGTCATCAGCTTGGAAGGTTGGCGTGTGATGTCCTCCGGATTCAGTGCCAGGTTTCACCATGCCGAGCCGAAAAAAGAACCCAGGCACTTCATTAGCAAAGAACGAGAAGTCCTCGCCCCCCATAACGGGTTCTACGATCACGACCCGATTGGCACCCACGATTCGTTCAAGTGTAGGTGCCATCTGGGCGGTCAAGTCTGGGTCGTTGATCGTAGCAGGCGACCCTCGCTCGTAATCAAGTTCGTAAGAACCACCGCCGGCGAGCGTAATCCCATTCAGAATTTCTTCCATTCGTCTTTCGATTGTGTCTCGGGTGTCCGGGTCGTAGGTCCGAACCGTTCCCTCCATCCGCACTTCATCCGGAATAATATTGAAACGTGTACCGCCTTGTATCAGACCAACGGTCACCACACTGGGTTCAAGGGGTGACAAGTTGCGGGAGCGGATTGTCTGAAGAGCGGTCACGATCTGAGAAGCCATGACAACTGGATCGATGCCAAGGTGGGGATAGGCGCCATGCGCCTGCTGGCCTTTAACACGAAGCCTGAAGTGGTCCACAGCAGCGAGCATCGGCCCAGCTTTATAGCCGAGGGT
The DNA here is from genome assembly GCA_002717745.1 of Acidobacteriota bacterium. Taxonomy (GTDB): domain Bacteria; phylum Acidobacteriota; class Vicinamibacteria; order Vicinamibacterales; family UBA823; genus UBA11600. Next base: position 8,081 of record PBBF01000054.1, read on the forward strand.
GCCCACATCCATGGAGGCGAGCGTGTGTAATCCGAAGATGGCCGTGGGTCGGGGGTTTTCCAACACCCCTTCCTGAACCATAAGGTCGGCACCACCCACTTCGCCTGGCGGCGGACCTTCCTCAGCGGGCTGAAAGATGAACTTTATGGTTCCTGGGATCTGGTCCCGCATGGAGGCAAGGACTGATGCGACACCGAGTTGCACTGCCGTATGAACGTCGTGTCCGCACGCATGCATGACGCCAACGTCTTGGCCAAGATACTCAGTGCGCACATTAGACCGGAAGGGATACGTGGTGTCCTCAGTCACCGGTAATGCATCCATGTCGGCGCGAACGGCCACGACCTCACCAGGAAGGCCACCACGAAGGATACCCACAACTCCAGTATGGGCCACGCCGACCATGACCTCATCAAAATCTAGATCGCGAAGATGATTAGAAACCAACTCCATTGTCTCAAACTCACGATTTCCTAGCTCGGGGTGTTGGTGGATGTGTTGACGCAGCCCGATAATCTGTTCGGCGTATGTCTCGACTGCAGCATCGATTGTGCGGTTCTGTGCGTGAACGCCAACGACCATCCAAGCGACTAGTAGTGAGGCCAGAAGTGTTCCTCTTGTCGTGGCACGCATGTTGTGCTCCCCTATCCTTGAGTCGTGAGTCACCCCTAGTGGACGAGGTACGTTTTGGCGTAGACCGTTGTGCTGACTTGGTCGCAATTAGCGCAAGATTCTTTCATTTTCGCCGAGATGAAAACAACGGAACCCGATTCATCCATGCCCTATGTCGGATATGCACCCGAAAGGTTCACAGAGTTCTAGCTATGTACTTTACCCCTTTGTTTACACATAACCCTAAATTTAACAGTTGTTTGTGAAGAATAAGAATTTGGTATATTGTATACCAGCTTGACTAAGTGGAATCAGTACCTCCCGTCAGTCTACAGGGGTCTCTAGGCTGTTTTCTATGCCAGCAGCTGTTCTCCAACTTGAACCGATCGACGCCGGCGAAGCCTTGAAGAGTCGGATATATCTCCGGCTCAAGAAGGCAATCTGTTCGGTGAACATCTATGCTGAAACAGGGGAGTCCCGCCTTGACGAGCGACAACTCGGTGAAGCGCTCGGTGTCAGTAGAACACCGGTCCGCGAGGCTCTGGTTCGGCTAGAACAAGAGGGATTTATCCGCACAGTGCCGAGGAAAGGTGCCTTCATCATTCGGAAGAAGAAGAAGGAAATCTTAGAGATGATCGCGGTTTGGGCAGCGCTTGAAAGTATGGCGGCTCGCCTGATCACCGAACACGCGACTGACGATGAGATTTCAACACTCCGCCGAATGTTTGCGAAGTTCGATGGGGGTGAGGTGAAAGCGCGGATCGACGAGTATTCAGCAACGAACATTTCGTTCCATCAGGCGATCCTGCAATTGAGTCGCTGTGAACTACTGAACCAGCTGGCCGAGAACCTATTTATTCACATGCGATCGATCCGAATGCAGACAATTGGCGATCGCGATCGGGCAAAGCAGTCGATTATTGACCATATGCAAATCATCGAAGCGCTTGAGAGCCGAGATGCCGATGTAGCCGAGCGGCTTGTCCGTGAGCACAGCCTTAATCTCGAGACCCACGTCGCGCAGCACGTTACATTTCTAGATTAATGTTTCGGAATGATTATTGAGATTTAAACAGAGAGGGACCATGCCAATTGCTGAACCGAAGATGAAGCCAGCTGAAACCGAGACGGCGCCAGAACAAATTTCCGGCGGCCACCTAGTTGCTAAAGCGCTTAAAGCGGAAGGGGTTGAAGTCATCTTTACATTGTGCGGCGGTCACATCATCGATATTTATGATGGCTGTCTGGACGAGGGGATTGACATCATCGACGTTCGGCATGAGCAGGTCGCAGCGCATGCAGCCGACGGTTATTCACGGCAAACAGGAAAGCCTGGCTGTGCGGTGGTGACGGCCGGACCAGGAACGACCGATGCGATCACTGGCATCGCCAACGCGTTCCGCGCAGAGAGCCCGATGCTAATGATCGGTGGCCAAGGCGCACTGACGCAGCACAAGATGGGGTCGTTACAAGACTTACCGCACGTCGATATTCTGTCGCCGATTACAAAGTTTGCTGCCACGGTACCGTCGACCGAGCGAGTCGCCGATTTAGTGTCGATGGCATTCAGGGAATGTTTCAACGGTGCGCCAGGACCATCGTTTCTTGAAATCCCACGGGACGTTCTCGATGCCAAGGTGGAGTTGTCGAAAGCCCGTATCCCTCAAGCAGGGCATTATCGTGCCTCCACGAAGCTTTCAGCTGACCCAGTAGACATTCAGCGGCTCGCCGACCTGCTTGTAAAGGCAGAGCGTCCGTGCGTGCTCTTCGGCACCCAGACGTGGACTTGTCGAGCAAGTGACACGGCACGCGAATTCGCGCGTACTTTGAATATTCCGGCCTACATGAACGGTTCTGGGCGTGGCACATTTCCACCTGGAGATCCGCACCATTTCCACAGAACCCGGAGGATGGCGTTTAACCAGGCTGATGTAATCGTCATTGTTGGCACGCCATTCGATTTCCGGATGGGTTATGGCCGTCGGCTCGGGTCTGAGGCGACGGTCGTCCAGGTCGATATGGATTACAGGACTGTTGGCAAGAACCGAGACATCTCGTTCGGACTCGTCGGCGATATCGGCCAAGTGCTGGCGTCGGTACTGGCGGCGACGACAGGTACTACAGACAACGGGGCCAAGCGACGGCAAGCGTGGCTCGACGAACTCCGCGCGGCTGAGCAGGTGGCGTACGAGAAGCTGATGCCGTCGTTCAAATCGGAGAACGTGCCGATCAATCCGTATCGAGTAGCTTACGAGCTAAACGAATTTCTCACCGACGACACGATTTACATTGGTGACGGCGGCGATGTTGTTACCATCACGGCCCAAGCTGTACAGCCGCACCAGCCCGGGCACTGGATGGATCCTGGTCCACTCGGCACCCTAGGGGTTGGTGTGCCGTTCGCAATGGCTGCCAAGTATGTCCATCCGGAGAAGGAAGTCCTCTGCTACTTCGGCGACGGAGCATTCACGCTGACCGGTTGGGATCTGGAAACGTGCCAGCGGTTCAAATTACCGATCTTGGGGGTTATTGGAAACAACTCGGCGATGAACCAGATCCGGTGCGGCCAGATCAACAAGTACGGCGCTGAACGTGGCAATGTTGGAAATCTTCTCGGTGACGTTGAGTTCGAAAAGTTCGCTGAGATGCTAGGCGGATACGGCGAAGCTGTTCGAGATCCCAAGGACATCCGGCCGGCGCTCGACCGTGCACGTGAAGCCGTTCGTGGTGGCACTTCAGCGCTCGTCAACATCTGGGTCGACCGGGAAGAATGGGCGCCGGGCACTCGTAATCAGACGATGTACAAATAGGTGAATGAGGATATGGGTAAAGCACTCGAAGGACTCCGAATTTTGGACATGACCCACGTCCAGTTAGGCCCGTCGGCCACACAGATTCTGGCGTGGCTTGGCGCGGACGTCGTGAAGGTTGAGTTACCGGGACGGGGTGACATTACGCGTTCCCAATTGCGTGACATTCCCGACGTGGACAGCCTGTACTTCACGATGCTGAACTGCAACAAGCGAAGCATCACTTTGAACACAAAGACTGAAGAAGGTAAGACGATTTTTCGAAAACTGATCGCTAAGTCTGACGTTCTGGTGGAAAACTTTGCGCCTGGTGCACTCGATCGCCAGGGCTTTTCTTGGGAGACGGTCCGCGAGATTAACCCAAGGATCATTTACGCCTCTGGCAAAGGCTTTGGGCCAGGGCCTTACGTTGATTGCAAAGCCTACGAGACGGTGGCGCAGGCGATGGGTGGCTCGATGAGTACGACCGGTTTCGAAGACAGCGTACCCACGAGTACTGGTGCGCAGATCGGTGATTCGGGTACGGGAATGCATTTGGTAGCGGCGGTGTTGGCTGCGGTTATCCAACGGGAGAAGACCGGCCGAGGGCAGCGGGTGGAGGTTGCGATGCAAGACTGTGTCTTGAACCTCTGTCGGGTCAAAATGCGTGATCAGCAACGCCTACTACAGGGCCCACTGAAGGAGTACCCGAACGAGACGTTCGGCGACACAGTGCCTCGTTCAGGCAATGCTTCGGGTGGCGGACAGCCAGGTAAAGCATTGAAGTGTAAGGGCGGCGGGGCGAACGACTACACTTACGTCATCATCCAGCCGCCTGGTTGGGAACCACTGATGAAGCTGGTCGGCCGTGAAGAACTCATCACGGACTCAGCCTTTGCCACGCCGCAGGCAAGGCTGTCACACCTTGATGAGTGCTTTCAAATCATCGAGCAGTGGACGCGGCAGTACGACAAGCTCGAGGTTATGCGTCTACTGAACGGGGTCAATGTGCCATGCGGGCCGATCATGAGCATGAAAGAGCTTATTGAGGACGGGTCACTCATGACCCGTGGCATGGTCGTTGAGGTTGAGCATGCACAGCGCGGCGCGTTCCGAACGGTGGGGTGTCCGTTACAGCTGTCGGATTCGCCTGTCGAGGTGACGACGTCGCCGGGACTTGGTGAGCATACTAACGAGATTCTTCAAGATGTAGTCGGCTATGACAGCGAAGAAATCGCGGCAGCCCGGACAGCGGGTGCCATTTAGCCAGGGATAGAACAAGTGGCGTGAGGATTTATTCATGAGTCATGATCAAGCAGTAGTCAAAACGATATTGGATGGAGCACGTGCGGTTGGGCGTGCGTCGTTGACCTCAACCGAGAGCAAGGAAGTCTGCGATGCCTACGGTATTCCGGTACCTAAGGAGGGCCTGGCCACGTCCAGCGGGGAAGCCGCTGAGCTAGCTGGCAGTATTGGTTACCCGGTAGTGCTGAAGATTGTCTCGAAGGACATCTTACACAAAACCGAAGCTGGTGGCGTTCTGACTGGACTAACGACGGCCGACGAAGTGGCGCAGGGCTACGAGGCAATCTGCAAGAGTGCCCGTGATTACAAGTCAGATGCTGATATCACCGGCGTACAAGTTCAGCAGATGCTGCCGGCCGCACAGGAAGTAATCGTTGGTGCCGTCACTGATCCAAGTTTTGGAAAGTTGGTCGCGTTTGGACTGGGTGGTGTTCTGGTCGAGGTACTCAAGGACGTCACGTTCCGGTTAGCACCGGCGAACCGAGAGGATGCCTTATCGATGATTGATGGGATTCAAGCGGCCGAGGTCTTACGTGGCGTCCGAGGCGCTGATCCGGTGAACCGCGAGGCTCTAGCAGCGCTCATCGAGAACGTGTCGACACTGATCGCTGATTTTCCAGAAATTCATGAACTGGATTTGAATCCTGTGTTCGCTACCAAGGACTCGGTGACGGCCGTCGACGTGCGGATTCTGCTGACTGAGGAATTACCCGAGCCGCGGCCGCGACCGTCGCAACAAGAGATCCTAGCTTCGATGGTCCGTATCATGAAGCCTAAGGCAGTGGCCGTTATCGGCGCGTCTGGTGAGGAAGGTAAGATCGGCAATTCGGTAATGAAGAACCTGATCAACGGTGGCTATAAGGGCGAGATCTACCCGATCAATCCGAAGGCCGATGAGATTCTCGGACACAAGTGCTACAAGAGCGTTAAGGACATCGACGACTCTATTGATATCGCCGTGTTCGCGATTCCCGCTAAGTTTGTAGCCGGCGCACTGGAAGAGGTTGGTCAGAAGGGCATTGCTGGCGCTGTCATGATTCCCTCGGGCTTTGCTGAGGTGGGCGAAATCGAGTTGCAGCACGAGATGGTCGCGGTGGCGCGGAAGCACAACGTGCGGGTCATGGGACCGAATATCTACGGTTTCTATTACACACACGAAAATCTCTGTGCAACGTTCTGCACACCTTACGATGTGAAGGGGCAGGCGGCTCTTTCTTCCCAGAGTGGTGGTGTTGGCATGGCGATCATCGGATTCAGTCGGTCGGCCAAGATGGGCGTTTCAGCGATCGTTGGATTGGGTAACAAGTCGGATATCGATGAAGATGATCTGCTCACCTTTTTTGAACAAGACGACAACACGCAAGTGATTGCTATGCACGTTGAAGATTTGAAGGATGGGCGCGCCTTCGCCGAGGTGGCTCAGCGTGTATCGAAGCAAAAGCCTATCGTGGTGCTTAAGGCGGGACGAACGGCACAGGGTGCGCGGGCCGCCGCGTCGCACACCGGTGCCTTGGCCGGCAACGATAAGGTTTATGATGACGTGCTGCGGCAGTCGGGTGTGATCCGTGCGCGAACGCTAAATGACATGCTGCAGTTTGCGCGTGGGCTACCGGTCCTTCCGACGCCGCAGGGGGAGAACATCATCATCATTACCGGCGCAGGTGGTTCTGGCGTGCTCTTGTCAGACGCATGCATCGATAATGGCTTGCAGTTGATGAGCATGCCGAAGGACTTGGATGCGGCGTTCCGGAAGTTCATCCCACCGTTTGGTGCAGCAGGTAACCCGGTGGACATCACTGGTGGTGAACCACCCATTACTTACCGGAATACGATCAAGCTAGGTTTGGAAGACGACCGCGTCCATGCGCTTATTTTGGGTTACTGGCACACGATCGTTACGCCGCCGATGGTCTTCGCGAAGCTTGCCTCAGAAGTCGTAGAAGAGGCGCGCGCCAAGGGGATTCACAAGCCGATCGTGGCATCGCTCGTCGGTGATGTCGAGGTGGAAGAAGCTTCGGAATACCTCTATGACCGGGGGATCGTGGCGTACCCGTATACGACACAACTTCCGGTCAACGTACTAGGGGCAAAATATCGATGGGCACGGGCGGCAGGGCTAATGTAGTAGCGTTCCGAGGGTAGTTTTTCCTGTATACCGTACAGCAAAAAGGCCGAAGCATACGCCTCGGCCTTTTTATTGTACGGATCCGTTTTAAAGGGGTCGATTCGGATTAATAATCGTCCGCCACATGTGGGCCGACGGACTATTGTCATTACCGAGACCTTCTTTTGGCTGTTTGAACTGACGTCCGATGACGTCAATGAACGGTTCAAGCGACACCGGCACGGTGTTGTCGAAGCCGTACTCGTCGTTCATCGTGACCAAACGTGCTTCCATGTACCACTTGTGGCCGCGAGCAAACTTGTATGCTTCTTTGAGGTAGTCGTCTGGTACGTAATCTACGCCAAAGATCCGATTGTAGAACTCCGGATATTCGTAGCCGACCGCAGGGTCTGGGAAGAAACGGAGCGGCTGGTGGTAGCGGACACCCCAACTAACCCGCTCGTCCACATACGGTTCAAACAACTGGCCACCCCACCAACCATGGTCAGACCGAACGAGTGCCTGCGCCACATCATGCAACAAGCACGCCATGACAGTCCGTTCGGGGTGACCTTCTTTGAGTGCGTGGGTAGCGCTACGGATGACATGCTGCCCCGGCGCGAAGCGATACCTATAGAAATCGACCAGTGTTGGCTTAGCCGGCATCTCAGCTAGGGAATAGCCCGCACGAAACGCGCGGCCGGTTCCCCGCGCTGGCGAACCCTCTGGATCTTGCCGTCCTCCGCCACCAGGCTGATACCACGACGGACGGATCGGAGATAGAGCACCAGTTTCACCGAACTCGTCGATATACCACTTGTCAAGTTCTGCCGAAGCAAAATGCTCAACAGCTTCCGCCCGATCCTCGGGCGTCATCAACTCGACTGCAGCCACACCACCTACGGATACCAGGAATTTTCTTCGATCGACTTCCATAATTTTCGCTCCTCCGAGAGAGCAATAAAACCCGCTTGCTTAGAAGGACACAACCAAAAAATCGTACTACAGGAGCAAATAAAATGCCAATCTAGTTCACTGGAATAAGCGCCGGCCAATCACCCGAAGCAGTAAATCAGTCCGTCTTGAGCACCGACAACGATCCGGCCACTAGCGATCGCCGGAGAGGTGCTCACGGATGATCCGATTTCGTATTCCCACTCACGCGTACCATCGGATAGGGCGAGTCCGTAGAGTCGCCCGTCATTAGAGCCAACATAAACGCGATCACCAGCGATCGCCGGCGACGAATCAATGCGACCGCGTGTGGTGAAGACCCATTGGGATTTACCGGTCTCAGCGTTGAGTGCGTGCACCATCCGGTCGCGTCCACCGAGCACAACGAGTCCGTTGTGAAAGGCTGGGGACGAGTAGAAGGGGAAATGCCGAGTGGGATGTTCGTAACGCCATCGAATTACCCGTTGGTCGAGATCGAGCGCTAACACCTCGTTGGCGAAGGTGCCGTAAAATGCCGTCGCACCTATGATTGTGGGCGACGCAGCGGTGTAAGCGCCGGATGAGACCGCGAAGATTTCCTCGCCATCACTCACCCGCACTCCTCGGAATTCTTCGTCGCATCCACCGAAATATGCGATGCCATTGACGACTGCCGGCGTTGCGTGGACGTAACTGCTGGTCTCAACCTTCCAGATCGGGTGGCCACTGTCTGCTGAGAGGCCGTATAGATGGCTGTCGTAAGATCCAATGAGGACGATGTCGTTGACGAGGACGGGCGAGGATTTGATCTCGGCCTCTGTCTCAAAGGTCCAGCGAGCCTCACCAGTGTTGATGTCAACGGCGTGCAGGACTCCAGAGAGATCCCCAATGTAGACGGTGCCGTTTGCCACGGCTGGAGATGATTCACCGATGCCCCATTCTGACGCATGGTAGCGCCAGCGGGGCGAGCCATCACTGAGGTTGAGGGCTAAAAGGTCCCCGGCGTAGGTGCCCACGTATACGACACCATTGGTGATTGCTGCTGATGAGTCCACCATTTCACCTGTATCAAAGGTCCAGAGCAGTTGAGGGTCATCAGGCACTGGTGATGCCGAAACCCCATCCAGCGATAGGTCGCCTCGGAACTGTGGCCAATCGACAGTCGATCGCGGCGCGTTAGGCAAGCGCTGACTGTCCGCACCCGACACCCTGTCGGCAGCACTAGCCATAATCAAAGCCAGGACCATAATTACCGCACGCATTGAAATTGTCCTTAGCAGCTTTCTCTTTGAACGTCGCTGCATGTATTTCGTCTCAGTTTTCGACGAGAGCGAAGAGTTGATTGCGGGAGCCTAGAAAGAGTACGCCGTTGGCTGGCACCGGAGTACTGTAAACGGCACTGCCGAGGTAATTCTCGGCAATAACCTCAAGTTCCTTGCCGGCCTTCAGTACGACAACGTCCCCGTCTTCATCACCTAGATAGACGCGGCCATCAACTACGAGCGGTGAGCCCCAGATGGCGGCGAACGTGTCGTAAACCCAGTAAACTTCTCCGGTTTCCGCATCCAGGCAGTGGAGGAAGCCGCTGAAGTCCGGTTGGTAGATCAGCCCGTCGTATATTGCAGCGGTCGAGACTGTGCGGCGAATGTCCGTGTAGTACCAGACACGACCCAACTCAGTGATATCCCCACGCTGTGTAGCGTCGATCGCATACATATTACCGATTCCCTCGCCATGTTCCGGGTCCTGTCCGTTGGCGATATAAACGAGATCGTTGTAAACAACCGCCGTGGCGATGAGCTCATTACGTGTTCGTGGCCAGACAGAGTCCTTCGGGTTCGTGTCAAATTCCCAAAGCTTCTCGCCCGATGTTACCTCGTAGCCGCGTATCCAACCGTCACCCTGCCCCATGATTACTTGGTCGACGCCGCCAATTGTCCCAACCGTTGGCGATGCCCACTGGCCGTGGAGAATGCGGTCATCCACGGAGTTGTCCTCCCAAATCAATTCGCCGGTCGTTTTATTCAAAGCGATAATTGCTGGTGCCATGGGTGACTGGATATTCACGTGGCTTTCATCCTGGCCGTTTGAGGTGCTTACAAAAATTAAATCACCGTAGACGACGGGCGACGAGTTGGACATGTTGTGGGGAAATGCGCCAACTTCTTCGAGCATATCGAACCGCCAAATAACATCGGCATCAATCTCGCTCGAATAGGGTTCATCTGTTACCCATCCGTCATTTTCGCCGTCGCGGAAACCTTCGATATCGAGTGCCAATACTTCGCCTCGATTCGAGACGTAATAAACCACACCATTTTCGACCAGTGGAGACGAACACACGCCTTGATAGGGCCAGTCGTGCACCCGGCCCGCGGCTAGCTTCGCGTTGGCATGTTGCCAAAGCAATTCGCCATCCTCTTCACGAAAGGCTATGAGAACGCCCATGTCACCTTGCTGTCGTAGGTCCTTAACGGCCTCGTTGTTTGTGCCTACCAGCACGACTCCCTCGGCGACGACTGGATTGCCATAAGTCTGCGAACCCAGTTCAGCTACCCACTTAATGTTGTGTCCGGTGGCTATATCCCAGTCGCTGGGGAGACCGACCATGTTTGAAATCATGTTTCGGTCAGGTGTCCCGCCCCACATCGGCCAGTCACTGTGTTGTGACGATGACTCCTGCGCCACAACGAGAATATTGAGTAGACCAACGAACGCCCCAACGGCGCCGAACCACGGCAATCGTCGTCGCATCACTACCAACTCCTACTCCAGATACCCGGTGTTTGATTGCTAGTTTTCATACACTCGGATGTTGTCGAAAAAGATCTCGAAGGGCGCATTTGCGTAAATACCGGGACTACCTTGGCGATGCGGACTTTCATCGACCATCTGCACGGTCCAGTCGTCTGGCTCCGCATCGGCACGTGGCCACACCTTACCGCGTGCGCGGACACGTCCATCGTCAAGATTCTCGACGCTGAGCTTTAGCCGGTACCATGTATCCGGTTCCCAGGCAAAAGGGGTTGTAACGGTACGCACGGTCTCGGGCTGCCAGGTCTGGAGTTCCAGTCGCTGATGGTTGCCCATCAGGACCAGGGTATGCCTCTGAGCATTGACCCCAGCGTCGCCCATCTGGCGCCGGCTCTGGATTGCTGAGATGTCCGCTTCGACTGTGTAGTCGGAGAGCTGGGCAGCGCCGTTGTACACCCGCGCGCGACGAGTGAACGGGTTATCTGATTTCTTAACGAAGACGCGACTACCATCAACGTCTCGGACTTCGAATTTTCCGGTTGACGCGATCCAGTACGCTGGCGAACTGCCTGGCGCATCTCCTTCGAAATCGTATGCATTGGGCAGTGTGGGGATTACCCGTAGCCGCGCACCTCCGGTGACGTTATTAACCGTTGCTGTTACCGACCCAGCTTGGCCACCAGCAGTGGGTTCGGCAAGGAACTCGCCGTTGGCCGTTACCTGTCCGTCAAGCCCGTCAAGTGCCCAGCTCACCTCGCTTTGGGGTAACAACTGTCCCCGTGCATCGAATAGGTCGGCTCGAAGCGACACCAGCTGTCCAGGCTCAACAACCAGTTCAGTCGGTGAAACACGGACATGGGCTACTGGGTCGGTTGACGTTGGGAGCGAAGCTGGTGTCGGTAGGCGGCGCTCGACACGTGGCACCTTTGGGCCGATCGCGTATAGAGCTCGGTCTGTGACGACATAAACACGTCCATTCGCGATAGCAGGTGACCCCAACAATTCTTCGGGTTCAGTCACAGTGCCCAGTTGGACTTCCGACAGAATCTCGACTCCATCTCGACTTGGCTCAAGGATAAAAAAGCGTCCTGTCACCGACCCGACGTACAGCTTGTCGTCTGCCAAAACCGGTGACGCACGTTGAATCGTGCCAATGTTTAATTCCCATAGCTTGCTTCCCGACGAGGTATCGAAGGCTGCCAGGTTTGCGCTGTTGTCTACTTGGTAGATCCGATCACCGTCGATGACGGGTGAGGCGTAACCGCTGAGAAAGCCGGTTACCTGCCAAGCAACGGCGTCTGAACCGAGGGCGCCCGTTTTTGTGGCGTCGATCGCCGCAAGCAATCCCATCTCACTGGTATCGAGATTCTCCTCGCTGTGGCTAACAAAGGCTCGACCACCTGCGAGAACGACACCAGTATTAATACCGCGTTTACTCATCGAAAAGTTCCACACGGGTTGGCCCGTTTGCGGTTGGAGTGCGTGGACGGTGCCGTCGCCGCCGCCAGCGATGAGGAGTCTGGTTCCGCCGACATTGCTAATAATCGGAGTTGAGTAAGTTGTGTCAAAGGCGCGGCCACCCGGTGTACTTATCCAGATAGTCTCGCCGGTGTCCTTGTCAAAAGCCATGAAGCGGTGACGTCCAATTGCTTGGTTGCCCCATCCCGAGGACAGCCCACTGATGATCACTAGGTCGCCGTCGAGAACTGGGGACACGGTGCGCCCACCGTGGGTGGTAATGAGTCCAAACTCTTCGTTCAACGATCGCTTCCAGCGTAGTTCCCCATGAGCAGTAAGCGATAGCAAACTCCCCCCAGCGCCGAAAACGTAGAGGTGTCCAGTGACGACATCGCTGACTGGCGACGCCCAGCCCACCCGGTGAGGTGGCACGTCGCTCAAATACACATTGAACCGGTGCTGCCAGAGGAGTGCTCCGTTACTCACGTCAAATGCCATTAGACGTTCCTGGAGGTTTTCACCCTCACCGACGGCGTTTTGGATGTACACGTGTCCGCTGTTAACGATCGGGCCTGAGCGTCCACCATAGGGCACTCTCCACGCCAAGTTTTCACCGTCTGGTGACCAGGTTGCGATCAGACCAGTTTCGAGGGAGGTGCCGTCACGATTTGGCCCTCGCCAATCGGGCCAGTCGTTCGCCGTTGCAGGCACAACAGAAAGGACCGTCAAGCTAATCCAGAGAGCAACGCGATTGAGGTGACGAGGACTAAGTTTGGTCATTTCGTTCAAGGAATCCGAATGACAGACATCCTGACCTTAATATGCGCATGTTTTGTCCGTCAAGGTGAAGAACGCCTGACCATTTGAGTCTGCAGACTGACGATTCCGATTCGCTATTTTCTTAGGAATCGTTGGGCAATGACTGCGAGTGGTGACCGCGCCTTTCCCAACGTTTGGCGAGGGAACCCCACACCTGTTTTCTTCTTGTGCCTAATAGATCAGTTTCAGTCCGAGTTGTAAACGCCTGGCAGAACCGGCTGAAAGGATACGTCCAAAAGTTGGTGAACCAAGAAATGCATCGGGCAGCCCAAGGTTGACTCGGTTTAGGACGTTGAACGCCTCAAGCCGAATCTGTACATCTAGGTCTTCGTTGAGAGACGCCTGCTTGAGCAGTGCTAAGTTGAGGTTCTGGAATCCCGGTCCATCGAGGATATTCCGACCGGCATTCCCAAAGCTGCCGTACGGAGGGAGACTAAATGATGTGGTGTTAAACCAAGCAGTGGCCGATCGGTTCGGACGGGCTGGGTCTCCGGCAAGATTCGGCCGGTCGTTCATCCCGAACCCGAGTGCGGCGCGGCCTGTGTTGCTGTTGTCAACTTCGGGAAGGAGCGCCACGGTGAATGGTGAGCCGCTTTGTGCCGTGAAGATACCGGCAACCGTCCAGTTTCCAAAGATGTGAGAGGCCCAGCCATCGACGACGAACCGCTGGTCTGGGCCGAACGGCAGGGCGTAGTAGAAACTCATCGAGAAACGATGTCGGATGTCGAAACTCGAGCGCCCTCTCTCGGCTTTCGGATTATTACTGTCCTGTGGAAAATTGGGGTCGCCTGCACTCGTAAAAAAATCTGAGGCATCGTCGGTCCCTTTACCGAGGGTGTAGGCGGCATGCATCGTAAGACCGTTAAGCATCCGTTGCCGAGCCTTCACCTGCAAAGCGTTGTAGCGCGATGTGGCGGTTGACTCTAATGCCACAATGTCGCCGAACTGCGGATTTGGCCGCAGGTTGTACGGTTGTGGGCTCGGCGCGGCCTGATTAATGTCGCGCGCGGTGAGCAAATTGTGCCCCTTTGAGCCGACGTAATTCACCTCCACCGACCGTCGATTGCCGAACTGATGCTGGATGCCAACGCTCCATTGCTGTAGCCACGGGGTCTTTAGGTTGCGATCGAATGCCAACGCTGACGGAGGCGTCGCTATCGGAAACTGAGTCGGAAATGGGTTAGCTAGTGTCAGCGGAGCTCCCGGTAGCGGATACCACAAGTTGAAATCGAAGAACGGGGGATTAAAATACAGCCCCTCGCCAGGTGCTAGGGCCGACCGATTGTAGTAAATCCCATATCCACCGCGAACCACAGTGTTGTTGCTCATACCGGGCGTCCACGCGAGCCCGAAACGCGGGGCGATGTTGTTGTAGTCGGTTGCATAGCCGCCACGAGGGATACCCTTGGTGCCCACTTGGACGACCGCCTGTGATACAGGGTCAAAAACGTTTGCACGATCATTGGTGTCGACAGGGGGTGAAGTGACTTCGTACCGAACACCGGCGGACACCGTAAGGCTAGAGTTGAGCCTAATCTCGTCCTGGATGAATGCGTTAAAGCTCTCAGTGCGTAGCTGCTGGCGGTTGTCAAGTGTGGCGCCTCCTGTCATTAGGGGCAGACCAAGCAGGAGATCGGCGAGCGCGTTACCTGTGAAGTACGGTTGGCTGGTGAATGTTAGAAAACCTCGTGACTGGACATCACGGAATGCTTTCTGGCGGGTGAAGTGTGCATCAAAACCGGCTTTCAGTAGATGACGTCCACGAACGAAGCTAAGCGAGTTCAACACTTGTAAAAGGTTGGTCGCGCTATGCTGCGGATTATTGAACTCGTCGCCGATGGGTGAGTAGCCGGTGACTTTAATAAAGCTAAGGCCGAAATCCCGA